>JADHVL010000022.1 GCA_016784025.1 Fidelibacterota bacterium | reverse complement strand
ATAAGGTCCACCAATCTTCATGTTGGGGATATAGTAGTAGCCATCGGTCATTGTCGAAGCACCATAAACGGTACCCGTGGGAACGTGTAGTGCAATAACGTTAGCTCCGACCAGCACCTCACCATCAGTATTGGTAACCTTGCCACTGATAGCGGCTGTGGTGACACCCTGGCCATAGATCATGCCGGTCAGAAGTATCAATATCATAAACACACGGCCTATGAAAAACTTCATACACTTACCTCCTTTTTTGTTTGCTGTAGTTGTTCAAGGTAAAAGGATGCGAAGGAATAAAAAACAACTATCTCAGTGACCTGTTTTTTTTGAATAGAATAATCTCTGAAAGAAAAAAATCGTCCCCGTAAAAAAAGTCGAAATGGGATCCAGGAAAAATAGAAATTCAGGCTTATCAAGTGAGATGATCTACGATTGTGCCGTTGCATTTACTTAGCATTGACAATAGTTTCGTAAGACCAAAAATTTGATTTGATATTATTGAAAGGACAATCATGAAAACAAAAAACCTATGGTTCGCGGCCATTGCGGGACTGATGATCTTTGCTTGTGCAGAAAAAGAACCTGTTTACCCATGGATTACTGATGCCAGTATAGAGGTGGAAGCAGATGGGAAGTTAATAGGCTATGAGTTCTGGGCAAAGTGGTGAGGCTCCTGTGTTCGGCTGGATGCCGAAACATTTATTGACCCTGCACTCATCAAATATGCTGAAGAGAATTTCGTTTCATATCATCTCAACGTAGACTCCACCGAGAACAAAAAACTTAGGAAAGGTTTCAATATCACCGGCATCCCCGCCTTTGTCTTTGTAGATGAAGATGGCAATGAAGTTGATCGCATTGTAGGCTTCATGCCTCCCCAGGAATATCTGGCAGAGATGACACGCATTCGCAATGGGATCAATACGATTCCTGACCTGGTGAAGCAGCTCCAGAACGACCCAGACAATGCAGATCTTCTGGTGAATCTGGCTGGAAAAGTAGAAGCTTCAAGTGGTCTCAAAGTAGCCATGACTTACTGGGAAATGCTTTTTGGTCTGGCTGGGGTAGATGCAACCCTGCACTCAACAGCAGCGCTGAAAATGGCACTCTACCATGCCAAAGAGAATTCAGATCCAGAGACCCTGGTTTCCTTTATTAACAACGAGACCAATACAGAAGTTCTTCCCCAGGCCTATGATGCCTTGCGGAATTTTTACCGTGGAATAAAGGACAAAGAAGCAGAAGCTGATACCTATCGTCGCTATGTTGACTTTATGTCTGGTGTACACAAAGAAAGCTCAGGTCTTTTGAACGGCTATGCCTGGCGAATGACCCAGCTTGAGCTCAACCTGGAAAATGCCCTGGAACGGGTGAATCAGGGAATCGCCATGCTGGCTGAGGATGAAGGAGCCAAAGAAAAAGCTCAAATCATGGATACCAAAGGTGAGGTCCTCTGGAAACTTGGACGCATTGATGAGGCCGTCGCTGTCATGGATGAGTGCATTGTTCTTCAACCAGATGATACCTACTATCAGGAACAAAAAACGAAGTTCCAAGCGCCCAGCTAAACAGTTTCTATTTTCAGAAATTAAAGAGGCCTCGAAAATCGAGGCCTCTTTAATTTGTAACGTGTAGCGGAGTTGTGTTATAAAGAGGACAGTTTTTCCAACATATCGATACCATTTTGGTTTTCTGGATTGATACGAATAGACTTTTTATAATTGCGCTTTGCCCGCCGAATATTGCCTTTGGTCATATAGGCCTCTCCAAGACTATCATAGACATTGAAAGCTTTGGGATATTCCTTCACATTCAATTTGAAAATTTTGACAGCGTCATCCAGGCGGTCTTTTCCCAGCAGATAGTACCCGAGGGCATTGAGAACGTTTTCATTAAAACCATATTCCTCAGGACTGGTCTTCTTTAGCTCTCTATAAATCTTGGTAGCATCGCCTCCATTGCCTTTTTGAAGCGCATGAAAAAGTGGAGCGGTTAAAGACTTTTTTACCCCGTTATTCTTCATGGTTAAGCCGCGATGAATGGTTTGGATCCAAAACCCTCTATTTGGATAAGCCTTGTCATCATCAGCCAATACCGAAAAGATGTCGTCATCAAGCATTGTTTTTGGAGTTTTTCCGGCTGAGACGGCCTTTTTGATCAAAGGAATACTTTTTTCCACTCTTTCCACATACTCATTGGCCTGGGTATAATCGAAATTTTCACCATGGGATTGAACAAAAGTGACATCTCTAGGAAAATAAGAAAGTGCCTTGCGAGCCAACGCAGGAAAGCCTCTAAAGTCACCCCCACGGGCAAAATCTATCATGGGGTATGAACCCGCTTTGAGCACTCCACCGGTACAGGCTACCTTGGATTCTGGGAAATATACCAGGAGGTCATCTTTGCAGTGTCCTCCAGTTACGGGAATCAATCTGATTTCCTCACCGTTAAAGACAAAACTGGTTTCGCTATCAATAGACCTGGAGGGGAAGGCTTTTTGGGGCCACTCAACCAGGACATCGAGATCACCCCGCATGAGTTCTGCGCTGGCGGCGTGTGCCACAATTTCAGCGGTTTCGCCAAGTTTTTTATTCATGCTGGTGTGGTGATCATGGGAGTGGGTATTGATTACCTTGGTCACCTTCATGTCACTCAGTTCAGCCAGGACTTTCATGAGCTCTTTGTATGACTGTTCCATGCCGGGATCTACCAGCAGAATGCCATCAGGTCCAATGGAGGCAAGCGTGCTTACAGGATAAAAGGTCGTGACCTTAAAATGATACAGGGTTTCTGACATTTTTGTGGTTTCAATTGATGTTTTTGGCTGGGCCATGATCATTGTTGCAATCGCCAAAAATACCATCAGGAGCAGAATTGATTTTTTTGTTTTCATTGGGAGTCCTTCCTTAAGTGTTGTCATAAGGGGAAGGTACTCCAGTTTTCAGGCAGACGACTTTCTTTTCGCCAAAGGGTCACACCGCTCGATGTTTGGTGTAAAAGGGGTGTCAAAAAAACGCCCTGCAAAAGCAGGGCGTTTTGGATCAATATGTAAATGGTGGACTAGAAAGAAAAGCCCGTTTCGATACTTGTCTGGGCAATAACCTCTCCCGAACCAGCATCGGTGTCAATTTCACCGTTGCCGTCCAGATCAATATAGCTCTGACGGAAGTCCCAGGTCAGTGTGGCTCCGCCACCCAAACCAATGGTTACCTTGTAACCCAGCAAAGTACCCTCGCTGACGATATCAAAGGGATCATCAACATTCATACGTAGAATATAGGCGTTGGCTGCTTCCACCTTGGGAATCAGGTTCGGTGCGATACCAATTACACCTTGAATACCTTTTACTTCAGATTCATCAGAAGTCATGTGCTGATAACCCGCCTGCAAATTAATCAAGCCAAGCACATCGGCACCGATGCTACCAAAGACACCCATCATGGATGAATTGTCATAGAGCTTTTCATAGCGGGTGCGAGGAGTTAATCCCATTCCAGCATAATCGACGAATCCAACACGCTCCAGATCATAATTCCGATCGAAGAGCCCATAGACAAAGTTGCCTGTAGGAGTGATTCTGAACTCTAAGCTGGCTGTGAGAAAGCTGAAGATCTGAGCACGGAGACCAGGAACCGTTGCTCCCATACCATACTTGACTTCTTTCTGTCGAACCACACCGTTGTCATCATAATACATGGAGTCAGCGGTTCCAAAATATTGACCAGCCTCTGCAAAGAGGATCAGTTTCAGTTTGTCCATATTGAGGATCGGGTAGGCCATGTCAACACTTAAACCACCCACAGTGCTGGGATTCTCGCTAACATCAAAAGGATCCGGTTTACGTGTGATTACATCATCCCAGTCTCTGCTGTGGTCTGGGGTGTAGTTATCAGTTTTACCATCACCATCAATATCCCACTCATCATCTGAATTATCTGGACGTCCATCACCGTCTGAATCTTTTGAGTATTCAGCTTCATCTGGAAAATCATCTACCAGGTTGGGGATATAATCGCCATCATCATCCTTGAGACCGAGGTATTGGTTATTATCCATGACCAGGGTACTACCAAAGGTTAGCTTGCCCAGGGAGAAGGTTCCACGTAAACCCATAATTCCCAGGCCAGTGCTCTCTCCACTAAAAGAGAACTCTTTGTAGTTGGCAACGACATTTTCAATTCCAAAATTGCCGAATTTTAGTCCAATATGATGTCCAGTCTTGCGAACAGAGGGATATTCCATCATGTTTGAATAACCATTCATAAACAACCCATATCCAAGAACTACATTTTCAAGTGTTCCCACGCGGACATAAAGTGGATCGCCTGGTTCTCCCCAGCGGACATACATGATTTTGTCAATGACATCCTTGGCTTCATTCCACTCATCTTTACGAATGTTTCCGTCCTGATCCATATAGATAACGATATCCAGACCAACGCCAAGCTTTCCAAAAGAAATATCTGGGCGTAAGGCGATCTGGTTGTAGAGTTGACCATCAATGGTTACGGCACCAAAGCCAGCATCCATGGCGAGACCACCACCATCTTCTTCTTCGGCTTCTTCTTCAGGTTCCTCAGTGGGTGTGGTGGTATCCATAGTTGAAGGGGGAGCCGCTGGCATACCAGCGTCAGCATCGGCATCAGCAACCTCAGTACTATCTCCAGCAACTGTTTCTGCGACTTCTTCTTCGCCTTCTTCTTCCGTGGCATCACCGGTGCCCTCAGCATCACCTTCCGGGTCTGCGGGAATCGTGCTTTCGTCAGTTTCACCCGTATCGATGTAACCATCAGAGCTGGAACTAACTGTTTGGCCAGCTCCACCAGTACTAATCATACCAGTGAGGTTATTCATCACGTCTACCAGACCTTCAAGTACGATAACCTGATCTCCAGTTTCAGGATCAGTAATGGTCCAAAACTCAGTTCCTTTAATGGAAGCCACAGAGGTTGGCGTATGGAGTTGAAATCCGAATTCAGCCCCTTTGGCATACTTGGTCAGGGCTTGACCATATTCGAGACGAACATGGTAACCCGCTCCTCCGATGTCTTCTGCCATAGTGATGGCGACTTCGGTGTTTTCACGAAGCTTTACCTGGCTTTTATCATCAAGAAGCAACATCACGGCAAAACCGTCATTTACTTTGATCTGATCATTATTGTCCAGGATCATTCCCATGGTTACAGGTGTGCTGTAATCGAAATCTTCTGCCTTTTGAATCAAGACATCACCTTGAACCTTGGAGATCACAGCGACCTTCTCGGCGTATACTCCACCGACCAGAATCAGTGCAAAGATTAATAGGGTAACTAAATTTTTCATGTTTACTTCACTCATGCTGTATGGATTTATATCCTTTTGATATCAGTGCGGAATTTAACAAACAGCCAAGACCCACCAAGCATTTTCCTAGGAAATTAGGGCATGGGAAATCTGGCTAAATATCGATTTTATTAACAAGGAATACATCATCATATCAGAAGAAAAGGGCGTAGCTGTATCGCTTTTAGCTTGCCCAAGTTATTTAAACACAATAACTTTTATTCATTATGTGGCAATAAGCCACTTCTAAGGCAAGAGCGAGAGCCCCTTTGATGAAGAGTTACAACCGTGTTAATGCCAGCCAGAAAGGAGAATTATGGGCTTTGAGATAGCAGGAATACTTGTCCTGATGATTCTCTTGCTGGTGCTTCTGGTTCTGGAAGTCATCCCCATAGATGTCCTGGGTCTCGGTCTCCTGCTAGTGCTTTGGTTTACTGGATATGTAGACAGTGATCAGGCCATCGCCGGGTTTAGCAACAAGGCGGTTCTTACCGTCGCTGTGATGTTTGTGTTGAGTCATGCCCTGGTCAAAACAGGCATCCTTGAAAATTTTGCCCAATATTTCATCGATATGGAAAAAAAGGTGAAGTGGCTGGGAATAGGGCTTTTCTTTGTTACTGTCAGTATTTTTTCCGGCTTTATCAACAATGTCGCGGCAGTGGCCATCTTTATTCCGGTTGCCATGCATATGGCCTCAAAATTTAGAATTTCGCCCTCAAAATTACTTATACCCCTCTCCTATGCCGCCATTTACGGAGGCACCATTACCCTTATTGGCACTTCAACCAACCTGCTTGTCAGTTCAGTTGGCGAAACCCATGGCCTGCAAGCCCTGGGTATGTTTGAGTTCTTGCCCTTGGGGATCATCTTTTTGGTGGTGGGGACCATTTATAGCCTGGTTGTTTTGCCCAGACTATTACCATCCCGCGCTCCAGTGAGTACGCTGGTGGGTAAATACCATATGTCGACCTATCTCACCGAATTCAAGATTGACAAGGATTCACCCCTGATTGGATCGAATTGTCGAGATCGGCAAGTCAATGAACGCTATGAAATTACGGTGCTGGAGATCATTCGAGATGGCGCTCACCTCGCCGGCAATGTGGGTGAACTCATACTCAGACAGGGTGACATTTTACTCACCAAAGGTGCCATCGATAAATTCTTAAAATTTCACCAACAGGAAAAGGTGCTGGCGCTTTCAGATGTAAAGCTGGGCGAAGATGAATTGCAGGAAGGTGACAATGTGTTGGTTGAAGGTCTGATCGGACCAGAGTCAACGCTTTACGATAAAACCCTCAGTGATCTGGATTTCAGAAAAAGATATCAAGCCTTTGTGCTGGCAATCAGTCGCAGAGGTGGTACGATCAAACAAAAGATAGCCCACATTCGCCTCCGTTTTGCTGACACACTACTCATGCTAATGCCGGCTGACCAGATCGCAGAAATGCGCAATGATCCGGATTTGATCATTCTTCAACATCATGAAATTAATATGCGTAAAAAAAGAATCCGCTGGCTGGCAGTTATCATTATTCCCCTCATTATGCTATCAGCGGCATCAGGTCTTATGGATATCCTGGCAGCGGCTTTGGCGGGTGCCTTTCTGCTACTGGTCACCAAACATATTTCAACGCGGGAAGCCTACAGTGCCATTAATTGGCCGGTCATAATTTTTATTGCTGCGTTTATCCCTTTTGGAACCGCCATGGAAACCAGCGGTGCCGCCCATTTGATTGGTGAAAGCGTGACCTCCATGGCCAAGATATTTTCAGCAGAACTGGCGCCTTATGTACTGCTTTCCAGCCTCTATTTGATCACAGCCATCATTACAGCGGTAGTTTCAAACAACGCTGCAGCCATTGTGTTGACCCCCATTGCCATCGCTGCAGCCAACAACATGGGCATCGACTCTCGACCGCTGATATTCACCATCTGCTATGCTGCTTCAGCCAGCTTTATGACCCCCATTGGATATCAGACCAACCTCATGGTTTATGGTCCAGGAAAATACAAGTTTATGGATTATGTGAAAGCGGGCGCACCCCTGAATTTGATTTTCTGGGTGATTGCATCTGTCATGGCGCCGATTTTCTGGCCCTTTTAGGGAAGGAATCAATCCAGGATATTAAGTGTACTTGAATTCGAGATGGAGAAAGGTTTCATCCTTAACCTGCCTGCTATTGCGGATTTTTATCTGAGGTGGTGCTGTCAGACGTTGTCCACCCAACAAAGCGGGAGCCCTCTCGTTGCCAATCACTATAGGTACCATGGTTAGATAGAGTTCATTCAGAACCTGGGCTGATATAAATTTGTGAAGGATATGTCCACCACCTTCTACAAGTAGAGATTCAACACCACATCGGGCGATATGCTTGAGGATAAGATCAATTTGGCCAGGCTGGTCTGGAATGGAAACAATCTCTACATGATCAGGCGGGATCTGACTCGGGGTGGTTTTTTCTGATCCGGAAAATATGGTGATGGGGATTTCAGGATATTGAAACAGTTCAGCCTGAAAATCCAGATCGAGGCTACGACTCATAATAAAGTGATGTACATGCCGTTTTGGATCATTCCCATGATGGACTTTAGGCCAGGTTCTGAAGGTGCTGGCCCCAAAGAGGATTCCATCAGCATCATCCCTGAGCGAAATAAGCTTTTCCATATCATAGCGTGAACCGATGGCCACAAAATGGTCAACATTGGCAGGACCGATCTTCCCATCCACGGAGGTGGCCATACAGGCGAAAATTCTCATGATCCCAACTTAATCGCCCCCCTTATTCACCACAGCCCTATTTCAGACGTCCTCTCAGCATAAAAAGATTCTCATTCCAGAGCAAAACTCAACTACATTGTGATGAAATCTATCACAATTAATCAATTGTATTAAAGGAGCCTGCCAATGAAAAAAAAGTTTTTAATCATGATGATGTTTCTGTTGATCAGTTTTCCTCTGTCGGCACAGGTCACACAAGATTCACTCACTCTGGATTGGGGCGCCACCGTTAACTATGGTTCCTTTGGTCAGCGGACAGTCCTGGTAAATGACACATTATGGCATTTCGGAGGACGGTTCTACTACGGAACACCTTTTGGTGCCAATCGTTGGGACCAATCCTTTGTTGAATATCGAGCCCTGACAGATACATACTGGACAGTAGATGCCACCACTACCCTCTATCGTTTTTATGGCAACGCTCACTCATATGATGGAAAAGTTTATCTCCTTGGTGGCGGCGGTGGAGACCCACTAGCTGTGGAGGTCTTTGATCCTGCGACCCGCACGGTATCGCTTTTGGAACCCATGCCAGCTCACCACCGCAATGCTGGTTCCGCTCTATATGAAGGCAAAATTTATATGATCGCAGGTTCTGATGATGGGGCGTACAGTAATCGTGTTGATATTTATGATATCGCCAATAACAGCTGGAGCACGGGAGCTGATCACCCCCTGGCAGCCCAGACTGAAGCGACTCTTCATGGCAATATGATTTACACCATGGGTGGGTTTGATGGCAGCACTCGCAATGAAATCTACACCTACGATATTGCCAATGACACCTGGACAGCCATGGGAACAATGCCCTATCCCACAAGTGCCAACAGAATGGTCACACATAATGACTTTCTCTATATTATTGGTGATTATGCCGACCTGAATCGGCTGATGCGCTATTCCATTAATGATGCGAGTTGGGTTGAATATGAATCCAACCTTATTGGTCGCAGACATAGTTCAGCAGTGATTGCTGATGACAAGCTCTACATAATTGCCGGGAATTCAAACGAGAATGGTTCTTGGCAATATTACAACCTGAGTCAAACTATTGACCTCAGCAGCCTGGTCTCAATTTCCCCACAGGGACTAAAGATTCCCACGGTTAGCAGGCTTTCACAAAATTATCCCAACCCTTTCAATCCCAGCACATCAATTCGCTTTATTCTCCACCAAAAAAGCAGTGTTGAAATGAGCATCTACAACCTAAAGGGTGAACTGATCCGCCAGCTGTCAAATCAAGTTTTCGGTCCTGGAAAACAGGAATTGATCTGGGATGGAAAGGATGCCCGAGGTGTTAGACAAGCCAGTGGACAATACCTTTACACAATGAAAACGGATAGTGGGATAGAGTCTCGCAAGATGATCATGTTGCGCTAGCTTGCCCCGTCTTTAAAAGACACAACGCTTAATTGAAAAGCCCGGCTTCTGTCGGGCTTTGCTTTATATCTGGTTGCATTTCAGGGCCGGCTGTGTACCTTCCAAATCATGTTACGCATCATTTCCATACTGGCCGTTCTATTTATTCTGGGAGCATGCGAGCTATTTACACCCCGTGATTCAGAGCCCCCCATTGATGTTCTGGATCCATACGCCTGGGTTCCTCCTACTTCCCCAGAAATTGTACTACAAAATCTTGCCAATGCCTTCCCTGCACACAAACTGAATTATCACTTGGATGTTCTGGGAAATTCCGACGAAACAGGCGTCACCTTCACTTTTTTCCCTGATCAAGGTGTGGCCAGCTCTCAACCAGGAGTTTTTGACAATTGGGGCTATGTGGAAGAGGAAAATTTCATTACCAAGCTTTTCGAGACACTCAACGAGGACGGTTTGCAACGTCTTGAGTGGGAACGTACAGACTTTTTACCTATTGAAGACCACTTTGAGATCATCACAGACTACCATCTGACTTTAGCATATGGAGAATCTGAAACCATCTTGCCGAGACAATTCAAGGGTCAAGCCACTTTGACTCTGGTTCAAAATGTTGATCTGTTATATGAAATTTCTATTTGGCAGGACCTTAAAGCTGATTCGCTGCCTTGCTGGAGCGACCTTAAAACCCTGGTACAATAGGCTGTGAAAATATTTAAGCCGACGCTTCTCATTGCATTACTCAGCCTGGTTTATCTACAGGGGTGTTGGAACCCGTTTGCCCCCACAGAAGGTATTTTAGAAGGTGAAGCGAGCCTGATCCTCACAGAACAGAAATCACCAGAGGAGGTGCTGCAGAATTTTCGCTATGCCTATATCTATCGCGACAGTCTGGTTTACAGCGAGCTCTTTGATACCAGCTTTGTATTTCTCTATTTTGACCCTGATATAGGTGGTGCTGGTGGCTATGATTATTGGGGTAGGGATACTGAACTCCGCACCACGGGGCGACTTTTCCGAGCCTTTGATCATTTCACGTTGGTGTGGAACGCAACCATAGCAACAGATACCTCTCAGACTGGAGAAATCAGTCTGACCAAGACTTTCGATCTTTCTATAGGTGGTGAATTTTTCCTTTCAGGGAATGCCGTCTTTGATTTTGTTGGTGATCCTGCTGGAACCTGGCGCATCTCCCGCTGGCAGGATGAGTCCTTCTTTTAGAAATGCTTGAGGTGAAGTCTGTCAGGAGTTGCAACTCAATAACTCAACAACCCAACAATTCATTAAACCCATTGAACTCATTAAACTCACAAACTCTCACCCTCACAGCGTTTGACATTGGGACCACCTACAATAAATTCAGAGCCATAAAAAAGGAATCGACATGATCGTTTTAAATAAAGTTTTTCATTTCTGTGCCGCCCATCGTTACGGAAATCCAGCTCTCAGCGAAACAGAGAATCTGGCCGCTTTTGGCGAAGACCTCAATATCCATGGGCATAACTATGAGTTGACGGTTTCGGTGACAGGAACTGTAAATCCTGCGACGGGATTTCTTGTGGATCTTGGGCATCTCAAACAGGTAGTGAAGGAGCATGTTATCAAGCAGGTCGATCATTCCCAGATAGAAATTGATGTCCCCTGGTTTAAAGACCGGCAACCCTCAACTGAAAACATGGTGGTCTGGATGTGGGATCAGATAGCCAGCCATCTAAAAGATGGAAAACTGCATCGTATTCGGCTCCAGGAAACACCAACCATATACACGGACTATTACGGTCCTGAATAACAATCGACTCACACTCCTTACGGCGTGTATTTTAGTCCCCTCAAAAGGATGATATATGATGGTATATAATTCAAACCCCTCGCCTGAAATTATTCAAAGAAGAGAACGGGTTTTTCTCATTTTGGCAGGTCTCTTTCTAGGGACTTTGGCCATGCTCAATATTCTGGGTATCAGCCGTTTCATTAAGCTATTTACAATGAGTTTTGATGGTTACGGTGAGGTTGTTTTTGCCGTGGCTGTTGGTGTATTGCCTTATCCAATAACCTTTTTAGCAACCGATCTCATCAGTGAGCTATATGGTCGCAAGCGGGCCAACTTTGTAGTTTTTGTAGGTCTGATTCTCAACCTGTGGGTCATGTTTGTCATGTGGCTCGGTGGGGTAATGCCAGGCTTTGAAACGTTGACTACCACAGGAGAAATTGCTCGAGATGTAGCAGGCCGTCTGCCGATATTTTACGAGGTTCGAGCCCTGACCTTTGGTGCGGTAACAGCATCCATGATTGCCTATCTGGCGGCTCAGTTTGTGGATGTCTATATGTTCCATTTCTGGAAAACCCTCACCAAAGGAAAACATCTCTGGTTGAGAAATAATGGATCTACTCTGGTGAGCCAGCTGGTAGATACGGTGGCAGTCATTCTGGTGACACACTATTACGCCAAGGCCTTACCTGTAGATCTGGCAAAACCCATCTTTAATCAGTTGCTGGTGTTTATCATTTCTGGCTATACCTTTAAATTGATTGTCGCTCTGGTGGATACCGGTCCTTTTTACGTCGGCGTACACTATCTTTCACGCTATCTGGAGATTGATCCTCTAGCTGATTTTGAAACTGAAAAATTGTCCCCTGGACAGGAGTAATACATGGTAGACTTACAAAAAATTGAAGATTTAACCCACAGTCTCTTATCTGAGATTGGGGAAGACCCGGAACGCGAGGGTTTGGTTCGGACCCCTCACCGGGTTGCCAAAGCCTGGAAATATATTGCCAGGGGATATGAGCAAAACCTCAATGATGTTTTAAATGATGCCATTTTTGAAGACAAGTGCTCTGAAATGGTGGTCGTCAGGGATATCGAATTTTTTAGCATGTGTGAACACCACATGCTGCCCTTTTTTGGCAAGGCTCATGTGGCCTATATTCCTCGTGGAAAGGTGATTGGCTTGTCAAAAATCCCCAGAATCATTGAGATGTACGCCCGTCGGCTTCAAATCCAGGAGCGTATCACCCACCAGGTAGCCGAAGCCCTGAACGAATTATTAGACCCTGCTGGTGTGGCCGTGGTGTTGGAGGGTCGTCACCTCTGTATGCAGATGCGAGGCGTGGAAAAACAAAATTCTTTTGCCACCACTTCAGCCATGTTAGGTGAATTTCACGATGAAGCTGAAACTAGAGCCGAATTTCTCAGTATCATTAGCATGAAGAACATCTAGACTGCTCATTTAGTCTCGTCACACCGAGCGGAGTCGAGGTGCGAAAGACTATTGAAAAAACTTGAAGTTAGTTCCATATCCCTCGACTCCGCTCGGGATGACGAATGATCAAACAAGAGAGAAACTATGCCTGAAAAACTAAAAAAGCTGTTTGAAGATCATTTCAAGGAAGATGTCGCAAATCTGAGTCCACTGCCAGCCCATGGTTCCAATCGCGAATACTTTCGTCTGAGCAATGACAAACGCTCTGTGATTGGTGCAAAAAATCTGGATCGACTTGAAAACGATGCCTTTGTAACATTCTCCAGGCACTTTCTCGCAAAAGATCTAACCGTACCAGAAATTTATGCCGAAGATCTGGACCAGCATATTTATCTTCAGCAGGATCTCGGTGATGTCACGCTTTTTGACTATCTGCTGGAAGTACGCGAGGGACGTAAGGACTTTCCGGAAAGACTGCTTAAAACCTACGAGCAGGTCGTAGAGCTTTTGCCTCAATTTCAAATTAAAGGCGGTCAGGGCCTGGATTACAGCAAGTCCTATCCCCATCATAGTTTTGATCGTCAGTCCATGATGTGGGATCTGAATTATTTTAAATATTATTTTCTCAAACTAGCCCACATCCGCTTTAATGAGCAAAAACTAGAGCAGGATTTTCAGACCTTCACCGATTTTCTACTTCTGGCCGATGGAAACCACTTTCTATATCGTGATTTTCAATCCAGAAACATTATGCTCAAGGACGGCAAGCCCTGGTTTATTGATTATCAGGGAGGTCGCAAGGGAGCTCTCCAGTATGATATTGCCTCGCTACTTTTTGACGCCAAAGCAGATCTACCCTTTGAAGTGAGAGAGCATCTTCTTGATCACTATTTGAATGCCGTATCTGAATTAATGCCAATAGATCGGGAAGCTTTTACGAAGCATTATTATGCCTTCGTGTTTATCCGCATTATGCAGGCCATGGGAGCTTATGGATATCGGGGCTTTTATGAACGTAAAACCCACTTCCTGCAGAGCATTCCCTACGCCATAAGAAATCTTGAATATTTGGTTCGCAAAGTAGACCTGCCTATTGACATCCCGGTCATGATGGATGTCTTTCAGCAGCTTATTCAATCATCAGCCCTGAGAGAATTCGGCAAAGCAAACTTGCGGCTCAAGGTACGTATCTCCAGTTTTTCATACAAAAACGGGGTTCCTGTTGATGATCGAGGTCATGGGGGTGGCTTTGTTTTTGATTGTCGTTTTCTCCCCAATCCAGGGCGGGAAATAGCTTATAAAAAATTGTCTGCCAATGATCAGGAAGTTATTGACTGGTTTGCAGTTAAGCCTGATATGGATCGCTGGTTGAAACGCATGTTTACCATGGTGGATGCCGCTGTTACCAGCTATGAAGAACAGAATTTTACTGATTTGATGATCTCATTTGGATGCACAGGTGGACAACATCGGTCCGTGCATTCTGCCAACAGGCTGGCTGCCCACTTGAAAGAGACCCACGATATTGATGTGGTACTTCATCATCGGGAGTTGGAATAGCGAGCGTATCTTCCACAACTAGTGAGATCACTCAGATCGTCACATTGAGCGGAGTCGAAATGTACAGGTATTTATTAATGGAGTCTGTTATGGACAACATGTGTCTATACTTCGATCAGTCTAGGGTTCACCCGTCGCTGTTGGCGGGATTTAGCTACGGTTTGGCAGGCAAGCTCAGCCTGACACAAGGCAAGGCTCAAAACAACAAGCCTAAGGCGTTGATCTCCTGGAGTCTTGCTTGAAGGCCATGCTTTTTGCTGCCGGCCGGGGTACCCGACTGGCACCCCTCACCGATAGACATCCCAAATGTCTGGTTACTGTCGGTAACAAGACCCTTTTAGAGCATAATATCTCCAAGCTCAAAGCAGCCGGCGTGGATACTCTGGTGATAAATGTTCATCATTTTGCTGAACAGGTTATTGAATTTATCCGATCCAAAGACTTTGGTTTAACCATCCATATCTCTGAAGAGCAAGATTTGTTGGGTCAGGGTGGTGGATTATTGTATGCTTCAGAGCATTTTAAGAATGAGGACGATTTCCTGGTCTGCAATAGTGATATTTATACAGATCTGGATTTGAAGACACTAATATCTGCCCACAATGAGTCTCAAAGGCTGGCCACACTGGCTGTAGCCAACCGTGAAACCTCACGCTATTTGAGATTTGATCAAAACGACAATTTATGTGGCTGGGAAAACTGGAAAACGGGCGAGAAGATCTCATGGAGCTCCAGCAGCTATGAGAAATGGGCTTTCAATGGAATTCAGATCATATCACCTCGAATCTTTGAATATATGGATGATCTCGGGACGTCTTTCTCCACGATTCCAGTCTATTTAAAAGCCGCACAGGCTGGTGAAAACATAAAGGCCTTCCCCATGGACCAGTCCTACTGGATTGACATTGGAACCGTTGAAAAGCTGGAAATATTGCGACAATACTTGCAAGAGAAAGAAATCTCTCCAGGTCGGGATTCGAATCCCGACCTGGAGACGTGAAATAAAGGATTTATCATGACACAGACACATTACGATATAGCAATCATTGGTGGCGGCCCCGGCGGATATGTCGCCGCGATCCGAGCTGCCCAATTAAGGAAAAAAGCGGTGGTTATCGAACGCTCCGATCTCGGTGGGGTGTGTCTGAATTGGGGATGTATTCCCACCAAGGCGCTATTGAAAAGTGCTGAAGTATTGCGATCTGCCCAGAAAGCCAAAAAGTTTGGTGTGGTGGTGGGTGATGTTGATGTGGATTTTCCTTCAGTAATTCAGAGATCAAGACAGGTCGCTGGCTCCCTTTCAAAAGGAGTCGATTTCCTCATGAAGAAAAATGAGGTAGATGTAATCAACGGCTCAGCCAGGCTGTTGGGAAAAAATCAGATTCTAGTCAACGAGGATCAACAAGTGAGCGCTGATAATATCATTGTGGCTACAGGTGCCCGGGCTCGCCCCATGCCTGGAGCTGCTTATGATGGACAAACCATTATCTCCTCCAAAGAAGCCATGAATCTGGATGCTATCCCTGAAAAACTTGTGGTGGTTGGGGCTGGAGCCATCGGTGTTGAATTTGCCGATTTCTATGCAGCCATGGGCAGTCAGGTGACCATCGTAGAAATGCTGCCACACCTGCTTCCCATTGAGGATGAAGAGGTTTCCGTAGAGCTGCAAAAAATGTTTAAACGCAAAAAAATCAAAGCTCACACAGAATCTATGGTTGAAGCCATTTCTGTCTCAGAAGGACGGGCGCTTGTTAAAGTTAAAACAAAGACAGGTGAGGTTCTGGAGCTGGATGCGGATAAGGTATTGATTGCCATTGGAGTTCAAGGCAATACTGAAGACCTGGGACTGGAAGAAGCTGGTGTCCAGCTCGAAAAAGGTTGGATAAAAACCAACGGATATATGCAAACCAGCGCCACGGGCATCTATGCTATTGGTGATGTGGCAGGTCCGCCCTGGTTAGCCCACGTGGCTTCTCATGAAGGCATCACGGCTGTAGAACATATAGCTGGACTGAATGTGAAACCCATGCGATATGACAATGTGCCGGGTTGTACTTATTGCACGCCTCAGGTAGCCTCAATAGGACTCACAGAAAAGGCAGCTCGAGAAGCAGGGCATGAAGTAAAGATTGGAAAATTCCCATATCGTGTATCTGGAAAGGCCATGGCATCAGGCGAAACTGATGGATTTACCAAGCTCATCTATGATGCTAAATATGGAGAACTACTTGGTGCACATATCATTGGAGCTGAGGCAACCGAGCTTATCGCTGAGATTGGAATGGCCCGATCCCTTGAGGCAACCCATGAAGCCGTGCTTGAAACCATTCACGCTCACCCCACTTTATCAGAAATGATTATGGAAGCCTCTGGCCTGGCCCTGGATCGTGGTATCCACCTCTAAAAGGTGATGGGGTCTATCCCATTAAAATGGGATAAACACAATATATTGATAAAAACCAAGATCTTCCCCATATAGATGGTGCATTAACCTCTTCCCTAAAAAACGGGATGCTTGATTTTGTAACGCATGGTCTCTCAAGATTCAAAAGGGAAGCTCCTTGGTATGAGGCCCCAAATCGCTTAGAATGAGTGCTAAAGAAAGAGGATATTCAAGAAAATGCCATTTCCCCATATAAATCCCCTGCTCAAATCTGTAGATGCTATCATCAGCGAACTGGATTCAAGAGATGACATTCTACAAAAAGTTTCAGAGCTCCTTTCAGAGAAAGTTGAGCACTATAATTGGGTCGGTTTCTATATCGTTGATGAATCTGGCACCAATCTCATTCTAGGTCCCTACGTCGGTGCAGCTACAGACCATGTGAAAATTGCCTTTGGCAAGGGTATTTGTGGCCAGGTCGCCGTCTCTCAAATGAGCCGCATCATTCAGGATGTTTCCCTGGAAGACAATTATCTGTCCTGTAGTTCAAATGTCCAGTCCGAGGTTGTTTTTCCGATTATGAAGGACGATAAATTTGTCGCAGAATTGGATATTGACTCCCACGCGATCTCTCCCTTTACCGAACTGGACACAGAGCTACTTGAGGCCATCTGTGAAAAACTGGCAGGACTATTTTGAAATTTCATGCTGAAACTAAAGCATGTGTCATCCCGCCTGCCGGGTCGAAACCAAGAGGCTTAGACTGGAGCGGAGTCGAGGGACGACACACATCAAGCAGCATGAAGAAAATGAATCAATCTTTCCATGGCTAATCTGCACGTCATAAAAAAAGGCCTGGTCCCCTACGAGGAAGCCTGGGAATACCAACGTCAGACCCATGCCATGAGACTGGCTGGTGAGATACCTGACACCCTGATACTCTTGGAGCACCCTCCCGTCTACACTTTTGGTAAAAACTCTGATCAATCAAACCTCATCGATGCACGTGATGCTCAGGTCATCAGGAGTGATCGTGGAGGCGATATTACCTGGCATGGGCCTGGCCAAATGGTAGGCTACCCCATTATCAATCTGGAATATCACAAGAAAAGTGTAAGCTGGTATATGCGCAATCTGGAAGAAGTGATTATCCAAACCCTCCAGCACTATGATATCAAAGGAGAACGCATTTCTGGAATGACAGGAGTATGGGTGGGAAACCAGAAGGTTTGTGCCATGGGAGTAAGGCTTTCCCGCTGGGTAACCATGCATGGATTTGCCTTGAATGTGAGACCGGATATGTCATATTTCAACGGCATGATCCCCTGTGGTATCAAGGGCAAGGGGGTTGTGAGCATGCAGGATTTGCTTGGTGCTGAGATTACGATTGAAGAGGTTTCTCAGCCGCTGATTCAGGCTTTCCAGTCGGTATTTGAATTTGATAAAGTTCTAGATTAATAGTGGAGTCATTGCGTGTCAGCAAGTCTTAAAGGATTTCAAAAAGAAGAGTTACTCGGCATTTTCAAAACCATGGCGACCTCGCGTCGTACTGATGAAAAAATGCTCACCCTTCTGAGACAGGGAAAATCTTTCTTTCATATTGGTGCTGCTGGACACGAAGGCGCCCAACTGGCCTGCGCCATGCAGATGAACTCAGAGCAGGATTGGTCCTATCCCTACTATCGCGACCAAACCATGGTCATGGGCTTGGGGATGACCACCGAAGAGCTCTTTCTGGGCTTTTTAGCAAAAGCAGATGATCCCGGTTCAGGTGGTCGCCAACTTCCACAACATTATGGGCAAAAAGAATTGAATATTGTTTCCCAGTCCAGCCCAACTGGGACTCAGTATCTCCAGGCTGTGGGAACCGCCATGGCCGCCCAACAGACAGACAAACAGGCTCTCGTATACGTGTCTTCTGGAGAGGGAACCACCAGCCAGGGTGAATTTCATGAAGCCCTTAACTGGGCTGGTCGCGAGAAGTTGCCTGTTCTTTTTCATATTGAAGACAATGGCTTTGCCATCTCAGTTCCCAGTTCTTCACAGACTGCCGAAGGGTCTATCTATGACATGGTCGGTGGTTATGGCAACCTGAATAAATTTGAAACGGATGGAACCGATTTCTTTGAATCCTACGCCACCTTTAAAGAAGCTATCTCAAGTATTCGGGCTGGAAAAGGTCCAGCCATTGTGGTTTCAAATGTCGTGCGTCTTTTACCCCACTCTTCATCTGATGATCATCGTAAATACAGAGATGCTGACGAGCTTTCCGAAGAACAAAAACGTGACCCCATTGAAAAATTCAGAGCCCAGTGCGAGCAAGACGGCATAATCAGTTCAGATGAATTCCAACAGGTCTGGGATGAGGTGCTGCAAGAGGTCGATGCAGCTGCCGAAAAAGCACTCTCGGCTCCCAATCCAGAGAAAGCGGATGCAGATACCCATGTCGTGGATGATTCAGTCATTGCCATCCCTCATTCAAATCCTATTACGACGGGAGATGAAATCGTCATCGTCGATGCCGTCAATCATGCCCTCCATGAGGAAATGAGACATAATGAGAACATGATCATTTACGGGCAGGATGTTGCCGATGGAAAAGGTGGGGTTTTTACTGCCACCAAGGGACTTTCCACAGAATTTGGGGACAAGCGTGTTTTTAATTCTCCACTGGCCGAAGCCTCCATTGTAGGAACTGCCGTGGGTGCCGCTGTTGCCGGCCTGAAGCCTGTAGTTGAAATACAATTTGGTGATTATATCTGGACTGCCATGATGCAGATCAGAAATGAAGTCGCTACCATCCGCTATCGCAGTAATAACTCCTATTCATGTCCCATCGTCATTCGAACCCCCGTTGGTGGATACATTCATGGTGGGTTGTGTCATAGCCAAAGTATTGAAGGCTTCTTCATGCATCTCCCAGGTATTCATATTGTTTATCCATCCAATGCGGCAGATGCAAAAGGGCTGCTCAAGTATGCCTGTCGCATTGATGATCCCGTACTATTTCTAGAACACAAGGGTATGTATCGTCAGGGCTTCGCCAAGCGACCCGAACCAGATGAGGATTATCTCCTACCCTTTGGTCAGGCTGCTGTGGTTCGTGAAGGTCGAGACCTCACCATCGTTACTTATGGTTTAATGGTATACAAGGCTATCGAGGCTGCCAAGTATCTGGAAAAAAGCACAGGCGCCTCTATCGAGGTAATTGACCTGAGAACACTCAGCCCTCTTGATAAGGTCACCATTGGACAATCCCTGCAGAAGACCAGCAAAGCGCTGGTGGTCTACGAGGATACTTTGACGGCTGGCCCAGGTGCTGAAATAGCAGCTATTATAGCAGAGGAATTCTTTGAGTATCTGGATGGGCCGGTTTTGCGTGTGGCCGCCAAAGATGCACCTGTCCCCTTTAACTGGGATTTGGAAGATGAAATATTACCCCAGACGGAAGATATCCGCCAGGCTGCAGAACGGCTTTTGGAGTATTAAATGAGTTTGAGTACGTTGACATGCTCTCTACTAAGCGAGGATTCGAATCCTCGCCTGGAAAACCCCACAACGAGATTTTCTCGACGGAATCAAAAGGTGAACAAATGATATTCGATATCGTCATGCCAAAAATGGGCGAATCTTTAACCGAGGGAACCGTTCTTGAGTGGAAAAAGAAGGTCGGCGAGAGTATAGATAAAGATGAGACCCTTCTGGAAATTGCCACTGACAAAGTTGATGCAGAAATTCCCAGTCCTGTCTCGGGAACTCTGGTAGAAATTATTGGCGAAGTCAACCAGACCTATGATATCGATACCGTTATCGCCCGGGTAGAAACCTCAGATGATGTTCAGGTTGAAAAACCGAAGGACAGCCCCGTCAAACAAACTCCTGGTCAGAAATCGGAAGGGGTTTTTCGCGAAAAACCCCAACAGTCCCAATTGCAATCTCCAGTGTCCTTTGATGACAATCGTGTATACTCCCCTTTAGTGAGAAGCATTGCCAGCCAGGAAGGCATAACGCCAGCTGAGTTGCAACAGATTCCAGGTAGTGGGTTTCGTGGGAGAGTATCAAAAAAAGATGTACTTTTCTATCTTGAAACTCGCGGCTCCGGTGGTAAAAAGCCAAGCCCAATAAGTGGACTTGAAGAAACGGGTCTGGCCGATAGAGTATCTCCAGAGGATGTTGAAATCATCGATATGGACAGCATGCGTAAAAGCATTGCCAAGCATATGCGTAGGAGTGTTGACACCTCAGCCCATGTTTACTCTGTTAGTGAAGCTGACATGACCAAAATCATGACCTTCATCTCAGAGAACAATGAGCGATTCAAGACCAAGCATGGCCACTCCCTCACAGTAACCCACTTTATCACCAAAGCAGTGCGAGATGCGCTGTTAAACTTTCCCATGATAAACGCTTCCTTGGACGGTACCCGGATCATTCGACACAAACATCTGAATATTGGTATTGCAGTTGCAGTGGGAGATGGATTGGTTGTTCCCCCCGTTAGAAATGCTGAGGAAAAATCACTCAAGGATATATCAGATGATATTTCCAGCATCGTCAGCAAGGCCCGAGTCAAGAAGCTGACCCTTGAAGACCTTGAGGGTGCCACCTTCTCCATTACCAATTTTGGTGTTTTTGGCAATCTGGCAGGTTACCCCATTATCAATCAACCCAATGTGGCGATTCTGGGTGTGGGGGTCATCAAGAAAAGACCTGTCGTGATTGAATCAAAAGCTGGTGATGAAATTGCCATTCGTCAGATGTGTGTCTTCACCCTGGGCTTTGATCATCGTCTGGTTGATGGTGCCATGGGTGGACAGTTTATTGAAGAAATTATGAAGAACCTTGAAAGCGTGGACCCCCAAAAGGAACTCGCTGGAGTATTATAAATGTCAAAACCTTCCAAGCCAGCCTGGCTTAAAACCAAGTTACGCAGTGGTCCAAATTTTCAGGACCTGAAAAGCATTGTCTCAAGCCATCAGGTACATACGGTATGTCAGGAAGCCATGTGTCCCAATATCAGCGAATGCTGGGAACGTCGTGCTGCCTCCATCATGATTCTGGGAGACACCTGTACGCGCTCCTGTGCCTTTTGTGCTGTAAAAACGGGTCGACCATCAGCTGTTGACCTGGATGAGCCTAGAAGGACTGCTGAGGCCGTTAAAAAGATGGGTCTACACCATTGTGTCATTACTTCGGTTGATCGAGACGAGTTGGACGATGGCGGCGCCGGGATCTGGGCTGAAACTATTCGTCAGATTCATGCAGAAGTAGAGGGCTGTTCCATTGAAGTGCTGACACCAGATTTTCAGGGCAATCCTGAAAGCATTAAAACGGTTCTGGATGCTAAGCCAGAGATTATGAGCCACAATATGGAAACCGTTGAAAGACTCCATCGCCGAATTCGTCCTCAAGCCCAGTATCAAAGATCGCTGGATGTACTTAGACAGTCAGTATCTGAAGGCTTGCAGACCAAGACTTCAATTATGGTGGGAATTGGTGAAGAGAAAGAAGAAGTCTTTGCTCTCATGGACGATGTACGTGAAACCGGAACCCAAATCTTTTCCCTCGGGCAATACCTACAGCCTACCAAAGACCACGAACACGTCCATCGATATGTCCATCCCGATGAATTTGCTGAGTATAAAGAATATGGGATGAAAATTGGTTTTAGCTATGTAGAGTCAGGACCACTGGTGCGCTCCTCCTATCATGCTGATGAACAAGTTTTGCATAACGAAATTTTACATCCTCCTGAAAAACGAGAACCTGTCCTGGGATAGATGGTAACGGCGGTCAAATATCGTGAAATGACTCCTGGAGATCACCAGGCGCTTTATAAAATATGGAAAAATACTGCGGGTTTGACAATTCGAAAGGCAGACTCTCCTGAGGGATTTACTGCGTTCTTGAAGCGCAACCCCGGATTTAGTTTTGTGGTTGAATCCCAGGGTCGGATACTGGGCGGGATATTAGGAGGTCATGATGGCCGCTTTGGTTCCATCCATCATTTAGTCGTCTTGCCTGAGTTCCGTAATCAGGGAATCGGCAAAAAACTGGTTTCCCTAAGCCTGGAAAAAATTGAATCTGCTGGGATAGAGAAGTGTCACATCTTTATTAATAAAGACAACCAGGCTGGTGTCAATTTCTGGATAAACCTCGATTGGGTTGAGCGTATCGAACTCACCATGGCATCCTATATCTTTGACACTAATTAACTTTATGCATTTCAAAGGTATTGAACCTTAGTAACTCACAAACGCCTTAACTCAACAACTAGCCTGGAAATGTTTTACGGTTGTAAATAATGATTTATGCAAGTAAACTGAACCCGCTTTACGATACCCATTAGACAACAACAGTAAAAAAACAGGATGGTATTATATGAATTTTCCATGGAATATGTTTCTGGATCTTGGCGTCATTTCAATGGCTTTACTCCTAGCTACCTTTATCAGAACCAGAGTAACCTTTTTTCAAAAATATCTCATTCCTAATGCCCTAACGGCAGGCTTTATTCTTTTACCGTTTTACAATTTTTTAGCCCCTTATGTCGGTATGTCCGAAATTGGCTTGGGTGCCATTGTTTTCCATCTTCTGAGTATATCATTTATAGCTATGAGTCTAAGGAAACCGGCCTATACCAAACGCAAAGGAGACAAGAGCGTATTTGGAACCTCGACGGCTATAATTTCACAATTCTCCCTCCAATCACTCGTTGGTTTATTGCTTACCTTTTTCTTTATGAGTACGATCATGCAGGAGCTTTTCCCAGCTTTTGGCTTTTTAATGCCCCTGGGTTTCGCACAGGGTCCCGGTCAGGCTTATGCAATTGGCGAGGGGTGGGTTAAATTTGGCTTTGAGGGGGCACCAGACATAGGGTTGACCTTTGCAGCTGTCGGCTATATGTGGGCTTCCTTTGGAGGAGTAATTCTGATCAACATGGGTATCAAACGAGGTTGGATTGGAGCTGCTCATATTGAAAAAATCAAGGCCAAACGCTTTCGTTCTGGAGTGATGGGTCGCGGAGCCGAACTACAGGTTGGGTCAAGATTAACCACAGAATCAGAAGCAATTGATTCTGCCAGCTATAACATGGCTGTAGTGCTGATGGTCTATCTCCTTACATTTCTTCTGCTAAAGGGTCTCGGTCTTGTCTTGTCAATGGCTGGAAATCTGGGAAACGAACTGGCTGTCAATCTCTGGGCTATCAGCTTTGTTTTTGCTGCCATTGTAGCTCTAATTGTCAAAACCCTTATGATAAAACTCAAACTTGAACACACCCTGGATAATGGCAGCCTGACACGCATTGCCGGCAATAGTGTAGATATTATGGTAGCCGCTGCAGTAGGCGCTATTTCTCTTACCGTTGTAGTTCAGTATTGGATGCCAATCCTGGTTATCTCCCTCGTGGGTGGATTCGTGACCCTGATAAGCGTTCTTTGGTTAAGCTCAAGAATCTTTGAAGAGTATAAATTCCATCGGGCTTTAATTATTTTTGGAGCCTGCACAGGAACGATGCCTACAGGCCTGGCTCTTTTACGTGTGGTGGATCCTGACTTTGAAACACCAGTAGCTACGGACTATATGTATTCGGCCGCATTAACCTTCTTTTTGGTTATACCATTTATCTTATCAATCAATTTACCGGCTTACAGTGTGGCGAGAGATAACCCCATGCTCTTCTGGGCTGCCATCGGTATTAGCCTGGCATATCTTGTTTATGTGCTGATTGCACATAAGGTAATCTCTGGCAAACGAGCGTTTGCGAAATTTACAACACTCTGGTACGAGAAATAAGAATCAGGGGCGCCACCACTCGTCAACAGGACCTGTAAAGCCAAAACCCAGCGAATAGAATATATTGCCTGGATCAGCCTCATCCCGGTGCAGACCAAAGAGTGGTGAAAAAATATAATCATTTTCTTTCATGGGGAAATGATGACCCAAGAGCAGGTCTTGAGTTCTTAAAATGCGGGAGCTGGAACGGATATCGTTATACTGCAAAATCCCAAAAAGCTTCCCATTCCCTACAATAAGAGCTGGGTGGTATCCCACAGAAGCCAAAATATCAATATTGGTCCAGTAGGATATGCCAAAGTCCACGGACACCATGAGGGGTTCTTGAACAATTTGCCATTTTACATCAGATAAAATGGCACCACTGGTCCAGGGGCGTCCAGCAAACTTGATACCGATTTCTGTATTATGTGCAAAACCTCTTCTAAACAGCACGCTAGCATCTGCCACGAAGGCCTTTTCATTGCCTGAACTGGAGTCCTGAAGGGAGACAATATTGGTCATCCAACTCAATCCCACTCCCATGGTTTCTGTTCCTAAGGGCAGAACTTCAGGTCCCTGGAAGGTTCCAAGTGGATAGCATGACATGAGTAAGAAAACTGACAACGACAGAATTAGTGATTTTTTAAACATTTTGTCCCCGAATTAGATGGATAAAGTTATTTTTTGAATGATTCAGTTGAAATGGAAAACTTGGAAAGAACAAAGAATTATCGAACAGGATAGGGACTGATAATGATTGGCATCCAATTTACAAAGCATGGCTCCAGTGAGGTCTTAGATATTTCAACCATGGAAGTACAGACTCCTGATAATGACCAGATACTGGTTGAAATCAGAGCTGCCAGCCTAAATCATCTTGATCTCTGGTTACGACGAGGATTGCCAGGATTGAGTATCCCCATGCCCCATATCCCCGGGAGTGACGCTTCTGGTGTGATTGCAGAAGTGGGCTCTGAGGTGAAGGATTGGAATGTTGGTGATGAGGTGGTTATTCAGCCCGGTACCTTTTGCGGAGCATGTGATCAGTGTCAGACTGGTCGAGAAGACTTGTGTGCCTCCTATGGCATACTGGGTGAAACCCAGGGTGGGGTTCAGCGACAATACATGTGTCTGTCTCCGGTGAATATTGGCCCCAAACCAAAGAATCTAAGTTTTGTGGAAGCAGCCGCTCTACCCCTGGCCTCTCTCACAGCGTGGAATATGTTGAAAAACAGAGCCCAGCTTCGCACTGGAGAAACCCTCCTGGTTCTGGGCGCCGGCTCAGGTGTGGGCAGCATGGCTGTTCAAATGGGTCGCTATATGGGCGCTCGAGTGATTGCCACGGGGGGATCAGAGGAGAAGCAGAAGCTGGCTTTCTCCCTGGGGGCTGATGAAGTCTTGAATCATCGACAGGAAGGTTTTTCTAAACAGGTCAAGGCGCTGACAAATGGTCGGGGTGCAGATGTAGTGTTTGAACATACCGGTGCAAGCACATGGGCGGATTCGATGAAATCTCTGGCTGTGGGTGGTCGAATTGTGACCTGTGGAGCTACCACTGGCGTCAAAGGAGAGGTCAACCTCAGACATTTATTTTACAAGCGTCAAACTATTATGGGGTCAACCATGGGCTCAGTTTCTGATTTTTATGAGTGTCTTCAGCTTGCTGAGCAGAAGGCATTGATTCCCGTTATTGACCAGATCTTTCCTTTTCAGAATATCCGAGGTGCCCATGATCACCTTGAATTTGAACATGCCTTTGGGAAGGTGGTTCTGGAGGGGTGGGATTAATTTGAGTTAGGAGTTAGGAGTTAGGAGTTAGAATTTGGAAATGGTTCAATCTTCACCGTCATCATCTTTTTTTTCATTCTCACGTTTTTCTTTGTGGTATGAATTCAGAGCAGCGCCCATGGCCAGTCCCACAGCAATCCCAACTGCAATGTTTCCCAGGGCTGCCCCCACACCCACGCCGAGCACGAATCCAATCCCAATATAGCTGGCAGGTCGTTTGCCTTTTTTCTCTTCTGTGGGTTCTGAATTCATCTGAATCCTCCGGTTCGTGGTTAAACGCTACGATATTTTTGTATAGCTCAGGGATTCTGAATTGGCTGGAGCTGCCTGATTCTTAATCTCACGCTTCTTTATCTTTTTTCCTTCGATAAGAATCCATGGCTGCACCCAGAGCAATGCCGATAGCGATCCCTGCTCCAACATTATCCATAGCAGCGCCGATAGCAACGCCAATTGCGATTCCCGCACCGATATACTGGCCCGGTTTCCCCCCCTTCTTCTCTGCTGTTGGTTCTGAACGCATCCTAAAGTTCCATGTTATCCATTTAGCGTCTCAAGGTTTTTATATAGCTCAAGGGATTCAGGATTGGCCAGGGCGGATCGATTCTGAACCTCCTTGCCTCTAATTATTTTTTTGACGGCAATCTCTACCTTTTTACCATTAATGGTATAGGGAATGTCAGCCGTCTCAAGAATAAGTGCCGGTACATGTCGGGGACTGCAATTTTGTCGGATAACCCCCTTCAATTTTTTCACCAGAGCGTCATCCAGGACACCACCCTCTGGCAACTTGACAAAAAGGATCACTCTTTCGTCATCCTCCCAGGACTGACCTACAACGAGACTATCCGCTATTTCAGGCAGGTTTTCTACCACAGTATAGATTTCAGCCGTCCCAATACGTACACCGCCTGGATTCAAGGTGGCATCTGAACGACCATAAATGCGAACACCACCGTGGTTATTGATCTCAATAAAATCCCCATGACGCCAGATTCCAGGATAATCAGCGAAATAGGCGGAATGATATTTTTCGCCACCTGGATCGTTCCAGAAAAAGACCGGCATGGATGGAAAGGCCTGGGTGCAGACCAGCTCGCCATTTTCGTTGAAGACGCCTTCGCCAGAATCGTTAAAAGCTTCCACCTTCATTCCCAGACCACGACATTGTAATTCCCCGCGGTAGACCGGCAGGGCTGGATTACCCAATACAAAACAGGAAACAATATCTGTTCCACCTGAAATGGAAGCCAGGAGGACATCCTGTTTGATATGGCGATATACAAAATCAAAACTTTCTTCTGAGAGAGGCGACCCTGTAGACAGGACTGCCCGTAAGGCAGACAGACTAAAATCCTGACCTGGTTTACAACCAGCCGACTCCAGAGCATCCAAATATTTGGCACTGGTTCCAAACACTGAGATATCCAGCTCCTCAGCCATTTTCCAGAGACCTTCCGGTCCGGGATAAAATGGATTTCCATCATACAGCACCAGGGTCGCCCCCACTGCCAGGCTGCTTACCAGCCAGTTCCACATCATCCAGCCACAGGTTGTAAAATAAAAAATGGTGTCTTCCCGTTTCAAATCGCAATGAAGCATCAATTCTTTCAGGTGCTGGATCAAAGTGCCCCCGGCAGAATGAACAATGGATTTTGGAAGTCCTGTGGTACCAGATGAATACATGATATAGAGGGGATGGTCAAAAGACAAGGGGGTGAAGCTTACTTCAGAGGCACTGTTATCGATAAAGTCCTCCCAGTGTATGCTGTTGGGAACACCAGAAATATCAGGTTTCTGTGTATAACTGATAACCACCACTTTTTCCACTGAGGGTAATTCATGTAAAATGTTCTGAAGTTTTTCAAGGGAATCAAAACGGCTGCTGCCGTAGAAGTATCCATCCGCTGCAAAAATGATTTTTGGTTCAATCTGTGAAAAACGATCCAGAACACCCCTAATGCCAAAGTCTGGCGATGAAGATGACCAGATAGCTCCCAGACTGGACGCAGCCAACATGGCGATAATGGTTTCGGGCAGATTTGGAATAAACCCGGCAACCCGATCACCCCTGGTAACACCGGCCTCCTGCATGGCTTGAGCTGTCCTGGCGACCTGAGTATAAAGCTGGCTGTATGTCAAAGATCGCTGTACCTGGTCCTCGCCACGGAAATGAATGGCGATGCGCTCATCGCGATAGCGCAGCAGGTTTTCAGCATAATTCAGACGAGAACCCCTAAACCACTTTGCTCCAGGCATTTTCCCCAGATCATCCACGACCTCATCAGCTTCTGTACTGGAGATGATCCCGCCAAGATTCCAGACCTCAGACCAGAATTCAGCGGCATGATCCAGCGACCATTGATAAAGATCATCATAGGAGTTCAGCTTGAGTCCATATTTGGAATTCATATCGAGACGAAATTCAGTCATCTGAGCCCGGTTCAACTGGTCTTGACCAGGAGTCCACATCACTTTATTTGTCATAACTGGCGTCCCTATTCATCATCTGGCTTGACACGTGTACGAAGTTGCTTTACACGACTGCGTTTGGTTTTGGTTTCTAATCGTTTGTTTACGGAAGCTCTTGTTGGCCTGGTGGCTTTACGTTTCTTGGGCTCTATTTCAGCCTTTTCAATAATTTTTTCAAGCCGCTCCAAAGCAGCCAGGCGATTGGCTTCCTGATTGCGGAATTGTCGGGCAGTAATAGTAATCACGCCTTCTGCATTGATGCGCTGGTCAAGCAATTTTAAGAGGCGCTCCTTGATATGATCAGGGAGGCTGGAATTCTGACTGTCAAAACGGAGTTGAATGGCTGTGGCCACCTTGTTGACATTTTGCCCTCCTGGTCCACCTGAGCGGATGGCCTTGAGCTCAAGCTCGCTTTCTGGAATTCTCAGGGAGGACAAGGTGATTTACTCCACTGGGGTAGTGAGTGTACCCAGCGCTTGGATCTCAATGGCAATATTCTGCCCTCTACTTAGAACCAGATCTCTTTTGGAAGGACTCCCAGAGCATAAAATGTCACCAGCTCCCACATGGCTTGACCTGGCGTATTCAAGCATATCAGCGAAACTGAAGTGCATCTCCTTTAATCGGGTGTCCACTTCCGTTTGGCCATTCAGACTGATTTGCATATCCATATTAAAACCGTTTCCGATTTTTAATGAATCAACTTGATCAGCTGTGACGAGATAGGGTCCCAGGGTGGTGGCCTGACCTAAGGCAAAACCAGTTTTGCCAGAAGCTTTCTCATGAGCTGCGGTCCAATTGTTCACAATAGTGTATCCGGCGATTTCTGGGTTCTCAGAATTTTTGCTGGCTGCCACGATGGCGGCGATTTCCCCTCGAGGCGATAGTCCTGTTGGGGTGAGCTCCTGTCTGTGACCCAGAAGCGTCTGGGTTTGTCCAAAATCAAAAGTATCTGGGGCTTCATCTACAAAGGTATTGAAAAATCGAATACTTGGTGGGTCAGGGATGGGTGCGAAAAACACTATATCTTCTTCAGGCAAGGCTACAGGTCGGGCATGGACTGAAAGGCCTGATGTATCAATATTTTGGAAAGCGTCTTCCAGTTGAGTCAGTAGTGAAAAGGAGCGTTGCCAGATTTCCAATGTCAGCTTCATGGATGAAGCCAGAGTTAAAAACTCCTGAGCATTGCGGTCTTGCTTCATCCACAGAGAAGCGCGCATGACATCAATAGCCTGTCCTCCAAGGGAAAAGGCCAGCCGGGGTTCCATGCGATAATCCAGTGCATAGGAGAGTAGTTTCATAAAATCTTCCTGTTTTATCCGCCTTCGCGTAATACCATGGGTTCATCCATGGATAAATACATTGAACCAGCTACGGTGCGAAGTCGGGTAATGGTTTATACTCGAGTTTACCTGTGAGGCTCCAATAATCGTAAAAGATGCACCACAGGGCAGGTGGCTGAAAGAATTTTTAACAGAATTATTTGTCTCAACCCACCCTAAAAGGCATGTTAATCTGAAGCTGCTAAAAGTATCTTTTTCGATAATTAAAGTGACGAAATAATTGAGGTGAATTCAACCCTGAAAATGATGAGGAAGCATGTTTAAATCAGCCGCCCTACTACTTATTGATATACAAAAAGGTTTTGACAGCCCGCTCTGGGGACAACGGAACAATCCTGAGGCCGAATCAAATATCACAGCCCTGCTGGCTGAATGGCGTAAACATGGAGCGCCTATCATCCATGTGAAGCATTGTTCAGTTTCTCCACAATCACCCCTTCATCCAGATCAACCAGGAAATGCCTTCAAGGATGAAGCATTACCCATATCAGGAGAGCCAGAATTCACCAAATCAGTGAACAGCGCCTTTATTGGAACAGGCCTTGAAGACTATTTACGTCAGGAAGGTTTAGATTCATTGGTAGTTGTGGGTCTGACTACGGATCATTGTGTGTCCACATCAACCCGTATGGCTGGAAATCTGGGTTTTGATGTGACCTTGGTTTCAGATGCCACAGCTACCTTTGATCGAAAAGACGCTGGAGGTGAACACATTAGCGCAGAAGATATGCATCGTGTGAATCTGGCCAGTTTGAATGGTGAGTTTTGCGTCGTGAAAACAACAAATGAAGTACTAAAGGCAATAAATTAAAGACCAGGGGGCTCTCCATAGTGAGCAAGCAAACAAGTGATAATTTAGAAAGCTGGACCGAGCATTTTCAAAAGGGTTGGCTGAAAAACTTTGTTGACACCAAAAGCATTGATTGGAAGCTCTATAAATATGTAAGGAATGAGCAGACTGTGGCGGGGAAAGGGCTTGATTTGTCTAAAGCCCGTCTCCTGCTTGTCTCCTCCTCGGGTGCCTACTTGCCCCCTAAGGATAAGCCCTTCCATGCTGCTAATCTTTTGGGTGATTACACCATTCGCACCTTTCCTGCCACGACACCTTTTTCAGAACTTGAATATGCCCATGATCATTATGATCAAACCGCAGTGAGAAAGGATGCTCAGGTACTGCTTCCACTGAATCATCTGCGAGACCTGGTGGACCAAAAAGTTATTGGCAGTCTGAGTGAGACGGTGGTCAGTTTTATGGGCTATCAACCCTGGGTGGGTCGCGTGATCAAGAAAACCCTGCCCGCCATACTTGACATTGTACAAAGAGAAGCCATAGATGCCGTTTTGCTGGTACCCTCCTGACCTCTATGTTCTCAATCCGTGGGATTGATTGCCAGAGCATTGGAGAAGGAAGGAATTAGGACGACGTTGACCAGTTGGAATGCAGGGATTATCCGTGGGATTAAACCACCTCGTGGAACTGTAACTGCTTTACAGCGAGGCATGACCCTTGGGCATCCCCATGATGAAGCTCAACAAAAGCGGGTTCTTATGGAAACACTTAAATTACTTGAACTGGATGCACCAGTGGATCTTGTGCGTCTCAATGAGAAGTAAAACCAGCTCGTGAAGATCCGAATTGCTAAGAAACAAGATTTAATCCATCTCGTTGAGATATACAATCAAGCTATAAAAGCACAAAGCACTGCCGCTCTGGAGCTGGTTACTCATAATGATAGAAAAGCCTGGTTTGAGGAACATGGACAGGATAAGCATCCAATCCTGGTGGCTGAGTCCGAAAATAGTATTTTGGGGTATTTATTTCTCAGCCCTTATCGTCCTGGTCGCTCGGCTCTGAGGCAAACAGCCGAAGTAAGTTACTTTGTTGATTTTAGCCACCATAATCAGGGTGTGGCATCAAGGCTTCTGGAAACATGCATTCAGATGTGTCCGGAGCTAAAAATAAAGAAACTGTTTGCCATACTTTTGGAAACCAATGTTTCCAGTATTGCAATATTGAAAAAGTTCGGATTTGAGCAATGGGCACACCTCCCTGATGTGGCGGAGATAGATGGGGTAGAAGTGAGCCAGGTATATTTTGGTCGTAAGGTTTAGCCAGAGAAAAAGCGAAGAGAAGCATAGAGGGAGTCATTCCATGAGAAGAATTCTTGCGATGATAATCGCTATATTTTTTGTGAATAGTTGTGTAGAGGTTCCAGAAGGGATCACCCCGGTTAAAAATTTTAAGGTGAAGCGGTTTATGGGTACGTGGTATGAGATTGCCCGACTGGATCACCCCTTTGAGCTGGGCATGAATAGTGTCACCGCTAACTACTCCCTCGACTCAGGTGGTGGAATCACGATTCAAAACAGTGGATATATGGTTAAGTGGCAGGAGTGGAGGTATGCAGAAGCCAAAGCTTCTTTTGTAGATGATAAAAAAACAGGCTTTCTGAAGGTTTGCTATATATGGCCATTCTATGAGCCCTATGTCATTTTCAAACTGGAAGAAGACTATGATTATGCCTTCGTGTGTGGCAGGGATAGGTCCTTTCTATGGCTACTTTCCAGAACAGAATATGTAGACCGGGACGTTATTGACGAATTTGAGGAAGAAGCTAAAAAGCTAGGGTTTGACACATCAAAGTTAACTTATTTAAACCACTTTTGAACTTCTCCACGAAAACGAGATTAGAACATACCCGTAAGACCCTCTTCTACCCAGAAGAGGGAACTAAACACCTAGCAAGTTATATATGATGTAACAAAGCATGTGATATGAACACTAAGATATATGACATGACCGATATTTAAGGATGATAAAACAATGAAAGCTATAATAATGATAGGTTTAACACTTTTTGGAATGGCATCAGGGGCAGATAACAAACTGACGGAGGGCAGCCCCGCCCCCGATTTCACCATGCAGGATCAGGATGGGGAATCCCACACACTCTCCGAGTATCAGGGTCAGCAGGTTGTGGTCTATTTTTATCCCAAGGACGACACCCCGGGATGTACCACAGAGGCCTGTTCAATTCGAGATGACTACACCCTTTTTGAAAAGAATGGCATCAAGGTTTTTGGTGTGAGTTATGATGATATGAAGAGCCACAAAAAATTTGCTGAGAAATATGACCTGCCCTTCATCCTGTTGAGTGATCTGGACAAGTCTGTGGCCGCTGCTTACGGCACCAAAGGGATTTTTGTTCCTTCAAGAAAGACATTCCTGATTGATGAGGCCGGTATGGTTCGCAAGATATATGACAAGGTTACGGTGACTGGGCATGGAGCAGAGATTCTGGCAGACTTCGCAGCTATGACAACCCCCGCCAAGGACTAGCTGGGAATATCCCTGTCGTCACAACACCCGACTTAAGCCGGGTGCTTGATATAATCCCAAAGCATCAAAATTATGGAACAGAAATAATGAACAAGTCTGTACAAAATATCGCAGTAGCCACCACAACCTTCTTCTTAGCCTTATCAGTATTCGCCGGTACACCCATCGATGTGAAGAAAAGCAGCGTGGAATGGGTGGGTAACAAGGTCACAGGATCACACAATGGAAGTCTTGAAATACAAAAAGGCGAGGTGACCATTGAAAAAGGTGAGATCAGGAGTGGTCGCTTTATACTTGATATGACCAGCATTAAAGTGTTGGACATCAAAGATGAAAAATGGAATAAAAAATTAGAAAAACACCTCAAGGATGATGACTTTTTTGGTGTGAACAATTACCCCAAAGCCGTATTTGAATTTGCATTGGCGACGCCCATAAAAGGTGCTAAAGATGATGAACCGAATTATCATTTTAAGGGAGATTTAATTCTCAAAGGCATTACCCACGCCCTGGATTTTGATGCCCGTGTAGATGTGAAAAAGAAAAGCGCCTCGGCCTCTGGACAAATCATTGTGGATAGAACCAAATACAACATCCGCTATAAATCGAATAAATTTTTTGACGGTCTGGGTGATAAAGCCATCTATGATGAATTCAGCATCATCTTTAACGTCTTGACCAAATAACATTCTGGGGGGCAACCCCCTTTGTTTTCCAAATAGATAGCACCCCTCAGTGGCAGGATGTATCTTTGCCTCGCTTAATTGTAGTTGATCAACTGAAACTCTGATAAAAGCAGTTCACTATTCCAAAGGGGGAATTTGTGCTACTCAATCCGATTATTTATTCGCCAAAACACCAGGACCAGCGCTTCCAGGAAATCATTCAGAAGACCATCCAGTTTTTTGAAACCAAAGGGCTACAAAAAGTAAAAGACGATGACACCAACCAGGTTTGGTATGCTGATTTTCTAGACTTTGTCAGGAAGGAAAAGATTTTTGCCACTCTTTTGACTCCACCAGCGTATGGTAAGAAAAATTATCGCTGGGATACCTGGCGTATCGCTCATTTCAACGAAGTACTGGGTTTTTATGGTCTGGCGTATTGGTACACCTGGCAAGTTTCCATTCTTGGTTTGGGTCCTATCTGGATGTCCAAAAACGAAGCCTTAAAACAACGGGCAGCCAGATTACTAGAAGAGGGTGAGGTCTTTGCCTTTGGTTTATCGGAGAAAGATCATGGGGCAGACATCTACTCAACAGAAATGTCCCTGACCCCCCAAAAAGCAGGTCAGTATCTGGCAAATGGATCCAAATACTATATTGGCAATGGCAATACTGCAAAAATGGTCTCCACCTTTGGAAAGCTGTCTGATTCAGGAGATTATGTTGTTTTTGTCGCGAACTATCAGCATGAAAAATATAACTGTGTAAAAAATGTGGTAAACAGTCAGAGCTATGTAGCAGAATACGCGCTGGATGACTACCCCATTTCAGAGGAGGATATCCTTCATAAAGGCGAGGATGCCTGGAATGCGGTTCTCAATACTGTAAACATTGGGAAGTATAATCTGGGATGGGCTTCCATTGGGATGTGTACCCATGCATTGTATGAAGCACTCAGCCATGCTTCTCAACGGAAACTCTATAATATGCATGTCACCGACTTTTCCCATGTCCAACAAATGTTTGTAGACGGCTATACCAGACTGGTGGCCATGAAACTGGTGGCCTTACGAGCCGCAGACTACATGCGGGTTGCCTCAAGTGAGGACAAAAGATATCTGCTATATAATCCTGTGGTGAAAATGAAGGTGACCACCCAGGGAGAAGCTGTGATTGATCTACTCTGGGATGTGATTGCAGCCAAAGGCTTTGAAAAAGACACGTTCTTTGATATGGCTACTCGTGATATCAGAGCCCTCCCAAAACTGGAGGGTACCGTACATGTGAACATTGCCCTGATCCTTAAATTTATGGCGAGTTATTTCTTTCGATCCATAGACTATCCTGTTGTAGAGCAACAATCACAAGCTCAGAACGATGATTTCCTTTTTAATCAGGGACCAACGCGTGGGTTAGGGAAAATACGTTTTCATGATTACAGCAAAGTCTATAAATCGGTTCAGCTGCCCAATGTTAAGATTTTCAAACAACAAATTCGTTTACTGAAAACCCTCTTGATGGTGGCCAAGCCGGATAAAGAACAGCGCAAGGATATTGACTTCCTCATGGCGCTGGGTGAGCTGTTTACCCTGGTGGTTTACGGTCAACTCGTGCTGGAAAATGCTCCGATCTATGCAATAGATGATGATACCATCGATCAAATATTTGATTTTATGATCAGAGATTTCTCTAGCCACGCTTTGCAATTGTATTCAAAGAGTAGTGCAACCATGAGTCAAATGCGTCTCTGTTCAATGATGATAAAAAAACCAGCAGTTGATCGAGCCCGCTTTAACCGGATTTGGTCAGATCAAATCTTTCCCTTAAAAGATAGATACATCATGAAACCATAGCGCTTGAGCCAGTCGCTGGCGAAGCCATCTAATAGCGGTTTTTGGAAATAGTGTATCCATTCCACGTTTGTCTGGTTAATATCAGACGTTTCTACGCGTTTTAGCCTGTGAAAAACCACACTGGAGGTGTGTTATGGATTTAAACATAGCAGTTTTGATTGATGGCGATAATATCCCATCTGCCCATGTAAAAGAGATGATGGAGGAAATTGCCAAATATGGTAATCCCACCATCAAACGTATTTATGGAGATTGGACCAAACCCAATCTCTCAAAATGGAAAAACCTCCTGCTGGAAAATGCCATCACACCTATTCAGCAGTATGGCTATACCACAGGTAAAAACGCCACGGATTCCGCCATGATTATTGATGCCATGGATATCCTGTATTCAGAAAAAGTAACTGGGTTTTGCCTGGTCTCCAGCGATAGCGACTTTACCCGTTTGGCTACCCGACTCAGAGAAGCAGGGATGAAGGTCTTTGGAATCGGTGAGAAAAAGACACCCCAACCCTTTATCGTAGCCTGTGATAAATTTATCTATATCGAAATATTAAAGAACCTGGCCAAGGAAAATGAATCAGAGACACCTACGGACAAACAACCTGAGCCTGAAAATATTGACAAGATAACACCAGGAGTGATTCGTTTAATTGCTACCACCGTTTCTGATCTGGCAGATGAAGATGGCTGGGCCTTCCTGGGTGATGTGGGCAACCTGCTGCAGAAAAAACAACCCAATTTTGATTCCAGAAATTATGGTTTTCTCAAGCTGACGCCTCTTATAAAATCAACGCAGAAATTTGAAATTGAATCGAGGGAAAGCCCTACAGGACGTTTCAAGCTTATTTACGTGAAGAACAAAGTTTCCAAAAATACAAATCGTAGAGGGAAGTCATGAAAACCAAATTAGCACTACTTCTAGCCATCATCATTTTAGTTGGATGTGGTAAAAAATTCGAGGAATACGAATACTTATCAGACCCTCAAATCAGTGAAAAAGCACCTCAGAAAATGTTGGTCTATGAAGCTGCAGGAAATCCCAATGAAACGGTTGGCGAGGCCTTCGGCGCCCTGATTTCGACTTTTTTCAAGTTAAAAAAGACCCACGATATGGATATGGTCGCACCACGCGCTCGCTGGCCCAAATCTGTAGACACCCCCAAGGATCAATGGGTGGGGATTTATGCCATGCCCGTGGCAGAAACCGTAGCTGAAATACCAGCAGAAATTTTATCAGAACACCCCGCACTGAAACTTGAAACCTGGGAGTATGGTCTGGTGGCTGAAATCCTTCACAAGGGCTCCTATGCCAGTGAGGGTCCAACGGTGGAACGATTACATCAATTTATTTCAGATAGTGGCTATGAGATTTCAGGACTTCATGAGGAAGAATATCTAAAGGGACCGGGTATGTTTGGCCCTGGAAACCCCGATAAATACTATACAATCATTCGCTATCCTGTAACCAAGATTGACCTGCCAGTCGAAGAACCAATCATTGAAACTTCTGACATGGAAGAGACAGAGGGCTAAAACATCAATGGGATTTTATGAAACCGAAAAAGGGGTAGAAGACTACATCAAACTGGCCAAGGGTTATGATGGTGCCGAACTCATTGATTGGCTAACCAACTATCTTCCTGAGAATTCCAGTGTGCTTGAGTTGGGGATGGGTCCCGGGAAAGACCTGGATATCTTGCGAAAGGTCTATCACGCGACAGGTTCAGATTTTTCACAGCTTTTCGTCGATCGCTATCTCAAACAGCACCCTGACGCAGATGTGTTCCAGCTGGATGCGGTAACCATGGATACCCCAAGACGATTTGATGCCATCTACTCCAACAAGGTCCTTCAGCATCTTAGTATGGATGTTTGCAGACAATCCCTGGCTGTCCAACACGGTGTGCTAAATGAAGGTGGGTTAGTCCTCCACGCACTATGGTATGGAACTGAGTATGAAGAGTTTGGCGACCTGGGGTTTCAGCAATATACCGAGGAGAGTTTTGCAGACCTCCTGGATGGCCGCTTTGAAATACTAGAGAGCAAAATTTTTACCGAAATGGAAAAGGATGACTCCATCGCCTTCGTGTTAAAGGCACTACCTGCATAGCTAGCTAGTCTTTGCGAGGAGCATAGCGACGAAGCAATCTCCGAGTTCTTGGTTAAGGGATGCTTCGAGATCGCCGCGCTCCGCTCGCCAAGACGAGTTGGAATACCCCCTTTTTTTGATTCAGTAAGCAAAAACCGATATCGTCATGCATAGCCTGTCGAAAGGTGGGGGTATAATGGTATAAGGAATAAAAGGGTTTTAACCCTGAGGCTTTGGGCTAAAGCCCATCTTTTAAATGGTTTTGTGCCACCCGGCCTAAAGGCCGGGGTAATTGATCTCCCAAAAGAGATACTTTAGGATGACAGCTCAATGTCCGAGTCTGTTACCCCGGCGGTTGAGCTTGTTTGTGGGGTCGTAGCCTTTGGGCGGAGCCCCATCGAAACCCCGGTTATTTCACCATGATCTTGGAGATTTTGTTCTTCGACTCAGGTTTAGGCACGCTTCGAGTTCCCTCAGCGAGACGGAAATTAGTTTCTTGTATTATCATCCTGGATGACTGTTCAATGTCCAGGGTTTGAGCCCGGACTCAGGCGCAGCAGGCGGCCACCTTCTCCATCCTCAAGCACCCAGATGGCACCATCGGGTCCTTGTTCAACCTCTCGAATTCGTTGCTTCATGTCGAAACGTTCAACCTCTTCAGCCTGGTCACCATTGATTCTGATCCTCAGGAGCGATTCTGATCTGAGGCCGCCAATAAAGGCATTGCCCTGCCAGTCAGGAAACACGGAACCGTCATAGATGATCAAACCTGAAGGTGCCACGGTAGGTACCCAGTAAGCTTCAGGCGTATGGAATTCGGGACGCGTGTCATGATCGGGGATTGGATATCCCGAGTAGTGATTGCCCCAGGAGACCAGGGGCCAGCCATAATTATCTCCACGCACAATGATGTTGAATTCATCGCCGTGTTGGGGACCCATTTCATGAGTCCATAGTTGTCCCTGTTCATCGAAGGCAATACCCAGAAGATTTCGATGCCCCAATGTCCAAAAGCTTTTCGCCAGTGCTCCTTTATCCTGAAAAGGATTATCCGGTGGCACGGATCCATCGGCGTTTAATCGGATAACCTTACCCAGATCCTGGGTCCAACTCTGAGCTGGTTCCTGTTTTTGCCGTTCACCTGATGTAATAAAGAGATAGCCCTGAGGACCAAAAACCAGACGGTGTGAGTAATGTCCTTTCCCAGAGACCTTTGGTGATTGTCGCCAGATGATTTCAAGGTTTACCAATCTGGGCTGGTCTGAACCAGGGTTGAGCTGTGCCCGGGCAACCACGGCTCCTCTTTTACCTGATGATCCCTTCTCGGCATAGGACAAATAGATCAAGTGGTTATCCTCAAACTGAGGGTGGAGGATAATGTCACCCAGTCCACCTTGGCCACCATAAGCTACCTTGGGAACCCCTCGAACGGATGTCTGAGAACGATCATCTAATTTAACCAGGAGCAAAACCCCTGGTTTTTCAGTCACCAGAAGATCACCACCAGGCAGAAAGGTCATGGCCCAGGGTTCATTAAAGCTGCCATAGCTCTCATAAAAAAGTGTTGAGCCGGCATTCCCTGCGAAAGTGTTCTCAGTGGGATGGGCAAAGACCTGACTGGTGATGAGAATCAGAAGGAGACAAACTTTTAAAGCTATGTTTTGCATATTACGTGTATCTCTCGGCTTACATAAACGATGTGCTGAAATTAACACCGGCTCAAAAGAGTCCAACAGCCAACTCAATCCAGACAATGATAAGCGCGGCCAGGATAACAATTCCGACGACCCATTGATGCTTTGAATTACTGAGCTTTTTTGAGGCCAGCTCAAATGCAAGGGCGGCAAAGGTCAGGAGTGCACCGGCGACAATGAAATCCATGAAATCCCAATTCACTTCATCAGTGAATTGCATAGCCACCAACGGAATTAACAGCAGGAGACCTATTGATCCCCAGAGAACAACTCTTGGTTTGTTGCTGAACCAGTCACTTCTTTTATCTATGCTTTCAACCATAATTTCACCTCTTCAATTAGTTAACGAGATAATTTGGTATACGGTAAGGAGCTTCTGTAGTTCCACATGAAGCCGTTTTGAGCAATTTTTCATGACCTCATTTCGTCAAAAGAAACCAGGCATTACCTGGATATATATTCCTCTGTCTGGTTGCTGTCTACATACTCCTGAAAGCTTGGATCATAGTTTTGTTTTCGCAGGTTCCAGATGTGCTGAAATGAGGAAGCCCCCATTGGCTGAGTATAATCTCTGGACAATGCGGACCACACATTTTCATCCAGGTTTCCATCTCTGTTCTCCAGGAAGGCACTTTCCCAGGCGCGAAATAGGTTTGTTACGGGAACGATGAGCTGAACCGATTCTGCCTCAGAAATGGAACCAAAATCCTGATTGGCGCGAACAAATATATCACTGATGCGTTCTCCAGCGAATATGGCAGTGGTTCTGCGTTGTTCTCGGGACATCTCATGCAGTGCAGATAGCCGGGCCTGTGAGTTCTGAGACCGGATTTGTAGTGCCAGGTATATGAGCGATACGACCACGGCGAAGGCTCCAATCATTTCACCAATAGCCCTATTGCATCCCAATTCATATGTTATTTCCCTTCTTCATGTTGTCTCAATATACACCGGTCGATCAAACGCATTGGTTACTTCTTTAATGCCCAGTTCTGATGCTTGATAAAGGCTGGTTCTGTCTTTTCCGGGCTGTGCTCCTCCAGCCTCTCAACCAGCCATTGATACCATTCAAGAAACAGCTCATCAGATTGATCCTCACGTATGGACAACACCCACGGTCTAAGCCTTTTCCATAAGGTGATTGCGACACCACCAATCAGCTCCTGAACGGCATCCATTGGTACGACCCCTCGGAACACGAGCAGGCCCATGGTTTCATACTTTATCCCGATTAGAAGCGCTGCATCAATGTGATCAGATCCCTTTGCGATAAACTCTGAGCCAGGCATGTCTTCAGGTAGTGAGTGAATAATCCGAAAAGCTGCCGTAAACTCACTATCTTGAAAAGACCTCACCAACTCCACAGAGGCTAAATCATGTCTCTGGCGTTGTGTTTCTCGAATCTGAATCATACCAAAGATGATTGCTGCGACAACAGCAACAAACCCTCCGATTTCAGCTATTTGTGATAGTGTCTGTAAATCCATTATTACCTCATCATATTCTGGTTAACACGTTAGATACATTTATAGCCCCCTGACCGGAATGGAAGGGGAAGTCTTGAGTCTGCTTGTCAGTCTTGCTCACAAAGCTTTTTTAGCACTTCAAGTTCATTTTGAAATTGAGCTCGAATCTTTTTCCTGAATATGGGACCCATAAAGAGCATGACAACTTTGGTAAAAGATTTAAATCGGATAAAAGCATCAATGGTCAACAGGGTTTTTGCAGTTGAACCATTGACTCGGTAAATCACTTCAGTGTCATTATACACACCTGTCAATTTAAACGAAATCAATGCATTTGATTTGAAGGCAGTTATGATCCCTTGAAGCTCGGTACTTTTACCATTTTCTTCAACCACTTCTATAAAGGTTGTGCCAACCCTTTCAGGCACATCATTAAGAATTTGAGTGCTCCCGACGCTTTGCATCCACATCCTGGCCTTTTCTGGATGATCAAGCCACTGGAATACTTGTTCAGGTGTAGCATTGATCTCGATTTGAAAGGATAACTTCAGTCTATTCACCTACTCCCAGCCTGTGTTGGTTTTTCTTAAGAAAAAGAAGTATAACAAAGACGCTGATATATCCTACCAATTCAAGAATGGAAGCCCCACCTGATTTGGTAACGACCAGCATGACAGGACCTTCCACCTTGGTCACCAGGAGAGTGGCTTCATCTGGACTGACTCCAACAGTACCAAGGGTTCTGGCTGCAAAATGAATGGCGAAATGAATTCCCAGGGGCGCCCAGATATTGTCGTAGAGCAAGTATGCCTGTCCAAAAATGAATCCTGCAAGGGTGGCACTGGATAGAGATAGCCACCATGGAAAATCATTAGAAAAACCGGAAAAATGAAGCAAGCCAAACACCACTGAAGAAACGACGAGACCGATCCTGATATTATACCGCTGTGTAAAAGCATTCATGAGGAAGCCCCTAAAAATGCTCTCCTCAATGATTGCTGTTTCCAGGCTGAAAATGGCTGAATAGAGTAGCGCAGGCATTAAGACAGCCAGCGGTTTGAACTCCCACAGCCAGCCCTCCACAGCATACCACCCGAAACCAAGCATAATAAGCAGGGGGATTATCTGGATAACAAAGCCCAGAAATATTCCCAATCCCAGATGTCTTATCCAATGGCGTTGGAATGATATTCCCATAAATCGATGGGAATGCCCCATTAACAATTTTATGGTGAAGGCGACGCTAAGGAGGACCAGAATAGATCGGATGGATCGCTTTAAAACATCATGGAGAGCCGATGTCCATTCATGTTGAACAGGACCTGAACCATCCACCAATCCAACTTTTTCCAATATGAATCCAACTGGATCTACAATTAAGACTTCACTGAGAATGATGAGGATAAGGATCATTACCGTGGGCCAGAGGATCCGAATATTGTCTTTGTAATAGAGTAGTTTTTTCAACTTCATATCAGCTATCTCCCCAGCAGCTCAACAAGCGAGGGTACAGGAATAAAGGGCATGTACTCTTTCCAACCCAGGAAGAACGAAAACAGGATGTGAATCACCGGCGCCATGAGCACGGCCAGAATCAGATACTGACCAAATTCAGGGGCTCGCATACGAAAGACAAGAGAAGGAAGCGCCCAGGTCAGAACCGCTGGCACGCCATAGTAAACCCAGACTGGCAGACCAGTCGATGCGCCCAGCTTGGCGAATGACATACCACCAACTACGACAACTGTAGCAACCCAGAGGACCGTCTGTGTCGGGGGACGATCAGTCCTCCCATGCAGCACAAGACGAAGTATGCCTACAAACGCAACTAGCGAGACCATGATCAGGACAGGGAAATGCCAATTACTACTCACGTGCTACCTTTAATATTTTCCTTTAATACCCGGCACGGTGACTCATCAATCAATGGCCACCATAAATTCGCCCTCTAGATAACGTTCATACTCTGGGCAATCATAACAACTTGAGGCCATATTGTAAACCATGACATCGAATGAACCGGAAATTGCAGAGTCTGTGCGCCACTGGATATTCAAGAGGCCATCTTGAACCATGTACATGGATCCTCCATAAAAACGTTCATACAGACTAAATAAGATACCTTCTGGTGAGGTCTCACCCTTTTGCCAGGTAGTGACACCTTCGGTGTACTTCAAATTGAGAATATCAATATACACGGAATCAGAAATTTCCATTCTAATCTGTTCATACTCAGTTGAAGCCAAAATACGGCTACCCCAGAAAGCTTGAGTCGTGATCTGGATATTTTCAATTGTTACAAAAGCCTGATCAATCTTCAAGTCATCTTTATGGGAGTCTGGATCTGTACAGCCTAAGAGAAGAAATCCAAGCAGGAATGCTATGAGTAGAATAAATTTCATGTTTTTTATGTCTAGCTCCATCGGCTTTCGAAAATCAGAGCTTAAATCCAAGATTGAAAGTAAAGTGTAAACTCATTGGTGGCAGTTCCCAATCAAATTGTTCACCATTCTTTGCTTTGAAGATGATGGGGCCACCACCCAGTGCTAATAAGACAACAAATCGATCATTTATGATCCACTTTCTACCAACCTCTGGTTCCAAGGTAATAAAAGTCCAGGCTGATTTATCAATATCCAAGAATCTCATAAATCTACCTAATTCCGTAATCTCTGGATCTATTTCAGCATAATAAAGACGTAATCCCAGACCATAGAACCGCTTGCAGTTGCTTGGTTGATAATAAAAGGGCCACCTCTTATTCATCCCGATAGAAAGAAATTTTCGAATGCCGAATTTTCTCGTTGGTGCATGGAAGGGGATGATATTCGCGAGGGTTATCAAATAATCGGTTTCCTTTAGTGTGATCGAGTCTGAATAGGATAATTCCATTTTCACTATCCCTGACATGAGATCGTTGAACCCGATAGAAACATCTGTTGGTTGATTGATTGGTACAGCCCATGCGATACTTACGACCACCGATATAATAAAAATACGTTTCATCTGATCTATTGCGCCTGTCTAACGTTGTGCCCATCACCTGCTGTTATGTGTAAAATATAGCAGGGATTGCATAAAGAACGGCCCCTACCAGAAAAAATGCCAGGAAAGCTACTGACCCCCAATGGTTTAACTTAAAAAATATGATTTGCTCTATAGATCGAGCCACCCAAAAGAGTGTCATGAGGATGAGCAGGCTATGGCCCAGAGCTGTTGAGAGCAGTTCATCTGTATGCGCGATAGAGATGTAGCTAAAGATGATAAACACAAAGGATAAGCTCAAATTCAAAACCTGCATGATGGCTCTATTTAAGAAAGACAATTTACGAAGATCGTTTTTCCAGTCGAAGATGCGCCAGAACAACAGATGAAATATCACCAGAGCGATATTGTAGACACCACCCAGCTTAATCAAGACTTCCATCTGTTCTCTCCTTGATACGTATAACGCACGATGGGTTCCAGGCAGTTGTTATATGTCATCCCCACCTACAAACTCGTCTGCCAATTTATTCAGGGCGTCACCTTCTAGCCGTTGAACCGTCCACTCATCCATTGGTATTGCTCCCACAGAACGGTAGAATTTCAGTGCTGACTTATTCCAATCGAGGACCCACCACTCGAAGCGACCGCATTTGCGTGAGCGAGCAAGACTGGCGAGATAGGCCAGAATAACTTTACCAAGTCCCTTGCCACGCATTTGGGGTTTCACGTAGAGATCCTCCAGGTAAATACCCGGTTGTCCTAGAAAGGTTGAGAAGTTGTGAAAAAAAAGTGCAAATGACACGGCCTCCCCCCGATAATATCCAAGCAGAACCTCTGCAACCTTGCGATCTCCAAACAAAGATTCACGCAATACTTCTTCGGTTGCAACCACTTCATTGGCGAGCTTCTCATATTCAGCAAGCTCATGGATAAATGAAAGAATGAGAGGAACATCGGCCTCAACTGCTTCACAAATCACGAAATCAGGGATACCCGTTTTTACTGTCATCATCTCTTTCCTTTGTTGGCAGGGTTTCAACCAGGTATTCGGAGTCCGGCACCGATTGAAATTTCAATTCCTCCAGGCTCCATAAAACGTGCAAAATCGGATACATCTTCTGAAAGACTTCCAGACTCATAATGCGACTTTCCGCCATTTAGCGCAATGCCATAACCGAGATGTCCATAAACCCGGATAAAGCCCACCTGAAATCTAAGACCAGTGCGAAGTGACAATAATGATGCTGGATCAATACGATACACTGCTGAATCCATATTAACGGTCACATTGAGATTTGACAATCCACTGGAGCTGGAGAGATATATCCCGCCAAAAGGGGTAAACATTTTGTCAGGGTTTAATAAATATTTGACGCCAGCACCAGCCTTGAATCCTGAAAAGCCAAATCCCAGACCGGCTGTTGCCACAGAATGTGGATTAAAATAGTAACCACCTTCTATCCCAACACCCAGGGGTGATCCCCAACCCATGATGCCGCCGAGCTCAATTTTATCATAATTGACATCAGTTTCGTGTGCGAATAGAGGTGTTAGCACTAAGCTCAGACTCAGAATCAACCATGTCGTGCGACTATACGTCATCTACTTCTCCTCTTCTCCCTCAGGTGGAGCCGATCCCTTCAGATCAATGATGGTTGGTTCCAGGACAATCAGAGACACTCTCTCCATACTCGAATTGTCCTTGGCGCTAAATAGAAATGGCAGTATTGAGCCCAGTAACGGGAATTTCCTCTTTTGCGTGTGTTCAGTGGTTGTATTGAAGGCACCCAGTAAAAATGGTTCGGCATCTTTCACGATCACTCGATTATTCAGAATCTGTCCTGATTCGATGGGACTTCCTTCGAGATAGCCGCTGATGAAGGTATACTTTGCCTCAATTTCCAGAGTCATCATATCATCTTGTCCTATGGAAGGTGTGACCTCCAGAGACAATCCTGAGTTGAGCTCCTGTGTTTCATATAGATTGGTAAAACTGGAGTAGCGCGAAATGTAGGTGACATGCTCTCCATCAAAGATGCTGCCCTTCTGATTGTTTGTGGTCACGATCTGGGGAGAACTAACAATTTTTGCGATGCCTGTTTCAAGCAGGACATTGAGAAACCCAGGCTCCATATAATTGTTTCTGGCTGATACTTGCATCTGAGAGCCGCCGGTATTGTAATCTGGTTGATCCGTCCTGAATTGGGTCGAAAAATGTAGAGCAGAGGAAAAATCAAGTCGCAGGCTATTGATAAATATTGACCAATCGATTCCACTATCAATTATATCCTGCCTGGTTGTTTCGATGATTTTTACGCTGATAATTATCTGTCTGGGAGGAACATCCAGGAAGTTTATCAGCCCTTCCATTTCATCAAGCTCGGTTTGTGTGCCTTTTAGTAGAATGGTATTATTTGATACATTGAGAACATACTTTTGCTGAATATTATCTGTAAAACCAGATGAGTTAAGACCACTTTCCAAATCAGAGGGCGATATATATTTAAGCTCCACCACCTTTGATTCCATTCCAAACAGCGACTGAAACATAATTACAACCAGCAAAATTCGTTTCATGATATTTCCCCTTGTTTTACTAACTCCCTGAGCTGTTCACCCCACAAGTTAGCGTTTTACGGTTTTATTGTTTCTGGGAGGATAGTTCCCTCGCCATTTTGTTACTCTCGAACAGAAAGGAGTATTCATCTTGGAGAATACGTCCAAGTAGAAATCCTAATCCACCAACTGGCGCTCCCAGCATTGCAGACCAATAAACAGTGTAGCCAGTATTATCATCATGATTCCATTCATCGGCAGTCAAGACCACCCAGGCTGCCCTTCCAAGGCCACCGATGATACCGTATTGCAGCGCATTATTTCGTTTTTGAACAATCCGCTTTATGTCACGTGCATGTAAATGAATACTTAAGTCGCTGTCGTATTTGGTGGCCTGTACTGAATCTTGCTTAATAATCGTCTTTGAAACTAAAATACGGGAACCCAAGTTGGTCTCGATTATTGCCTTACCTTTTATTGTTAATTCCTCGTATTTGCCAATGGTATAAGAGTTCGAGCATCCCATAAACAGGATTGTCACCAAGACGATACCTGTTTTGATTGAAATTCTCATAAACAATCGTCTCAATTCTTCCTCACCTTGTGTGTATTGCTTCTCCCAACCCCTCGGGCTGTCCAACTCAAAAAGACACCTCAAGTGACCCATTTCGCCTTGGAATGAAATTCGTCAAGATTAGCAGCCCCTGCGTAGCTGAAAGCACTGCAGAGACCATCATTGATATCCTTGATGGCATACTTGACAGCGCCTTTGTAGGGAATCTCCATACTCACACCCTCAGTATGTTTCCCGCTATTACCTGTGTTGAGTTTGGATTCAAAGGAAGCACTGCCCATATAACTTTTGTAAAAGGTTTCATTGGGGTAATTTCCTCTTCTTAATTTCGGTCCAGGGCTTTCTTTGGTACCGGCAAATAAACTTCCCGTCATAATGGCGTCTGCTCCAGCGGCCAGAGCTTTGGCAATATCTCCAACGGAGGTAATCCCACCGTCAGCAATTATTTTGACTCCCAATTCAGCTTTCAATTTGGCACAGGTGAGAATGGCAGAGAACTGGGGAATGCCATAGCCTGTCATGATCCTGGTTGTACAGGCCGAACCAGGTCCAATACCTACCTTTACAATATCAGCACCCCAGGCAGACAAATCTTTCACTGCTTCAGGGGTACACACATTTCCGGCAATAATATCGACTTGGTCGTCCAGTTGATGTTTATGAATCCAGGCTTTGACATGACCAATCTGTGCTTTCATTTTTACATGATGACCATGGGCAATATCTATGGTGATACTTCTCAGATATCCTTTTCTGTTGGCCTGTTCAAAAGGTTTTAACAGCTTGAGATCATTGACGCCTACAGAAATATCAAGGGGACATTGCTCTGAAACAATACTCTCACAATCATTATGATATTCATCTGACGTTTGGTGAAACCTGTGCAGAATTGCCATGGCTCCCAGTTTATGTAAATTGACCACCATCTGTGATCCCGTGACGGTTTTCATATTAGCTGCAATAACTGGCATGGCTAGGGTATGGAATTGGGGGTGCTTGAACAGACCTACAGACAAATCCACATGACTCCGGCTTTCCAGTTCGGAGTAAGATGGCGTGAGATATACGTCGCTATAATCAAGTGATTTCATAAGATTCTCCCGGGATATTAGACACATCAGCTTGAATGAATATTAACTGTATAAGAACACTGTGCAAGCACGTAGATAGGTCTTTGCTAGAGCACCAAAGTTTACAATACATACTTAAGTGTCAGGGATGGTCGAATTGTATTCACAAAAGCATCTAGAAGTAATTTTTTGGTAAACGGATAAGAAGCCAGTAACGAAATATGAATATTTGTGTCCTTTTCAGAATATCCTTGAGTAACGGAACCTGTCAATCCCCTATCAATTTCATAATACATCGAGGTATGATACTTACGATACACAACATATTCACCATCATAAACGAAATCATAAGACAAGTGTTCATATTGGAGTATAATTCCTCCCGCCAGCTGCATCCCATTCGACATTAAATACAGGGGTGTCGTAACATTTAGCGTCAAATCAAAGTATTTGATATTCTCCGTTTGAAACACCTCGTAGAGATACTCCTCTTTTCTAAGGCTATATGTACCGGTTGAAAAGATGCTCGTATTATCGCCATCTCTCTTACGAGTTTGATTTATCAACGGGATATTGGACGAAAGGTCAAAATTGATGCCTGAGAACGGTCCCTTCCATTGGGAAAACCTCAGGGCAAATCCCAGACCCACATGGATCGACGGGCGTTTTATGGCATCGGTTCTCTGTCTGTCCATCATCATGTTGGGTATGGATGCATCATAGCTTAAATCGAGACTGCTTGAGGTGGGAAAAGCACCTAAAGAGATCTGAAAATCGTGTTTCTGAATATAGGACTCCCTGGTATACTCGATCAGCAAATCCACGATATTGAACTGGAGCGATTCGAGGTTTGAATTACCATTGGAATCAAAAAGATACCAATAGTTCAAAGCAGAAAATAAAACCTCAGGAGAAGGTGGTCTTTTGCCAGATTCAAGATGAACAATAATGTCAAAATATTGGGATAGTTCTTTCACCTCTAAGTCAGCTCTCAGGGAAGAATAATCTTCATCAGGATTAAACTGTATTTCTTTTTCCGGCGAATAATAAGCACATGCAAAAAAATCCTGAAGATTTAAATCAAGATCGAATGAATCACAGGAATCCTTCGATTCCTTCACTTCCATATTGATTAATTTTTGTGAGATTTGACTTTGAAGTTTATTGTGAACATAGTTCGTCTCAAAGTGGTTGTCTGTAAGTGTACGGATTCTTTCCACCCACTGATTTCGTTTAGAATAACTCTCGATTTTCAACTTGTTCAAGGTGCACTGAATAGCTGACGCGGTGTCTTTACTATCAGCCCCACCGTATTGATTGTTTAACTGTCTAATGTACAGGTAAATGATATCTGGATTGATCATTCCATACGCATCAATGAGTTGGAGTACCGCATCCTTTTTATCTGGATCTTCTAAAATAGTCTCTGGGAGATGATCCTCAAAAGCGCTTCCATTTGCGATGGAGATTGATGCAACAAGTAGTATCACGAGTGAAACAGGAATTTTCAAAAACAAGTCATGTTCTCCTTAGAAAAATAATGTGGCGTATACACTGGTTCCCCTGGTTTAAAAAGGGTTTCTAACGCTCCTGGTTGTTCTACTCAAAAGGACACCTTTTGAGTACTATCAAATCAAACCGAGGTCTTCGGTACAATGATCACTTCAATCTAAATGATATCCATTTCATACACACGATATCGTCGCAAGGGCTTGGCTCCCAGCTTTTCGATGGCATTGACCATGGGCCAGTTGTCTTCCAGCACATAGTTAATCTCCATCCACATATCCGGTGCATTGAGGGATTCATAGAGCGCTCGATAAAGCAGGCTGTCCACGGCTTTGCCCTGAAATTCAGGGATGACCCCCAGGGCGAACATGCGATAGCGTCGTAGCCGCGGGATGCCCCAGAGCAGCTTGATAAAACCAAAGGGAAACAAGCGTCCCTTCAATCCTTTGAGCAGGTGATTGATATCCGGGAGGGCAACGGCAAATCCGATGGGGCGTCCATGTTTATCCTCGGCAAAGAGCACCCCTTTGGGCTGTATGATTTGCTTCATGTCCTGTGCGATGGCATTGGCCTCGGCTTCTGTCACAGGAGAGAAGCCCCAGTTTGCAACAATGCTCTTGTTGGATAGTTCAGTGAAGATTTGAACATCCCGATCGTATTGTTTCATATCCATGGGTCGAATGCTGACCCCATAGCGTTTGGCCACCAAATCAGTCAGTGTCAGGATACGCTGGGGGACTTTATAGCCCTCCGCCATTGAGATAGACCAGCATAAAAGATCCTTGGCCTTGTGCAGGCCGAAATCGGCCAGGAATTCATTGTAGTAGGGCGGGTTGTACGGGGCCATGAGAACCGGGGATGGCTCAAAGCCTTCCACTACCATACCGATTTCCTGTGAAACAAAACTCCAGGGGCCGCGCATCAGTGTGCAGCGCTGCTCCTTCAACCAATTTCTGGCAGCTTCCAGCAACAGTCCTGATGCTGTCTGGTCTGAAATACATTCGAAGTAACCGAAGTGACCAATACGTTCTTTCCAGAAATCAACGGCGATGTTGTCGACAAAAGCGGCGACACGTCCAATGGTTTTCCCCTGGTCTTTTAATAGGAAAAGTTGCCAGTCACAGTGTTCAAGAAATGGATTTGAACTGGCATCAAATTGTTTGCGTTGCTCACTCCGTAATTGAGGCACCCACACAGGATCATGTCGATACAATTCATAAGGAAATTCGATGAACTCAAGCCGCTCACGCTGTGAATTTACCGGGTAAATAGTCATGTTATTATCCATAGCTAGAAACTAAAAGTAGAACGCCACACCGAAAAGCGTTGTACTCCCAAAATTTACTGAGGGGGTCACCGTTTTCCTGATATCAACGCCATTGTCTCCATCGCTCAAACGCTCCCACGATTGTCTAAACTCTGAATAGGTTTTTCCATATGAAACAGAGGGACGATATTCACCCATCAGACTCACTCTCTCCGTTATCTTTACTTCAACCCCTAGTAGTGTCCTCAGGCCAGCAGAAATGCTCTTATCGAAAGACTCATCGATATCAAGTCTGTTGTTATAGCCATCATCCTCAGAACGACCATAATAATTGCTATACCCAACATAGGGGCCAAAACCAGCGTAAAAATTTACCACGTGGTCATTTTTTTGATGCCAGATTCGATAAGCCCCAAAGCTCACATACCAGGAATTAGTCTTTCTGGCATATTCATCTGATGAAGAGATTACCGTATCTTGTGATACGATATTGTCAATCGTGGAGTGCTCTGTTTCAGGACTCATGTATCTACCCGATAAGCTTAAAGAAAAACGGTACTCGTTGTGTTCATCTAGCATCTTTTTGTATGATAGCATGGTACCCTCAAATGAGCTTAGTCGATAATAATCCTTAACTCCAAACATGAGGGCGCCCTTTGCTCCTTCACGATGATTGGCACCTGAAACGTTCAGATTTGTTAGCAATAAAATGATGATTGTAGTGATCCATGTTTTCTTTTTCACGCTGAGAGTCCTAATATTTTCCAAGTTATATACCTCTACACCTTATCGACATGCTGTGTTTCATTATCTGCCCCTGATTTAATCGATTTTTGCATCACAATGATGAATCCAGCCCCAGCAATCAGATAAAACGGGAATTCACCAGGTCCGAAGAACGTTATAGCAAAAACAATCATAATCAGCCCAAATAACTTTTTCATGAGTCTCCCCCTTGAGACTTTGATCGCGCCAATTAGCAACCCGCAGTGTCAGAATATGTCAGCGTAGATGGGTCTATGTTAGAAGGAATCATCGCAAATAAACCATCTTAACAACCCGTGAAAACTCACCAGCTTGAAGTCGGGCAAAATACATCCCCGAACTAACCGGTAACCCCGCAGCATCTAAACCATTCCATTGTACTTTATAAGTGCCGGCTGGTTGAGATTCAGCTACGATATTTTTAACCTCGCGACCCTGAATATCATAGACAACAAGCATGACATCAGATTGTTCTGGTAAGCTGTAGTTAATGGTCGTAACCGGGTTAAAAGGATTGGGATAATTTTGCTTTAAGTCGAAATATTGTGGAACGCTGGTCTCGTCATCAACGCCAACGCTAGGGTCAATTGATGTAAGCATAATATCGTCAATGAGCCAAAGCACAACAGAGCTTTCACGATAAGCTGTAAAGCGAAGGGAGAAATCATCTGTATCTATAAATTCGGATATATCATATACTTTTTCTCCAGGTGGGCTTATTCCTGTTAAAGTATCTCTGACACTCCAGACGCCATCAACATGAAATTGCACTTGACCATAACTTGCAGCGTCCATGAATTGATAAGCCATGGGAATGGAGAGCCAGGCTGCATCAAAATTGGTCAAGTCTAGCGGTCTTGTATAAGTCATCGTATCTGCAGATACTCCTGTGGAAGCAATATTCAGCTGAACCACACTTCCCCATTGAAATTCACCAGAAAAGAAGGGCGTAAAAATAGCGTTATCGAAGCCTTCCCAATATTTTCTCTTCTGATACGACACATCAAGATCCCAAGCTCCAAGCGCTTCCTGTGTGGTCGAACGAAAAGTATAGACATCGGTACTATCCGTGTTGGCGTTTTGACTGGCATCAGAGGCCGTGACCCAATAGGACACTTCTTGATCTATAGCTGAGATGTTGCCAGTTATCACACCCCGATATGAATAGTGCATGTTGAAATTAATTTCTGTTGAGTCAAAGACTTCCATCTCAGTTGATTGCCGGGGTGAATCGCCGATGATCCAGTTCAGAACCACATCAGACACTCCGTGACGATTGTCGGAGATTGATTCAATTTCAACAATTCTTGCCAGGGGCAGTAAATAGTGTACATCCTGAACTTGATCCAGGCCTTCAAGAATTGGAGGCTCTACATCGGGTCCAAAACTGAATTGCATGGTGTTGACTGGAGCACCTAACGGCCAAGGATATTCACCATTTTCTGTGAATGTCATCATCCAATAATCCATTACCTGTGTCGTATCGGTATCAATTATGGGGATTGTTGCCTCCCATATATGTGGATCTGTTTCAGCCAGAGAGACTATACCTACTTCATTGTTATGGCGAAAGTATATGCTCCTCCCAAACAGAAAAACTGAGTCTGGCTCCTCAATCTGAAAACGAAGAGAGAAAGGACCCACGGATTCAGTGTTGGTATGATCCGAGAGCTCATCAATTCGTAATATATCAGCGGGCATTTCCAGGTCTTGGTTCCAAAAGTCCTGAACTAAATCGATTTGATCATAAAGAGCTGCCAGGGAACCAATATTCGAAGAGCCTTGAGCCATCACAATTGCCCCTGTGAGAGTAGTTGTTTCACCCGAACTAAAATTGCTAAGTTCTGTACCCATCAGAAATCGGCAATCTTGGGCCGGGTAATAATCTATTTGATTCCAACCTTCTCCCGATACGGGATCTCCATCGAAGACCCATGGTTGTAGTGATTGAGTAATCGGGTTGACGTGAAACCAGTCACTTCCATGATTTAACTGAAGCAAGTTAAATGCATCAGTTGCCGATTCAGCATCCCAAAATCCTTCTTCCCAGGTATTGAAGAAAGCATTAAAAGACATGAGCGCTCCAGGTGATTCAAGTAGAATATAACCAAGGGCGGGTGATGGATATCCATAGATACCATCTAAACTTTCTTCATTGTATACGTAAGCGTAGCGACCTTGAGGATCGCATCCAACGAGATCCGTATGACCATATCCCACATCAGGATCTGCCCATAATCCCAGACACATCACATCATAAAAGGTTTCCGATTCATTGGTAATGTCCCAGCTAAAAAACACTACATTTTCTAACAATGGTTCGTCGCTAAAGCCAAAAACCGAGCTTTTCACTTCGATTCCTATTGGGTTCGTCTGGAATAAATTATCATGTGCAGATGCATCGCCGTCATTCATGACTGACCAGTGAAATAGGTTTCCTTTAAAATCAGGTTGATCAACATCAGGATTCCAAACGTCATTGCTATCAAGATCTATCCAGGGCGCACCCTGGTCTACTGGCCAGGCTTGCCAATCTGGATTAGCGCTCAGATCCGTTGAATTGATGGAATATACACGATTTGCCTCAGCTTCAGGGTTACCGCCATAATTTCCTGGTACGAACTCGGTTGTATACTCTGCAGCTGCTGATTGATAATTTTGGATACCCCAGACTTCTTGTGCAACGATCCATAATCCCGAACTAAACACAGCATGCTTATTGCTTCCAGTAGGCCATTCAAGTCCGGGACCGCTATTGGGGACATGGCTAACGAGGTGACCATTGTTGCTATGCCACAGGGATATTTGATTTGCATCGAAGATTTCATTGTCTACCTCGGCCAACAAGACGAGGGGTAAAGCAATTGCCCCGAGAATTAAATGGATAGATAGTCCTACTACAAATTTTGAGAGCTTAGTTTTCTGCATTTAATGATTCTTTCCTGTCAGCATGCCCTTTGTAGTTCCCAGGGAACACAGATGGGCTTGCCCATCGTAGCTCAATATGAGCGTAGATGGGTTAGGTATCTGATCCCACCAATATAACCACATTCCCCTTTTTGTGCCCCTTGTCCACATAATGATGCGCTTCAACAATCTGATCCAGTGTAAAACGTTTATCAATGACTGAGGTAAACTTACCCTTTTCCATAAGGGTCTGGAGGAATTGGAGTTCTTCTAGGTGTAGCTTCAAACCACCTGATGACTTGAGAACATTGAGGTAAACACCATCAGGTTTCAGGATGCTTTTGCAGTCAGATGGTGAAGCCTTGCCCACGGCATCAAAAACCACATCATACAGCTCAGGATCCTGGGTGAAATCCTTCTGGGTATAATCAATGACCTTGTCAGCCCCCAGGGAACGCACCATGTCCATGTTGGGGGTGCTGCACACGCCAGTTACCTCAGCACCCATGGTTTTGGCCAGCTGGATGGTAAAGGTTCCCACGCTGCCAGAGGCACCGTAAATCAGAATCTTTTGGTTCTTCTGAAGCTTAGCTATCCTTAGAAAACGCAAGGCGGTGATACCTCCATTGGGAATGGGTGCTGTCTCTTCATAGGACATGGCTTCAGGTATGGTTGCCAGGACACTGTTTTCCGGCATGCATTTATACTCAGCATAGGCACCAAAGCTCATTTCCGTGGCGGCGAAGACTTTGTCTCCAGGCCTGAACAGGGTGACGTCCTTGCCAATTGACTCGATTTCTCCAGACAGCTCCATGCCCAGGATCTTTTTACGGGGTCCCCTGAAACCAATCATAAAGCGCATAAGGGGCTTGAACAAAGCATCCTGAACTTTGCCCAGTCCGGGTTTAAAGCTGCGAATTTTTGTATCCCCAATGTGCACTGTGGTTGCATGAATTTTTATCAGGACCTCATCGTCGCGAGGTGTGGGTTTTTCGACATCCTGAAGCTCAAGGACTTCAGGGGGTCCATATTTGGTACAGATGACGGCTTTCATTTATCCCCTCCGCTGATTATGTGTTCAAATTGGTAGTGTGATTTAATTCAATTATCAAACGATTACTAAAGTATACATAACGCTTTATCGCCAAGCTTTTGCAAACCAACTACAGTAGCGGTAATATCTTCTCAATTTGGTTCTTGAACTGGAACTTCAGATCGTCAATATTTTTATAGATTGTTCTAAAATGACCCAAATCTTCTAATTTCTTTCTGAAATCTAATAAGCTTTGAATTTTACCTGTTATTTTTTCCACATTAATTGGAGCATCTTTGAAATATGTATAAACCAACGGCCTCCCGGTTTTCTTAAATTGGCCAAAAGCTGTTTCAAATTCTTCTAGGGTGTACATGCCAACTTTTGTAAAGAATAAGCTTACAAAAATATCGGAGTGTTTGACGACATTATTGTACTCATCCTGTAACCGGGTCCTTGACATCGCATCAATAGAGTTTTCCCAAAGTTGTAGCTCTATAAACACTCCCTTTTTGTATAGTTGTTGATTTTCACGGTGAATGAATATCTCAAATTCTTCTCTTTCTTCTTTAAGCTCCGCAGAAGAGGCTAGAAATATTTTTAGGTGCTTTTGAGTGCCCTCCCTGTCGATGGGAGTGGAATACCCATTTAGAATATCAGTTACGGGAAGGTCCTCATCAAGTTTGTCGTGGTACCATGTTTTGTTTCTTTCTTCCAGCTTAATGAGTCTCAAATAGTCAAGCCAGTAATCTTTATACAGGACCTCCTGTTTGATCTGCATTTGAGGAAATGGTTTATGGAGTTTGCGGAAGGTTTCCCGGATGGCATAGAGATAACTACGGTCCTCGCCTTTTTTCCCCATTACTTCAACATGGATGTAGTTCTTGCGATAAGTTTGGTAGACTTTTGCCTGGCAAGCCCCGTTTGAAATAAACACGCCACTTCGCCATCGTTTCTTGCCCTGTATGTCCTGGTGCATTTCAACGATAAACCGGGTGATAAAGGCGTCGGGAGGGAAATCGTCATAGTTATAACGGAAATGCATTGACTTACTACTGTCCCAATCAAGATTCGGCTCTATGTCCACAAAAAGATCTGGAATGAAATAAATATCACGCTTGTCATTTGCCGCATAACACAGGTTAAATTTTTGCATGAGTTCTAAAAGGTAAGCGTGCCTGCTCTTTGGAAATTTTTTCTTTGGAAGGATGCGCTCTAGGTCTTTAATATGCAATCGGCCCTTGGTTTCATCTTTCACCACAGGGTCATTAATAATGGCATAAACGCCATCCATAATCCATTGTGGGTTGATCACATTAGTATCTATCAAGCGAGGATCATCTACAAAGCTAACGACAGCTCCAATCATACTTAGCAGTTTTAGGTTGCTTTTACGTTCCTCTTCGGGAAGGGTTTTGATAAAATTGAGATTTTCATATTCTTCGTAGGTGATGAAATCAGTACCTTTAGCTTCTAGCTTTTCCAGCCCCTCCTTAACTGCAAACCACTCTGGCGGTCGTTGTTCGAAGACACCCGGCATAATATTCTTATTGCCCACTGTTGCCATTATCTTCTTTTTTAATACCTCAAGTGTATCACTGGCCTTGCCATCATCACAGTCATAGATGCAGGTTCGAATAAAACCAACGATATTCGGGTAATCTCGCTCAAGGCTTCTTCGATCTAAATCATGTGGATCAAGATCTATTTTATTAATGACCACTAAAACCGGTGCTTTATTGCCCAGTTGGTTTGCCAACTTAAGCCAATGATTTAGTTCGTTGCGTTCTCTGCGTGCAAGTGTAACCAAAATGTATAAGGTGCGTTCAGAAAAAAAGAATTGGTGTGTGCTGCGCATAAATTCCTGCCCGCCAAGGTCCCATATATTCAGGTGGATATCTTTGTCTTTGTATGGGATTATGACCTGGCTCCGCTCTATGCCGTGCGTTGTATTAATTGTTCTTTTTATTTCTCCGTTTCTCAACAATTCTATTAAATGTGTTTTACCATAATTGCTTTCTCCAATGAAAATCACTTTTGCTTCATGGATGGGCTGTAGAGTTCCGGCCTCTTGTGCTCTTTGCCATTTGAGTATTTCGTTAATCTGCTCTTGCGGAGGAAGTTCGTATATTTCAGCTCCGACATTAAATTTGTTGTTCTCTAATCCAAGTGTATATAGCTCAGATAACTCCCGCGTTGATCCAGGGAGTGTGGATAATTGATTATTGTCTAGCGAAAGGATTTTAAGCTTTGTGAGCTCCCCTATGGACTTGGGGAGTGAGGAAAGCTGATTTCCTTCTAGTAAAAGATGTTTGAGGTTACTCAGTTTTCCTATTGACTCGGGAAGTGAGGCCAACTGATTTCCCTCTAAAAAAAGACGAGATAATTGGGTCATTTTTCCAATTGATTCAGGAAGCGAAGATAAATGATTATAGGAAAGAAGGAGCGTAGGTAAGTTCTTCAACGCAACAATAGGATCTGGGATTGTTGTAAAACGATTACTGTCCAACCATAATGAATGCAATTTACTTAAGTTGCTAATATCAACCTGAATTGTTGCTATGCGGTTGGCGCTTAAAATTAGTTCAGCTAAATTACCCAACTTGCAGATAACGTCTGGGAATGAGGTTAGATGGTTAAACCTTAAATTTAAATTGGCTAACTTTCTAAGCCTGCCGAAAGATTCTGGCAGATTCGTTAGTTGATTGTGTTCCAAATCGACAAAGGTCAAGTTCTCTAGATTGCCGATAAAGTCTGGGAGTGAAGTCAGTTTATTACTGTGTAACCTAAGCTCAGATAGTTGATTTAAACCAACTATTTCCTCTGGAATCTGAATTAAGTCTAGTTCAGATAAATCTAGCACTTTTAGGTCATGATGCTTGGCAGTCTGGATGCGCATTACAGCTTCTTTATAAAACAAACTCATAAGGTTTTTCCTCCCGGATTAAATATAGTCACTTCCCATACAGCCTTGTTTTGTCTGCCCACCTCCAATAGATTTGCTTCCTGTGGAGATGATTAGATGTAAACAAAAGTCATTCATCTGGATCTATAAGTTGTGTTGAATAGTACCATCATCTTGAATGAATGAACTATGGGAAATGAACATCATGGATTCTTTTTTATCACCCTCATAGAGAATCCCTGCAAATTCGTATTTACCATTTCGGCTCACAAAAGCTGGTGCACCACTCATACCTCCGATTGAAGTGAGCTTTTCGCTTTTTTCATCAAAGGCGAAATATGTTCTGCTTAAATCCTCATCCACTAATATGAAGTGCCTCTCAGAGCTTGACGATACATCTAGAACTACTGAGGTAAAGTATAGATTTAGATTGCCATTTTCTTCACGCCGATGCTCACCAGGAAATCCGACGAACCCAACTGGTTCACCTCTTTTTACATTGGGCATTGGCCTGTGACTGATATCGAAGAACTTCTTTCCGATTGCAGATAATGATACAGAATTGGGAAGAATACAGGTTGCGATATCTACCTTCTCGTCTAAAGAGATAACATGATGATCAGTGATATCCAAAACAGCACCGCTTCCACCTAGAATAAGTACTGCCTCAGGATGATCCTCCCGATACGTGTTAAAACTAGTAATTACGTGTGCGGCAGTAATCATCATCTCCATACCCGACTGGATAAAGAAACCAACGGTGCCGTTTTCAATGGCATCATCTGGATTAGCGTTGGCACCAGGCAATAGCACTATTGCTGCAGAATATGAAAGGAGATCCTCGCCAACTTCTCGAATTGTTTCTTCCATATCTTGTGGCGTGACGTCTATTTCCGGAATCATGTTTTACACCTCAAATGCTAGGCTTGATCTGCTTCCTGAAACAGACTCGATTGGTAAATTCATTGTATCCATCCACATCATTTCTGTCTTCCACTTCTCTGCATGTGAGTCCGCTCAAACCCCGCTAAGCGGGGTAAGCCTTTGTTAGGAACTTTCATTTTCTCGAATGATCCTTTTTACCATTGAATCTAGATCCTGATAAATATGTTCTTCATTGATTCCAAGATTAAAGAGGGGAGTTATGTAACTGCTCATGTTTTCAGAGCCCTTCAAAATGATTTTATGGAAAAAGAAAGGTGCTCTCAATTCATTTGCATACTCCTCCAGGGGGGTATCAAATTCCCCGTGTATAGTAAAACAACCTTTTTGACCTCGGATTCTAGGATTATTAAGTGTTGAGTAAATTGCCATCGGCTCCTCTGGTAAAATACCCGAGTCCAATGGGCTCACGGAGGTTGGTAAATATGAATCAATGTGATCAACTTTGATATTCTCGCTTGATACGTTTCGGTTATGTAAGGTACCCGGAGTATAGACAGTAGGAAATCCAATTGTAACTTCGTTAAGTTCAAATGGGGGCATAGCCCAGACTACACGATCCTGGTTTTTGTTCTGATCTGTAGTTAAAGCAAAAAATAGTGCATATAGAGGAGACTCAGTCCAATCAAGTAGTCTGGTGTACAATCCGTAGTGCTGCATTAATGAATACAAATCCCACGGATTGCTATAAGAGGCAGAAGTGTAAAGTACGTAATTTCTTAAAAAAGAATTCACATAGTTATTTTCAAGATGATACTTATTCTTCCAAATTATTCTCGGCAAGAGGTTGTAGGCGGGGTGTGAAACTCCCCTAAACCATAGAGTTACACCCAACATTAACTCATTGATTTTTTCCAGATAGTCATTAAAATTTTTTACTTTGTGCTCTTTTATCATCTAAAATGTTCCTAACGTCCCGCGTTTGAGCGGCTTCCGGCTGATTTATCCTTTTGTCTGAATACCGTATCCTGCAACATCATTTTCGTAAACCGATCCCTTTTATTGAGTTCGCTCGAAGCAGCATGTTAGAAACTTCATTCTTCAGTCTTCTTCTTAAAATGACTCAAAATACTGTGGGTTGGCATTGCATCAGAATCCGCCTTTTGGAATATTCTGATCGGCTCATGAGTTAGAACGCGAATCGTCTCTGTCGCTAGAGCCTGCATCGCATTATTGCTGTAAGTCATTTGAACATTTGGCACAGTTTGGACAATAAAATAAGAGAGACTTCCTTGGCTTCCTAATCATGTTGCGGACACCTCCTGGTGTCGCTGTTTGAGATTGATTCGCTTGCGCCCTGCAAGCGTTTTTTGTT
>JADHVL010000042.1 GCA_016784025.1 Fidelibacterota bacterium | reverse complement strand
AACAAAAAACGCTTCAGATGAGGAAGCGTATTAACATGAAATCGCAGCACCATGAGGTGTTTGCTTAATATGTTGGATGCCCGGAAAGTGTCTCTTATTTTTTAAGCGATCTTGTCCGAATTACTTTGACGACTTACAGGTAGGATTTTTTAATGTCCTCAAGATCTCCTCTGGGAATGGCTGCAATCAGCCGCTTGGTGTAATCTCTTTGGGGATTTTGATAAACACTGTCAGCGTCGCCCATCTCCTCAATCTTGCCGTCATTCATAACCACCATCCTGTCAGACATGAATTTTACAACGGACAGATCGTGGGAGATGAATATATAAGTCAATCCAAACTCATCTCTGAGCTCATTTAAAAGATTCAATACCTGGGCTTGAACCGAAACATCCAGGGCGGAGACCGACTCGTCACAGATTATAAATTCAGGCTGAACTGCCAGTGCCCGGGCAATGCAAATTCGCTGCCTCTGACCCCCTGAAAATTCATGGGGATATCTGTTGAAGTGTCCCGGATCCAGTTTAACTCGTTCTAATAATTCCTGGACCTTGTGTCGGCGAATTTGATCGTCACCATGCAATTGATGAACCTGCATGGGCTCCATAATCGCTGATCCAATGGTGATTCGGGGGTTTAGGGAGGAGTAGGGATCCTGGAAGATTATTTGAATTCTTCTCCGAACACCCCTGAGTTCATCCCCGGAGATATTGGTTATATCCTGACCATGGAAGATAATGCTGCCTGCCGTTGGTTCAATGAGACGCAGAATGGTTCTACCAAGTGTGGTTTTCCCACAACCTGACTCACCGACTAATCCAAGGGTTTCCCCGGGGTAGACATCAAAGCTCACATCATCCACGGCTTTGACGTGATCAATAACTTTGCTAAACAAACCCTCACGGACAGGAAAATATGTTTTGAGATTGTTGATGGTTAATATGGGTTTTTTTGCATAAAGAATTTTGTGACGTTGGGCGGTCTCCTCGGGAGTTATGATCAGGTCTTGGATGGTCTCATCCACTGTTTTTTTGATTTCAATCATGGTCCCATCCTCACTCTCAGACATGAAATCGGCCATGGTGGGGAGGAGCTTTAGACGATGGACCAGGGGAGGACGGCAAGCCAATAAACCTTTGGTATAGGGATGTTTTGGATCGGAAAAAATATCCCAGACCGAACCCTGCTCCACAATTTTGCCCTTGTACATGACCACCACATGGTCAGCGATCTCTGCAATGACACCCAGATCGTGGGTGATGAATATGATCCCCATATCATGACTGTCTCTGAGTCTCCTCATCAAATCCAGGATGGTGGCTTGAACGGTTACATCAAGTGCTGTTGTGGGCTCATCAGCAATCAGGATTTGTGGATTGCAGGACATGGCCATGGCGATCATGACGCGTTGCTTTTGACCCCCGGAAATTTGATGGGGATAGGAATCGATGATTTTGTCTGGACGGGGGAGTTCTACCTCTTTAAATAATTCCAGAGTACGGGCACGTGCTTCTCTTTTGTTCATCTTTTGATGAAGGATGAGAGCTTCCATGACCTGGTTCCCGCAAGTGAATACAGGATTCAAAGATGTCATGGGCTCCTGGAATATCATGGCGATTTCATTGCCACGGAATGCACGCATCTCATTTTCTGGAACTTGAGCCAGATCAATCAGACCCTTTGATCTCGAATGGTACATGAGTCGGCCACCGACAATTCTGCCGGGGGGATTGGGTATTAAGCGCATCAGGGATAACGAGGTAACCGATTTTCCTGATCCAGATTCACCAACAACACCTACTGTACGACCTTTTTTCAAGTTAAAGGAAACCTTGTCAACAGCTTTTACGGTCCCTTCATCTGTGCTAAAGACAGTTTCCAGTTCTTGAATCTCGGTGAGCATCTTCTCTGACATAATCGGTTCCGTAATCTATATAAATTTATATTGGTTCATTACCTGGGACTGGCTTGAAATATAAATGGAAAGCGGCCTGGAAAAAGCGTGAAGGGGTGACGACATCTTAATGAAATTATTCGAGCAGGGGCCGAGTTGGCTGATTAATGGAGAGAGGTAGCCCCTGAAATGTCCACTCCTGATTTTGTAACACCCCAAAATAGTTTATAAAATATAAGATATTTTATACTTTTTTCAATTTTTGACATTCTATTTTACCTATTATAGCCGAATTTCAGCAATAAGATTGGTAACCATTGATTGACAAATTATCTTTGGCACCAACAGGGCAATATTTGGGAAGTTTGCGCAGGACAGGTGGTCAATTTGAGCGGCACAATCATAGACATGAATAAATTGAGGAAACGGAGGAAGCATGGCACAGCGACACATTCTTCTGAGTAATGAATTAAACAGAACCAGCGAAGCCGGGGATACGGTAGAAAAATTCTACGCGGCAGAATGTTATGCCCTGCTTGGTGAAATTGGATTTTTGAGTGAGGAGAAAATCTCCTTGATGCTGGAGCAGGGTAAAATCTCAGACCGGCGCAATCGAATGTTGGAAGCCCTGCAAAAAATTACCTATGCAAAAATCGCCACCCTCCAGGGCAATTATGTCTTTGCCAGTGAACTCTACGAACAGGTCGACGGCAAAATCAGTGTCCTCAATCAGGGGTCCCAGCAGGAAGGTGCTCTGGCCTATTTTTATTATGAATACGCTGTATTTTTTAATCAGATAGGTGATCTCAATGCTGCCTTCAGGTATTTGGAGAAGTCACGCAGCATGACATCTTCCAACAAATTGAAGCAAATGATTGTCTTTCAAAAATTGGTCTGGGATGATTCAAAGAAGTTTGATCTGAAAAAGTGGCTACAGTGCATGGCATATTTCAACAAATACGACATGACCGTAATGGAAGCTCAGGCACACTACGAATTGTCATTGAGACTCATTGAGCAGGAAAACATGGCCGAAGCCTCGTCACATCTTGATCTGGCTCATGAAATGGCTGTACTGCGAGGTTTCCAAAATATTCACTGGAATATTGACTATACCAGAGGATGTTTGCTGGTCAGTCAAAACCGGAACTCTGAAGCCATCAAGTATTTTCAAGGATTGCTTGGGAAAGTGAGCAATGCCCACTTCACAGCCAGAATCCAGGCCAAGGTCGCAGAGCTGCACTATATCGTTGGTGAGTCTGAAAAAGCCCTGGGTGCTGCCAGCGCCAGTATGGAAATAAGCCAGCAATTTTCCATTGCCGCTGAATTGGCCGGTGCCTGTCTGTTGATGGGAAAGATTTATCATCGTGAGATGACTGATTTGACAAAAGCCTATTTTTATTATCAGCAGGCCTTTGGATCTGTGATGGCTCTTAGGAAAAGGGGGATACCCATCAATGAAGAGCGGCGCAGGGTCATCAACGAATACGTCATGTTTCTGGAGGAACACTTCCCCGGGGAGATGGCCGAATCTGCCAATGAAGATCTGTTTGCATTTTCCAAGGATTTGAATTGGGTGAAAATTAAGGATCTATTTCATTATAATTTATTTTTATATCATTATTTGAACACGGGTGTGGGCAACAAGACGCTGGAAGCCCTGGAATTCCCGGCTTCTTCGTTTTATTCAGCAACAGAGCGCTTGCGCAGCCGAGGGATCACCTTCCCCAATTTCCGCAAGAGTGATGTCGAAATTCCAGCTGATAATTACGTGGAGGGATTACAACAATACGCGAGGTTGCACAGAGATAAGAACTGGGTTGATATAAATGATTGTTTTGAAAAAGATATGCTCAAGTATCACTATAAATTGAACAAGTATAACAAAAAGCACCTGGCCAGGAAACTTGAACTGGCCTACTCGGGAATCGTTAACCGAACTAAATATCTCACATCAGGGGACAGTTAATAACAAGACGTTTGATCTAACCTTGATCAAAATGGGTCGTCTTCGGATAAAAGTGCAAACTCGAATGCTGGCATTTCTCACAACGGTAAAAACCAGAACTTAAAAAGAGAACCTTGCTCAACCCCAGCTGCCACCTGCTGCGATGGATTCGATGCAGTTTGCTGTCACAGACGGGACAGACACTGGATTCGTAAGCGGTACAAATTATCCTTTTCCGAATCTGCACCACCAATAGTCCAGAGGACACGGTGATGAGCAGAGCACCAACCAGGTCAGAAAGTTCCATTTGAACATAGGGCTGAATAATGTTTGCCATAAAAAATTGTTTTACAGCCACTATTGTATTCCCCAGGATTTGAATAAAATTTTGAATCATGATGTGAAAGGGGATATCACTGACAATCAGGGCAATGCCGCCCAGCAGTAAACTTGTGATAACGAACTCACTCCCATAACTGTGCTGTCCCCGCGAGTGTTTCGTGTTATTCATAGTTTTCTTCTCCAATAGCAGCTTGAATATCAGCTAAGTATATGAAATTCAGCAATATCCACTACTGGGGAGACCCCTATTGTGGCCAGGAAATATCCTCGGGAATCGTTGACTGCCGCCAAATAAAAGCCATGAATTGGATAAAGGGAGTGACCTGTTTTCAGCTCCCTTTGCTTCATGGACGTCAGTCAGGAGGAAATTCGAACCCATACCTGAGCAGCATTGCTGAGTTAGCGAAGCGTAGACCTGACCAATCGATAAAAAATCGCTGAATCTGAATTGTTTTTTTACTGAATTTCCACCAACTCTATGAGTATTCAAATATATCAGTTCTATATACTTCATTTTTCAGCAAACATGATCGTCTTGAATCAGACTGCGGGTTGAGCGAATGAGAACCGTATTTTATGACAAATTGCGTAATCATATAAACCAAGTACATTAAAGCACTGATAATGCTCGATATAATCACACAGTTCAATTCACGTAGAAAGCAGGAAACGCTTTGAATAATTTTACATTTGGAGTCATTGGTACTTCAAGAAAAGAGGATGAACGACGCACCCCGATCCATCCAGAACGTCTAATTCGCCTACCCGAAGAAATTCGTCGTCGTCCAATATTTGAGGAAGGTTATGGAACTCCTTTCGGTATTACCGATTCAGAAATGTCTGATCAGTCCGGTGGGGTTGCCACGCGCCATGAACTACTCGCCGATCTCGGGAACGTCATCCTTGCCAAACCAGTGCTGGCGGATTTTGAAGAACTGCGTGAAGGTGGAATTCTTTGGGGTTATCCGCATTGTGTTCAGCAAAAACAGCACACTCAGGCAGCCATCGATCGCAAGCAGACACTTATCGCCTTTGAGGATATGTTTGTTTGGGGACCTGATGGACAGATTGGCCGCCATACATTTTATAAAAATAACGAAATGGCGGGTTATTGCACGGTCATTCATGCCCTGTAGCTGAAGGGCATCAATGGGCACTATGGCAACCAACGCAAAGTGATCATTTTAGTTTTGGTGCCGTAAGCCGTGGCGCTATCTACGCCCTAAAAGCACGCGGTTTTAGAGATATCACGATTTGCATTCAACGTCCCGACCAATGGGTACGTGAAGAGGTACTTGATTGTGAATATATTCGTATCCGGGAAGGTAATGCAGGTGAAGCGCGCATGCTGGTAGTAGAGCACGATGGCACGGAAAAACCAATAACTGACCTGATCAGTCAATCAGATATCATCGTGAATGGGACCCTGCAGGAACCGAATCATCCAATAGATTTCGTTACAGAGGATGAAATGTCCTCGCTTAAGCCAGGTTGCCTGATTATTGATGTCAGTTGTGACGAGGGTATGGGATTCTTTTTTGCCAAACCAACCTCATTTAAAAATCCTATGTTCAGAGTTGGAAGCGTAGACTATTACGCCGTTGATCATACACCAAGTTATCACTGGGAAAGTGCCTCACGGTCCATCTCTGCGGCCCTGGTTGTCCATTTACCTGATGTGTTAATGGGGCATGAGAGCTGGCAACAAAGTGAAACCATTCGACAGGCTGTAAACCTTGATGCGGGTGTGATTAAAAAACCAGATATTATTTCATTTCAGAATCGTGAAACGTTATATCCGCACGCTGTCATTCGTGTGGGCAGAAACTGACGCTCTGAGGATATTGGATATTGGATAAAGTAGCACACAAAATAGCAATCAACCCGACTAAAATGGTTGTTAGTGGTCAAGGGGCTTGGCACGAAGCCCTTGATGATCTTAACCACTGAGTCTTTGAGGAAAAATAGAAAAGTTCTCAAAGATCTGTTCCTGTCATATATCAAGAGGTGGAGTATTGAAGAGACCATTCGTTTCATCAAACAGACTTATGACCTGGAGGATATCAGGGTCTTACGTTATGTCTGTTTGCAGAACATGATGGTACTGGTGTTGCTTGTGTTCTACTTCTTGGCTGTGGTTCTTGATAATAACCAAAAACTAAAGCTGCTCGCTGCTCATGTGTTTACTGCGGCAAAAAGGGTGTTCGGGATACCAGATTTCGGATATTATGCCTTAGGTGAGGGAATCTCGGCCATTCTGACCAGAAATCCTGGTCAAATCAACCCGGTTTACTTGAAAAAACACCGATACCGACAATTAGACCTCAATTTTAACTGATATAACGGGGGAACTCCTGGATACTAGTTATTGACATTTATCTTGTTTGAGATACCTTAATGCAAAGCTTTTATTAGGGATATACTTTATGGGTTCAGAAGAGTTTTCTGAGGACACCTATAAGGGTGGTGGTTAAAGCACAGTAACTTGTTTGTTAACTAAAAGAAGGAGAAACAACATGAGTGATGTCTTGCTAAAAGTCAAAGAAGTGATCAACGGTCTAGTCGGTATTATGATCGCCTTCCTCGTTCTCATTGTCTTTGCCAATATGATCTACGAAACGGGCATGGACCCAATTAGTGGTATCATAACCTTTCTTGCTGGTTTTTTGAACAACGGCTTTGCCGGATTACTTGCGCTGATCGTGTTTGTCTGGTTTGCTGAAAAAAAATAAACAGGCGCATTGAAGTTGCCACCTAAATTGTTTTATTTGACTTGGAGCGTGGAGCTCCCCCCTTGGAGGCATTGATGAAAGATGCGTTAAAACAAATATCTGATTGGCTCTCTCAGATTACTGAGTTGCTGGTTTCGCTCATCATGATAGGAATTGTCATCGGTATTTTATTCGACGACACTTTTGGTGTGATCGGCGGTATCGCTGCGTTGATGACAAAGTTCGGTGATAATGGCTTAGCCGGTTTGTTGGCTCTCATATTGATCGTTGTCTGGTATCAAAAAAAATAGAGCCTATCCGATATGGAATTAAAATGCTCTGCTTTGGCAGAGCATTTTTTTTGCTCCTTAGTCTACCAGCAACAATTCTGCTTGGTCTTGAAACCCATCATGCTTAAAGCTGCCATATTCAATCTCAGCTGAGACACCTGCTATAAAAACGAAGATACAAATTAGATAACGCATGATTACCCCCTCTAATTAGAATTTTAATCAGCCCGAGAATCAGAAGGAATAAATACAGCCCGTGGATCAATTTGGTATGCCCAGAATGTAGCACACTTATTGTCTATCAGCAAATATCCCCAATATTCATCTGAAACAAGAGTGTTAAGGAGGAGAGCAATTGACTCCAGATGATGAGGTTCAGCCAGCCAGATCAATGGGGGCTTTGTGTTGCTATTTTTTCTTGAGGGCTCGCGCTCCTTCAATTTCGCAGATATATATTTGTGAATTTTAGCAGGATTCTCCAAAATATTTCTGCCCGCTTCACTTATCTGATAAAGACCTCGCTTAGGTTTGGTCACAAGTCCACTCATATTTAGATAGCTAAGAGCCCAGGAAACTCGATCATAAAAGATTCTACCGTTTCCAGATTCATATTCTTGTTGAACTTCTTGATCGCTTAGCTTGAAATGCTTTGCAAGCGGCAATTCAAATTCTTTGCTTTTTCTTGGATGCCCATCGACGAGTAATTGTAAAACAGGTACTCTAATATCATCGTGTTTTGGTATTGGCATATCTATTTCCTTTTCCAGAAGTGATATTTTTCTTCCCAGGGTTCTTGCACGACACCATTATGCCGAACTTCTTTTGATTTACCTAGATAGACAGCATCAGGTATTAATGAGTTTGGGTTTCTACTCTTATTACATTCGCAGTATTCAATCCACTTTCCATCAATTAAGACCTCGCTTAACAATCCACCTGACATTTCTTCTGATAGAGGATGTTCATACATAAATTTGATAGCCTTATTTGAGATATACCATCTTGATAACCTTAGAGTACGAACCAGCCTGCAGTCTGGCTAGATAAAGACCTGTTGACACTGGCTGACCATAGTCATTTAGGCCAATCCAGGTATGCTCGTACCAACCCGCTTGTTTCGATTCCGATTCAATCATACTAATTGTGTTGCCTCGAATATCATAGATGATCAATGACACCTCGTTATCTTCAGGAAGTCCGTACCTTAATGTTGTGGTAGGATTAAATGGGTTTGGGTAATTTTGATTGAGGGTATAAGTTTTTGGTATGTTCTCAAGTTCAGTATGTACTACTTCATGAAACAATATTATGATAGAATATGCCGGTTCGTCTGGATCGTTACTATAGATAATCAACGAATTTGGTTCAGGTGCGGGTGATTTAGGTCCATGGTATGATAGCTCAAAAATTACATCCCTGCCAGGTGGCACAACCCCTGAGTAAATAGAGAAATCATAATCCGTAGGATTGGATGAAACTTCAATGTCATTGATAGTTAAGTCAAGCGTACCCTCGTTTGAAATATCGACTTCATGGATTAGTGTATCTAAGACAGTATTTGTATCAAAGAATATTGTATCGGGGGTACATGATATGTCAGAATTGGCGGGAATAGCCACTCCACTAATTTGAAATTCCATTTCCTCATTTTGGTATGCATTTGAATACACAAATAATTGAGCTGTTCTCACACCAAATTCAGATGGATAAAAGTTCAAATTGAAATTAGACTCAGAGAAAGGAGCTACCATTGAGTCAACGATTATAGCTTCAAATTCTAGATTGCTACTCAATACGCGATCGATTCTTAATGTATCGTTTCCCGTATTATTGATACTAATAACACCAGTATTTACAGCTCCTACCATAATCTGAGGAAGATCATAATATGGTCCCCCTAAATTTATGTTAGAAAAATAATTGGGACCGCCAGGTGTTCCATAATCACCATCTCCAAATGTTAATGCAGATAGGCTCCAACTCGCACTTACACTATTATCAAGGATAGGATTAATTAAAGCTGATGAGACTCCTGAAGCAGTCGGGAAGCCATTTGATCCATTCCACACAACTGAATCGATAGTATTACTGAGGGAATCGACAAGTATTATCTCATCTTCAAAATTATTTAGGCTGAGCGCGGAGTATCCATGTAAAACATCTACACCCCCATTTGTATAAAAATCAGCATTAGGAGAAAAAATGGAATATTCATTTGGATATAAAAACACTTCTGAATCAAACAAATAATTTTCATCATGACTAACTATTTGCCAGCCCTGTAAATTGATGATTGTACCTGATGTATTTACTACCTCAAACCATTCCCCATCATTATCATTCACGACATTAGGGTTAATCATTAATTCATTTATAACAACATTACCCGTTGAGGCTACTGGACGAATTTTAGTTAAATAACCTTGTGAATTAGAGCTACCCGCGATGAAATAACTTTGATCATCTATATATTCTACGGACCAACCATAATCCTGATAATCAGTTACAAATGTTTGATCCCAAATAAAATTCCCAAGCGAATCAATTTTAAGAAGCCACTGATCGTAAATTAATGATTGATAGTGGTGACCTGATATTAGAAATCCACCATCCATCGTATTAGTGATTGATCGAGTATATTGAGGTGGTTGATATGGTATATAATTGGACCACACCACATTCCCAGCCTGGTCAAATTTGACTATTTGAACATTTTCCCAGGAGGAGCCAGAATCTCCTGCCAGCACATAGCCACCATCTAATGCTTTAGTCATTGCATATGCACTTTCTCTTCCTGATTCTCCTTCGGAATAGCTCTCCCACACAACATCCCCATTCTCATCAATCCTTAAAAGGTATATTCTCCAGACGTTTTCGGGTGAAGATCCATAGCCGCCAATAGTAAATCCATTATCCTCTGCCCGCGATACTGCATAAGCGTTTTCAGTTTGAGTAATACCGTAATATTGACACCATAATTCATTTCCACTTTGGTCAACCAATGACGCCATATAGTCCCCAGACCCTGTTTCGGGGTTGTCCCCCTGACCTATTATTAACAGATTTCCGTCATTTGTTTCAACCAGATCCATGCCTTTCTGACTCCATATTTCTGATCGTATGTATTCCCATTCAACTGCTCCACTATTATTTATTTTGACCAGCCTCAGCTCATCGTTATTACCTGATAAACCTTGAGTCCCAGCAAAAGCATATCCGCCATCTGAGCACTCGATAATTGATTGAATCAAGTCAATAGAGTTCTCTTCAGTCCCATAAAGCTGAGACCATTCAACAGTCATTGATGAATCGTATTTTACGACGAAGCCGTCCCTTGAATCGTTCCCTGCTACAATTACCCCGCCATCAGAAGTTTTTTTAACGCTATGAAATTCGACATTCCCCCATCCCCCAAATCTATCATCCCAAACCACAATAGCAGACGTTTGTCCGTATGCAGATATTGTACAGAGAAGGATTAGGTTCATCATTAGACTAGATTTCATATGATCACCTGTATTGTTAAATGCTGAAATACCCCATTTCGCCCCATTGAATAATTATGAAGCGAATGTAAGCCAGATTGGGTGAAATACAATTTCATGTCCATTAACTCACATATCATTAAAAAATCTTCAGGTGTGTAAAAGCTCATGCAATAAATAAATACCTTAGGGGGGCACCCTGACTAGGAGGGGCTTATGCTGTTGCACGATACCAATTGAATGTTTACCAGTGTAAGTCGTCAAAGTAATTCGGACAAGATCGCTTAAAAAATAAGAGACACTTTCCGGGCATCCAACATATTAAGCAAACACCTCATGGTGCTGCGATTTCATGTTAATACGCTTCCTCATCTGAAGCGTTTTTTGTTT
>JADHVL010000021.1 GCA_016784025.1 Fidelibacterota bacterium | reverse complement strand
AAGAAGCTGGATACCTCTTTTTCACGGATTATTACCGAAATGTTAAGGTGTAAATTAAGGAACCGCCCTGTACGGAACCGTACGCAGGGTGGTGTGAGAGGACGGATAGGGAATTAATCCCTATCCTCCTACTCGATTAATGATATCCATGCTTGTCATCCCGAGCGGAGTCCAGGGATATCTATAATAATCAATTATCAGGCCCCTCGACTCCGCTCGGGACGACGGCAGAAAAAACCTACATTTAACACGCCTTTTAAGGCGGGGATAAGAAAGCACCAAGACCAAAGGGCTTGAGCCCCGACAGATGATGATATCGATCCGGTTGGGGTTAAAACCCCATATTATGTTGAGTGGTATACCCCCGGCTTAAAAGCCGGGGTAAAGGGGCATCAAATCTATTTTATCCTCTTGAGGACCATTTTCCGATGAGGAATGCCAGCTTCGTAAAAAATTTCCCCCTTTGCTTCAAATCCCATGCGGGCATAAAACGGTATTGCTGAAACCTGTGAGTTTAAATAGGCTGGGTCCGTATCATCGATCTGATCCAGGACAAATTTCACCAGAGCCTCACCAACACCTTTTCCCCTTGCGGATTTCAGAACGGCGAAACGCTCAAGTTTCTGGCCGTTTTCTGTTTTGCGCCAACGAGCTGTGCCCACTAGAACTCCATCTAAGCTGGCCAGAATGTGTGTCGAACTCTCTTCGTATTCATCATATTCTATTTCTGGAGGCACCTGTTGCTCCACAACGAAAACCTCTTCTCGTATCTGTCGCGATGCGAGATGTTCACTTTCAGACTGAATAAGAGAAACCGTTATGAACTTTTCAGAGATCAATATTTTATGCCACTTTTGCTGGGCTGTCTTCGAAAGAGGTAATTCGTTTTTGGATCTGTATCCATTTTTGTTCAAGCCGGGGACTGATGTATAGAGCCGCAGCTATGACAGGAAGGGCTCCAATGATGTCGACGACGTAATGATATCTTAAATACACAGTTGCGAAGGGCAAGGAGATGACCAATGGAAGCTGAATCCAGAAGTATGTCCGATGATATCGGCAGGCCAAAATCATCGTCAACAGGACGGTAGCATTGTGCATAGATGGGAAGGCATCACGCACACGATAGGGAGACATATCAACAATGGTATAGGTGAGCCAGGAGAACCAGGTTGTGTCCTTCCAGATATCAACCTCGTACAGTTCTGGTATAACCAAATAAGGTGATTCCGCTGGAAAAATGATATAGCCGATAAAACCAATAAACTGGCTAATCATGACAGTGACTACTACCACTCTAAAATCCTCATATCTCTTTTTCTGGTAAAGGAGACCTAACAGAATCAGAGTCATGAAATAAAAATTCAAATAGGTAAATGCGAACCAATCAGTAAGTCGAGGATGATAAAACCTTTCAGCCCAGACAGTAGGTTGTATCCCGAATATTCTTTCATCCAGGTCTACCAGTGTGTGGTGGATGTCCTGTGGATTTATGATGAATATGGCATCCTGAAGATTGAAAAAAATGAACAGGACAAATAAAAATGGTGCAAAATCGCGAAAGATCTGAAAGCCCCTGTTTTCAGAATAAACAAGAATGGATCGGCAAAACACAAAGATGAAAAAAGTAGAGACAAGAATGCGAGAAATATTGGCGACAATGTTTTGCGCTTCAGGTAAGTCATTTATGAACATATAAAGATTGGAGAAACTGGCAAACAACAGTGCGAATCCAATTAGTCCTATACCGATGAGCTCCTCAATACGCAGTGCCTGGAGCAGCTTGTTGGAGAATAATGTGTACTTTCTCATGGTAATCAAAATAAGGTGAAGAGGAATGATTTATAGGGCAAAATGTACTTTCTGAACAGATAATGTATGACCCCTATTTGTCACACTTTCCTCATAAGTTGTTGTTTGCTAAATCATGCATGATTATATGCACCGAAGCATACCTTGAATTGCGTGTTGGCGGGATTAAATTTTTGCCCATAATTGTATACAGAATTCTATTGAATGAGTGAGAGGAGTTTTTTTTGGATATAAAAGCACCAGAGGGGAAGCTGGGAGTTTTAATTCCTGGATTAGGGGCAGTATCAACCACATTCATTGCTGGTGTTGATGCCATTATTAATGGACACTCAGCTCCCATTGGAAGTGTCACTCAGATGGCGACGATTCGACTGGGCAAAAGGACTGAGAATCGCAGCCCTAAGATAAAAGAATTTGTACCTCTGGCAGAGTTGCAGGATCTGGTTTTTGGCGCGTGGGATATTTTTGAAGATGATGGATATCAAGCGGCTACACGTGCACAAGTTCTGACACCCCAAGATCTTGAAAGAGCACGACCTATACTCGAGACAGTAAAACCTATGAAGGCAGTTTTTGATAAGGAATATGTGAAAAACCTGGACGGGGTTCACAAAAAAGCTGCTCCCAATAAGATGCTCCTGGCCGAAATGCTCATGGCTGATATAAAGTCATTCAGAAAAACAAACAATACGACGAGAGAAGTCATGATCTGGTGCGCCAGCACAGAGGTCTATATAGAACCTTCAGATATCCATAGCACTTTGGATAAATTTGAAGCTGCTATGTTGGCCAATGATCCACTCATCGCACCCAGCATGATCTATGCTTATGCTGCGTTAAAGAGTGGTGTACCTTTTCTCATGGGTGCACCAAATCTCGCAATAGATGTCCCAGCAATTCAAGAATTGGCTATGGCAGAGGGACTCCCTATTGCTGGAAAAGATTTCAAAACAGGTCAAACCCTGATGAAAACCATCCTCGCACCTGGATTAAAATCCCGAATGTTGGGAGTTGAGGGTTGGTTTTCCACCAATATTCTTGGCAACAGGGATGGTGAGGTTCTTGACGATCCAGGTTCATTTAAATCCAAAGAGGTTTCAAAAAAGGGCGCCCTGGATTACATCCTCCAACCTGATACTTATCCAGATCTCTACAAAGATCTCTATCATAAGGTTCGGATCAATTATTACCCACCCCGTGGTGATGCTAAAGAGGGCTGGGATAACATTGATATCTTCGGTTGGATGGGTTACAAGATGCAAATCAAGGTCGATTTCCTCTGTCGGGATTCAATCCTGGCTGCACCCATCGTACTGGATTTAGTATTATTCGCTGACCTGGCCCTTCGGCACAAGATGCGGGGCATTCAGGAATGGCTATCTTTCTACTTTAAAGCACCAATAGTTGGTCCAGGACTTTATCCTGAGCATGACATCTTTATCCAACTTACAAAATTAAAAAACACCCTGCGATGGATGATGGGTGAGGAACTCATCACCCATGTTGGGCACGAATATTATGATAGCTACGAATAGAAATGTGAATCGGAATGCTTAATCGCCATAACCTTATTGAAGGTTACTATAAGGTTGTAAAAACCATCGTTTCACATTCACCCTTGGCAGGGATGAATCCCAATTCAATTTCGTTTACAGCCTCCATTATTGGCGTTATAGCGGCAATCTTTTTTATGTTTGGACATAGTGCCACCGCAGGGCTTCTGCTCCTGTTCAGCGGTATTCTGGATACGCTTGATGGAACCGTAGCCAGGTTGGGTGAGCGATCTAGTAAATTTGGGGCCACCTTAGATTCAAGTCTGGATCGTTATGTAGAGATGTTCGTCTTTATGGGTATCACCTATCATTTTAAAGATAGCCCCATGTTTTTCTGGTCATTCCTGGCCCTGATGGGCTCCATGATGGTGAGCTATATTCGAGCCCGTGCCCAATCACTGGGGGTGCAGGAGTTGGTCGGTTTCATGCAACGCTTTGAACGCTTTATCATTCTTTCGGTCGGTGCGATACTCAATCCCTGGGGAGTGAGTTATTTTGGGTCCGAGATTGTCCTGGAATTTGCTATCATCATTCTCGCTGTGGGAACCAATTATACAGCTTACCAACGTCTGATGATCGTAAAAAAAGTTGAGGACGATTCAGCTGATCAATCCTAAAATACTGGCTATTATCCCGCTGCTTGTAGCCCAGTACACACTGGGAAAAAAGGCAGCCTTCCCTCTCGGTCTTATCATGGGTCTCAATGCCTGGGAGATAGGAATCATTGTCATTCTCTCGGACTTTGTACTCATGGCATTTATCAATCACATGTTTGATCTATCTTTTGAAAAATTCAAATGGGCGATCTATTTGCAGGATCATTCCAGGCGAATTCAGGACCGCTTGAGCAAACGGAGATGGACTGCAGGGCTCATGAAAATTGGCTGGCTGGGTCCTCTTACTATCACGACTATTCCCTTTGGGGGTGGTGTTTGGACGGGAATATCCCTGGCCAGGGTGATGAACCTTTCCAGCAGACAAACAAGTTGGGCCGTGGGCATAGGGGTCATTTTGGGTTGTCTCATTTTTGTGCTGGCAGCTCTGGGAATCCTGAGCATTGTAGAAATTTCTGAAGTGCAGGTATAGAAAACTGAGGATGAGATTCATGATGGGAGATACGACGTGCTGAAAACCTGGATACGACGATTACAGAGTCTGCGAATTGAGGAAATCATATTCCTGGTCTTCCTGATCCCGTCCATACTGATTACCGTCAGGGCCAACTGGTATTTTTACACGACGGTGGGTGAAGATTCCAAAAAAATTGAAGGTGGAATTGCCAGAATCATAGTAACGATTATTCTCATGCTCATCTTCTACTGGTTCCTCTGGTATCGCCCGCATAAGCGTGTCTTCAAATTTATCCGAAATGTTGCTCCCTTTATTTTTGCCATCGCTGTTTATACAAATCTTCATGATACCATTCACTTTGTGAACCCACATGATGTTCATTTCCAACTGAATGCTATTGATGAGTGGATGTTTGGCGTGTCGCCAACCGTATGGGCCGAAAAGTTTTATTCTCCCTGGTTAACTGACTGGCTGTCCTTCGCCTATATGAATTACTTCTGGATTACTGTTATTTTGGTTCTCTATATGTATTACAAGGGTGAGAAACGGGAATTCAGAACCGTGATGCTGACCATGATGCTTTGTTATTATGGTGGCTATATGCTCTATATCTTGTTGCCGGCTGCCCCGCCAAGGCTGGCCCTGGCAGATTTGTATACCATTAATATTTTTAAGGGGACTTCGCTCATCTCAGATAGCGCTCGTGCCGTAGTGAATATCAGTTCTGCGTCTGCCAGAGGGGCCTTCCCTTCATTGCATTGCACCATCACTTTCCTTACCCTGGGGATGGCCTGGCGCTTCCACAAAGGTCTCTTCTGGATTTTCCTCCCCATTGGTGTGTCCCTTATCATTGCCACAGTCTATCTCCGGCATCACTACATAGTGGATATCTATGCAGGTCTGTTCCTCTGTGCCGGTGTCTGGTATATCACACCCTATATCGACCGCAAGTGGCGGACCTACCAGGACAAAAAGGGTATCATCACGCACTCACCACCTGTATTATCAGTTGGGGAGAAAGCCTAGCCTCAGCGCTTCAACATCCCGGACATTATTGTTAGGGTTAAGATTCGAAGTGGTGTAATATTTAATCATGCATCGATCAAGCCTCAGTATTCTAATCATTCTCATGCTGTTTGTTGTAACCATTCTTGGTAATGAACCAAAGTGCAGCTATTGCAATAAATCTATTGAGGGCAATTATCTCACAGCTGATGGTAAATCCTATCATGAGAATTGCTATCGTGACCATGTTCAACCGAGGTGTGCATACTGTGAAAAAGTGATCGAGGGAAAATACAATCTCCTTGATGAGAAAATGTATCACAACAAGTGTTACATCGACCACATAGTACCCAGGTGTGATATTTGTGGGGGACCCCTCCAAGGCACCTATTTAACAGACTTTTGGGGAAATTCATTTCATGAGCGTCACTCCTCAGAACTACCAGAATGCAGTACCTGTGGCAGATGGATTTGTGATGAGTTGACCAGGGGTGGTTTTGAGCTAGGTGATGGACGTTTTCTATGTGGAATCTGCAACGAAACTGAAGTTTCTGGAGACTTCCTGCTGGAATCTTCAATTTCATATGTTCGTCGACTTTTAGAATCCAATGGGATAACTAATTTGCCAGATGATATCCCTATTACCCTGGTTGATCAGCAGCGGTTAAAACAATTAGCCTCATCTTATTCCGATGCCATGCATGGGTTCACGGATCACAATACACAGACACGTAATGGCCGAGTGGTTTCTAAGGACAGCCACATCTATATTTTGTCTCATCTCCCTCTCACCATGTTTAGAGCCATATTGGCTCATGAACTGATGCATGTTTATCTTTTTGAGCGTGATTTGGATTTAAGAGCTGATATTCGTGAAGGATTTTGCAACTTGGGCGCAGCATCGGTATACAAGGATACTCCCTCTGAATATGCCAAATTCCGTCTCCTCAATATGGATAAAAGTCAGGATCCAGACTACGGCTATGGGTATCGTAAAATGTCCCAATTGTTGGAGCGGCGGGGATGGCGTTACCTGTTGGAAACCCTCAAGGAGATAAATTGAAATATTTATCTATTAACAATTCCCAAAGTCGCTTTTAGAACAATAAGTCTAATAATTGTAAAAACAAAAAAACCCGATCCTTCGATCGGGTTTTTTGTGATCCCTAGGAGAATTGAACTCCTGTTGCGAGAATGAAAATCTCGAGTCCTAACCACTAGACGAAGGGACCAAATGTCAAAGCTCGAAAAATTACCTTTTCGAGCCTTCATGGGGTGAACGGTCGGGCTTGAACCGACGACCACGCGGACCACAACCGCGCGCTCTACCAACTGAGCTACGCCCACCATGCATACTTTAAAAAGCGGGTCAATATATACGGTTGAAAATGACCTTCCAACTTTTTTTAATACAGTCTTTTACCCTAATTTCTTAGGGACCAAATTCCTTGTAAGTTGGCTGTAGACAGGGATTCCACCAGAATAATCTGGCCACAGCTCTCCCTCAATAAGGGGACGGCAATAGGTTCTAAACGCCTCAGTAACATGAAAGCCATCCTCGCGAATATACTCCGCGGGAAGCACCTTCTCCTTGTTGGCGATATTTACAATATCAGTATGTCCAACGGACCAGGAGTAAGGAGTATCAGAATCTCTGACAATGGTAACCATTTGACCGTTGAGACCTTCTGCCGCCAGACGTACCGCTTCTTTTCCAACGGCAATAGCCTGTTCTACATCTGTCCTGGATGCGATGTGACGACCAGAGCGTTGGAAATAATCTGGCAAGGCGTTGTGGACTTTGATATTCAATTTGTTTTTTATCAAATTGGAAATGAAATCTCCAGCCCCACCCAATTGAGTATGACCAAACATATCCACAGTTCCAGCATCAGCGACAAACTTGCCTGCTTCATTCTGCAATCCCTCTGAGACTGCAACGACGCAATAACCTACCTTGGCGCGAATTCGTTCTACTTCTGCCAGGAAAGCCTCTTCCCTGAAGGCAATTTCAGGTAGCAGGATGATGTGTGGACCTTCATTTTCGTTATTAGCAGCCATAGCCGTAGAACCAGCAATCCAACCTGCATGACGTCCCATGGTCTCCGCCACAAAAGCCTTGGTGCTGTCATGATGCATGGACGCCACATCAAAAGATGCTTCCCGCAATGAAACTGCATTGTATTTGGCCACGGAACCAAAGCCAGGGCTATTGTCTGTGACGGGCAAGTCATTATCAACGGTTTTTGGGACACCTATGCAAGTAACATCATAACCCATGTCACGGGAAAGTTGCGAAATTTTATGGGCAGTATCCATTGAGTCATTGCCACCATTATAAAAGAAGTAACGAACTTCATGGGCTCTAAAAACTTCGATTATTCGTTCAAAGTCGGCGCGATTCTTTTCCAGTGATGGCAGTTTCTTGCGGCAGGATCCAAAGGCTGCTGAAGGTGTGAAAGGTAGACGGTCAATATCAGCTTGATTCTCTTGACTGATATCAACCAAATTTTCTTCCAACACGCCATTAATACCATAGAGTCCACCATAGATGTTGTCAATGATACTTGATTCCTGGGCAGCTTTGATCACACCATAGGCAGATCCGTTAATGACACTGGTGACACCCCCTGATTGGGCGTATACGGCATTTGCTTTAGCCATTTTAATTTTTCTCCATTTTTAAATCTGAGCAATTAATCTTAGGAAATTCTTTCGCCGGATTTGAAATCCTTATCCAGCACGTCAAGTTCTTTAAGTTTATCTTCTAATTTATTGAGACGAGAGTTGGCAATCAGCGCAAAAGCGAGTGCTGCCAATCCAAATACAAATCCAATTGTTTCCATATTTATTTCCTACCAGTTACGTGCTTTGCGGATGGCTTTAATGGCATAAGGAGCGGCTTCTTCAGCCAGATCCAGAAGCTTGAGAGCGTATTGCTGAATTTCCCATTGTGCCCCAGTGTGAATTCGCAATTCAACAAAGTGGATCAGATTGTGGAGATTCACAGTAGCATACATCTCAGTATACATATTTTGAGGAAGCACCATTCGTGCTTGTTCTCTGGCGACACCCTGTTTGATCAATTCTTCATAAAACTCAAATGCGTCAGAAGTATGAGCACTCACAAGATCATGAATGTTTTTTCCATCTTTGGTTTCCTCTAGCAGCTCATCCCTGCTGGCCTGACGATTTGTTACAGCCTGTTGACGATATGCTTTAGGGACATAAAATTCAAGATTCATGGATGTATATCGACGGCTGATCTCATTGTAAGACCAGGTGCGATGACGATGCCATTGGCGGGTCACAAAGAGGGGACATTTTATATGAAAAGTAAAAGCGACGTGTTCAAAAGGGGATGTGTGTCTTTCATCAGCCAGATATTGAATAAGAACTTTATCTTTCTCATCTAGTTCTTCTCGTCGTTTTCCAAATGAAACTCTGGCTCCATTAACAATTTCGACATCCGATCCCATGGTGTTGATAAGACGCACAAAACTGATCCCATCTCCCAGAACATCAAATGCTTCCAATTGTTTTGAATCATTACTCATTTTATTTCCCTTTCCGCGCATTAAATGTACTAATAAAAGCTTCTACCAGATCTCTATTACCACCTGTCATTCCCGGCCTAATAATTGTGTCTGGCTGGTTGTATGATATTTCAGCCCCTGTGATTGTCTTCAGTGTCCCACCCAGTGCCAATAAGAGCGCATGTCCAGCGCACACATCCCATTCGTTTTTGGGGCGTAGGGTGACGAAGAAATCCTGCTGACCAGCTGCAACGAGACCCAGCTTATAGGCGACGCTCCCAATGGGGATTAATTCTTTAAATTCACTGGCCCAGGTTTTCCAGAGTCCACGTCGGGTTTCGGAACGACTATTTAAACATCCCACATCTATTAACGCGGTCTCCTGACAAAGCGTTGCCTTCTGATCTTGATACCAGACCACTCCTGCATCATCTGTTCGGATAAGCTCTTCAGTGACTGGGTTGTAAAGTACGCCCAGTATGGGAATTCCATTCTGGACCAGACCAATTGATGTCACAAAGTCGGGGACACCTTCAATAAATTCCTTAGTCCCATCAAGGGGATCAACAATCCAGACAAATTCCTTATCAAGACGCTGAGGTGAGTCTATGGTTTCCTCAGACAGCCACCCAAAATCTGGGGTTGCTTCCAGGAGAAAGTGCTTCAGAAAGGCGTCTGCCTCATGGTCAGCCGTTGTGACAGGATTGTGGTATCCTTTATCCTGAATCTCGTAAGCATTTTTGTAATATTTAAGGAGAATCTCGCCTGCTTTGATGGCAGCGTCAGTAGCCAGGGTATGGAGATTTATCATGGGCGTATCATAACATTTTGCACCCCTTGGTGCCAGCTTGTATTTCGAGGTGCCTCGTCTGGTTTTTGGATGAAGAATTCAGTGGACTTATAGGAGTTATTCATCCTTCAGGAGATCAGGAATGGCGATATCAGTCCGTTTCAACAAACCGCGATGATAATCGTATACCTTGGAGGATATGCGAGCCCCCACTTTTTGTGCGGAGGCATGATCATCCCAACCCCGGGTTAAAATAACCAAGACAAATGGAGGTGAATCAGGAGGAAAAACCAGGGCGGCATCATGTGCGATGCGTGTGATTGAGCCAGTTTTATGGGCGATAATAACATCCTTTGGCAAGCCTGCGGGTATCATAGTGTTAAAGTGCTGACGCTTGAGAATTTCCTGCATTTCCTGACGTGAAGAATCTGCAACCAGATCTGATTTATATACAGCTTCCATGACCTTCATCATCCCATAAGCAGAAGTCACATTGTTTAAACCCAGGCTATATGCTTTGAGATCTTCCACACCACGCATGACCAACACACCATCTGCTTCGATCATACGCATGGTAGCTCCAATTGAATCTGCTCCAGTGTGCTCTATCAAAATATTTGTAGCCAGATTGCTACTATGAGTTATCATTTTTTCTATGATGTCATAGAAACTGAGATTTTGATTTAGAAAGGGGTATAATATTTCATCTTTTTCTGATTCAATGGGAAGACTGAACAGAGAACCATCAACGATACTGGTGAATTGGTTCCTAACGGGAATCTCACTTTTCAAATCGATGATGCCCTTGTCTCTCATTTTGAATAACTGAAACATAACAGGGGTTTTCATGGTACTGGCTGCGTGAAAGAGCTCATGGGCGTTATAGGCGAGAATTTCTCCAGTTTCCAGATTCATGTATGCGATGCCTACTACATGCGGAACATCGACCTCATCTGTTTTTTTCAACCCTGAGCAAGAAATAAGAACCAACACAATAACGAAGTGAATTAAGACCAACCAGGTTTTTTTCATTTAGTGTTTCCTTTATCGTCTTCACTTGAGCTGCCAGCAAAAACATTTTCGCCAAAATAATTCTCAACCTCTTTGCGGATGATATCACCTTCTGGTGTATAGTGCGTGGCCATTCTCAAAATGAACTCAGGGAAGTATTCGTATTCTATGGCCTCAATGAATCGCTTATCCTCAATGATCTCATCTCTTTGCAGGCGACCTAATTCATCATAATAGAGCCTATTTGCACTTGATATCCCCGATAAGGTGGATGAGAAGGTCTTCCAGATGAGTTGGTTCTCTTCATTGTACTGGTTTTCAATGGTATGAACAAGGGCACCATTTTTATCAAGAGCAGTTTCTGTGAGCACTTGACCCTGGTCGTTATGGGTGTAGTCGGAAATGAATACGGGTTTCCCCTGGGGATCCATTTGAGCTGATTTTAAAAGCTTCCCAGCCCGGTAGGCATTGCGTTTCTCCCAGTCAGTCTCACCACTGGAATTGTATGAAATAACCTGAATGTTCTTGCCTTGCCGGTTCAACTTTGAAACCACACGCGAAGTCAGGTCGCCCTTGAATTGTCCTGTTGAGGCGCCATCCCCATAACCTACTGGTGCAAAAGTGGTACTGGTGATGCTCCGGTTGGGGTGATCGTAGGCGACTTCCCGGTAAATGGATCCATCTTTTTTTCTGTGGGTCTCTTTCTGGATACGTTTTTCGGCATCAAAAAATATTTCCCAACTTAAAAGACCATCTTCAGTAAATCGGTGTTGGGATATGAGGGTATCATGAAGTCCATATTTTGACTCAACCCTGATATAGTCAATGGTCTCAAAGGTGGAATACCGCGTCGTATCGCCTCCAGGTCTCAGGAGCCACGACTCGCTCAGATCAAATTGATTATTGTAGAAAAGAGTTTTATTGATGCCACCTCCATGATAGAACACCCAGGTTCCATCAAATGAATCAGGAGAGGTGAACCGTTCTGAGAAGGCTGGCAAACTGAAACTATCATAGAAACGACTCACTGCTGCAGTGAAGGTGTCTGGAAGGGCTGAAATTTCCTCTCTAATAACTCTCTGCTTATCATCTCTAAACCATTTATGGAGCCACTTTGGATTTCCTGATAAATCGGAGATGACTTCATCTATAATGAATCCCTCATCGTCAAATTTTCTCACAGAAATTGGGTGATATCCCTCTCGGCTTGAAAAAATACTGTCTTGAATAAGTAGATTGTTTTCATCTACCAGAGAGCGTTTAAAGATTGCTCCACTGCCAGGCAATCTGTATTCAATTATTTTGGAGTTAGACTCATGATTGGCAATCTCTTCAACGAAGGGACTCCGATGATTGAATTTGAATATTTGCTGCACCTGACTTGGGGAAGCAGGGTGTTTCCAGGATCGTAAAGATTGCTGGAAGAGCTCAATATCACCAAGATGGGTGAACAGGAATCGTCCATCAACACTGAAATTACTTCGTTCAATTACCCCGCTGGAATTGTATAGCAAGTCGCTTGACCAGACTGGATTACCCCCGGGATAAAGCTCAGAAATTCGTGTGACCTTTCCCCTTAGATTAAAGTCGTATTTGTAAGGAGGTTTGCCGGATTCATAGATGGTTTGATGGACAAGTTCTCGAAAAACAGTGTAGGTATTCTGAAGTTCCACTTCATCTGAACCAGGTCTAAAAGATTCGGTATAAAGAAGTGAATCGTTGCCATCAAAGATCATCCGCATGCGTCGATATCCGTTTCGATCAAAAAGAAAGAATTCACGACTCAATAACTCATCCATGGCGCCATACCATGAGCGCTGACTCAGTTGCCCCTGTTGTTTATAACTTAGGAAGCGTAGCTGGAGATGATGATTGGGCTCGGAAAAGTAGTACCCGCCGATGAGCTCCTCAGCAGCATATACCAGGGAATCGGTTCGAAGCGCGCGCCCATCTCTACCCCGATAGCTGATGCTGGTTAGCAGCCCATTTTCATCAAAGAAACGTTCCAGTGCAGGTCGCCCATTCTTGTAATAAACAATTTCGGTACCTGTCTCACCCTTGTATTCAATTTTGTCAGTCCAATAGGTCCGCTCTTTGTTTAATATTTTTCGGATTGGACGTAAATACTCTTTGAGGTGCAAGTCAGTGAGGAAACACGAATTGAGAACACCTGCCATGACCACAGAAAGCAAAATGTACTTCGATGCTTTTTTGTGTGACCTAATCAACGATCTGACCTGTTAATCCATCTATAGAATGTTAAGAGCAGGACGACAATCCCTGCAAAAATATATAAGCCACCTGGGAAAACCAGATCCATCATACTTAGTTGTCTATCATCATTTTGGGTTTTAGCATGCGACTGACATTTTCCAACTTTCCATCTGTCTCAGCTGGTTTGAGATTCAAGATTTTTGCGATGAGGGGGTAAATATTAACATTTTCAACCGTGGGGTGAACATAACCGTGTTTAAAGGCAGGACCTGCAGCATAGAAGATGGCATGCATGTCTTTATAGCGAGGATCATAGCCGTGGGCTCCACCAATCATGTGAGTTGGGTATCTTTTATATCCCCAGCCAATACTCCAATGGAGATCAGGAGTTGCTAGAATATCCATGACGCGGGAATTCTTGCCATAGTGTAGTGTGTCGGGGATACTGTCTTTTTGCCATACTTGTAAGTGTTCTGCCCGACTGAGATTCAGATAGACAGAATCTTCGAATCCCTCCTTGGCATCAAACATCCAGACTGGGGTGCTGCCCAGGGAAGTGTCCAACCAGGTTGGTTGGATGTAATCCTCAAAATAAATCCACTTGTCACCTGAAATTCTGGTCATGCCATGGTCTGCAGTCACAATGAAATTAACTTGATCCGCAATGGGAAGTTGTGCCAGCTTTTGCCGGAAATCTCCAACCAGACTATCAAGATATTCAAGTTTAATTCTAGTTTTATCGCTTTCGGGACTGTTTTTATGGGCAACTTCGTCCGGTTCCGGATAATACCAGGTGATGAGGCGGGGGCGTTCCTTTTTGGGGAGAGATAGCCAGGCAATAACACTATCTACTCGAGCTTCGTATGGAAAATGATGATCATATTTTTTCCATCGGGATGGATAGGTGCCATTGACGGGAGCTTCACTTCCCACCCAATAGAAAGATGCAGTCTTTAATCCCTGTTTCTCAGCAGTAACCCAAATAGGCTCACCGCCATAAAACGCACTATTTTCAACGGCCTCCCGATCCTTGAGTTTATAGTAGGCATCCATATCTGGGTCATAAAAACTATTCTGAACAATTCCATGGTTATCTGGATATAAACCTGTCGCAATACTATAGTGGTTAGGGAACGTTTTACTGGGGAAGGAGGGCTGCAAGGATTCCAGTTTTACACCCTCACGTGCAATCGATTCCAGATTTGGCATGTTTGCCATTTGAGGATAATCCCAACGACACCCATCCAACGACAGCATAACGACGTATTGTTCTTTTGGAATTTTCTTTACATAGGGATTACTGGTGCAACTATTTGTTACAAAGATAATCAGTAAAATAATAACGAAATATGGTATCCCTTTTAGACTTTTCATGCTTCCCCTTTATAAGAATTCCCTGAGTCGATATGAGCTCGATTAATCCATTCAATTATGTGAGCAACAATCTATCTGAAACAGGTAACCAATTCAATACTGCATATCTGAAGGTTGGACAAAGAGGGGTGAATTGCAGGTCAGATATCAGGGCTGGATATTTTTTGGGGGAGTCATTTTTGCCGTGCGATAGGCGCCATAAAAATCGGCTAACCAGAAAAGGGTCATAAAACTGGCATTTATCCCGGTCATGATGGGGTTCTCAGCCTGGTTATGATTGTAAGTGTTATAGGCGAAACCGGCCACAAGAATGAAACTGAACAGGCCATCTACCGGGTGTCCTGCATAGGCCCGACCCAGACCAGGAACGATGGACAGTGAAGTTGCCAGTAGAGGATTTTTCCCAGGTTTGGGATCTCTTACCCAAGCCAGAGGATCTACCAGCCGACCATCATACTGGATTCTTGCATTGGGGAGTTGCACGTGATAGTGCCTCGCCGCTGAGTTGCAACGGACAATCCGATCGGTACCAATCACCATTCCCGGTAGGACACCCTTCTCAAGGATAGCTGTAACCATAAAATTTGAACATGATTTTTCGAATTGACAGTTTAGTGCAGATGATTCATAGCTGAAATGCTGCCAGGTTTTGATGGGTGTAAGCAGCAATCTCTGTCCTAGGGTGAGGGAATCCTGGTTAAAAAGTGAATCAAGGGGAGTCACTTCCTGAGGAAAGACGTTACTCAAGCTCAACACGCATAAAAAAAAGATCAGTCTCAAAATAGCTATAAAATTGATTTAGGGTTGTGCCTGATTTGGGGTCAATTGATAGGTAGGGAATCCAGATTCCACATAAAGTTTTATCAATTCTTTAAATACTCTCTTTTTGTACTCTACATCAGTCGGTTGGCTGGGAGTTGGATTAAAATGAATATTATACCGATCTGCCTGCAGGGAACTTACCACCAATGTACCCAGACCTACTGCAGGAGCAGTGAGTAAACCCATAAAAAATAGTTCACCCTCTCCTGTTAATAAGCTGGCAGAAAGGGGCAAGGCTATACAGAGACCGCAACTTATCATAGCTGAGTTCATACCCTTTTTAAATCCGCGTTTGCCACCTTCAAATTGAATATTACGAATGTTTTCATAGCCTATGGTTTCCAGGATTGATTGGCCGTGAGACTCGCGATAAATAACGATGCCATTACTTTTTACATCCTGGATCAAAGCATTTGAAGCAGTCCTGTTAAGTGAAACTATTTTTAACCCTTTCATGAGGAGGATTGAACGTTCCTGTGGGGATAAAAGAGAGTGAGGTGTGCTATTCTCAAGGGGTAGACCCGTATAGGGATCAAAAGCTGCTGGTTTTGAATGAAGGCTTTCACCTGTATAGGGATCAAACTTCAAGGTCGTGGGCGATGACTTTTGCGGTATTGCCATCCCAGTATAAGGATCAAATTTTAAGCCTGATTCAGGAGTGACCATACTCGGGGAAGTGTCCATATAGCCAACAGGAATTTTTATTCTGCTTTGTGAACTTTTTGGAGCCCGGCCAATTGCCATACCGAGACTGACATATAGACCAGAACTTCTCATGGGTTCTAATTCAAGATTGCCATTACCCAGTGTTGCCAAATAAAGGTAGTCATCCTCATTCACATCATGCTGTTGACTCAGGTAGCTTGCATCAATCTGTGACTGGAGTAAGAATTCCCCAAAGCGAAGTTCACTCCCAATGCTTACTCCCAGACCAAGAGCAGCAACATTATAACTATAATCATAGTTTTCCCCGGCGAAGGAGGAACTCGACCAGTCATAGATAGTCTCTCTTGATTGCATATCTCCAAAGCTCATGATGCCGTGTACACCACCATAAAGGTCAATCAATTCTGAAGTAGCGGACATTAGGTAGGGTCTCAGTTGAATCACTGTACCACCTTGAATTCTTTGATCTATTTCAGGCAAGATATGGTTGAATTCTGTCTGCAAGCCATATCGGTACGGCCGGGATTGCTGAGTGTTCATGACCTTACGGATATCATAACCTATACTGAGACTATTATACGAGCCAGAACCACCACCATAAGAAATACTTGCACCTTGTTCAAAACCTTTACGATATCCCAGATAAGAAAATCCTGCACGCATCCCACTGACACCTCCATGACGAATATCATAAGATTCATATTGAGAATCTGATCCCAGCAAATTTATGCTACCATAGCCAGAGATAATTTTATCTCCAGGCTGCAACACCCTTTGCGTCCTGATGTGACTATTGTTGTAGCATGAGTTTAGGAACAAGGCTATTATGAAAATTGAAATGATCTTTAAGGGGGAATTATTCAAGCTCTATGACCTCAGTTTCATAAAAAGTCGAGTAGCCCCAAAGACCACCGCCCAGTAGACCCAGCAAGGTTGCTATGCCAACATCCATAGAGTTGGCTTCATCGTTGGCAATTAAGATAGCTCCACTTAGAAATGCACCCCCCATCGCAGCGGAAGCAATACTGAGTAATAACTCAGGGGTTCCTGGTTTGAAGCTCACTTTTACAACATCTTCAAGTGGGATGGTGATCTCTCCAGATGCTAGATCCATGTGATAATTGCCGCCAGAAACCTCAGTCAGTCGACCATGTATTTCCTGACCATCACGAGTATGCAAGGTGAGGATGGAGCCTTGCCACTCAGTGACAATTTTTTTGATGCGTATCAGTTTGGTCTGTTCACTGAAATTCCTGGAGGTTTGAGCCGACAAACCACTTGTCCCAGGAATCAGCAGGACCAATGTGAGGAATATTACCATCTGTTTTTTAGCTATACTCATTTGCCCATCTCATCCCATGAATCTACAGCTCGTATAGTTCCCAGTAAAAAACGAGGTAAGGTTGCTGGAAGTGAATCCCTAATCTGAATGTTTCATTTACTGCATATAGAAAGCCAAAATCAAAATCCAGCATGCTGTAATCTCCACCAGCGCCATCCAGAACAAATCGACTATCATCGCCGAAGTAATCATCCCAACTCTGTGAGAATGAGCGATACTTGTTTCCATTATCTGCCCAGACTTCTGCCAGAAATTTCATGTTTTTGGATAGATCATATTCAAAGCCGGCAAAGAGCCTAAAGGGGATTGCGAATTCACCATCATCCATCCACGTAAAGCTTGTGTCTGGATCAAGTAGGTTGTTCTTCAACAGGGGAAAAGTATTTGTTCTGGCTCCAAAGTGGGCACCTACTTTTCCGCGACCACTCTCCATGGTTTTACGGTAGGATTGTACGAAATAAATCTCGGCATAAACTCCACGAGCATCTGGATCCTTCATTACATAATCAACATTCAAATCGGATTGATCATTTAAAGTGACTCCTGGACTCATTTCAACAAATTGAGAGTAACGGGCAACCAGATTTTTCATGGGATAGTTACGATGTAGATTCATTCCTACTGCCGCTGCTGATTCTTTGGCAGCAGTTGGACGGTGATAAAATCGCCAATGAGCCTGCAGGTTTAAGTCACCTGAGAAGTTGCTGCCAAACTGTGTCCGCAACATAAAGCGTTCTGTAAAACCGTATCCAAGAGATAGTCCTGAAATATAAAATGTGTGGGCAGGCAATGGAAAGGCGGTTGGGTCCATAAATATATCGGTAAGGACCGCTTCACCTTGATAGAAAGTTTTCTTTTCTTCTGCCCAGGCTACACGTTTTCCACCATGATAGCGATCCATATCTTTTATGTCTTTTTTGTTGATGACGACATCCCCATACTTGGATCGTATCACGATTTCCTGCTGATTATCCCTGAGAACAGGTCCCACATATCTCGTGTCATCTTTTTTTGTAATTTTTGCAGTTTCCTCAAGAATATCAGCATTGGGGATACTAAGGGTGCCATCTGGTGTTTCGATTTGACAAATGTTTCCCTCAATTTTTAAGATGGTACCATTAATTATGTTACCATCCACCAGGTAGAACCGTTTTGACATTCCTTGTTCCAGGATGCTGGCCTTCAGTACCTGCTCCTTTGGAGTGCTTTTAATAGCAGGAACCACAGTTGCTGATTTCGTCATTGGATTGGTTGAACTTAATTCTGCGCTGGGTTTCTCACCTGCTTGAAAAGCCTGTATCACCTTAACAGCATTATCCTTGGATAGATTCTCCAAATCGGAATTATAACTTAACTGCAGATAGTTATCTAAACTAAGCATGGTAAAACCACTATTGGTGGCCAGGGTGACGATTGCAGATTTTTGTGCAGGCAAAATAGTAGCATCTTGAGCGGTGAGAGCGCAAAGGGTTAGAACAAGGACGAGTGCTATTTTAATGAATTTCATAGGTGTTACCTCCAGGGTGTGGATCGTTAAACCAGTGATACATGTTAACCACGGCATATTCTATTAAATGACCGAGTCAAATTTCTACTGGTGAACCAATCCAGAATTTATACGTTTCTTCACAATTTTACACAATATAGTGCAAAATTAGATGGAAACGCCTTTTTGATATCAATTACCTCGAACTGTAATCAAGAACTGCAATCAAAAGTCTGAACGTTTTCCCCTAGCGATTTAATGTGGTATGTAGGCGTGTAAAAAAATCAATAAAGAATTGTTGCTCTTGGACAGGGCCGGACTCAACAAGACTAGGACCTTCGTAGTGTTCTCCCTGAACAGTCAATCGAATCCGTGTTTGCTGAAGAGAAAGTTCTTCAAGATTAATAGTCATGATATAAGTATAAGAGTCAACACTTGAAGGACCAGAATCACTGGAGCCAAATATTGACCAGCTAGAATCATGATGGTGGGAGCGGGATCTGTGTGACCGCCGGGGGGGACGTCGATTATCATTTTCATTATCATCATCATCATCATCATCATCGTCGTCATCATCATCGTCGTCATCATCAAATGCATCAAACATCCAGGCAATAAATAAGCCTACGATGGCCATAGTACCTGCTATCAAACAGAAGGTTCCAAGCTCGTTTTCGAGATCATTATCAGCACTAGTTTCTCGACTTATGGGTGCCAAAAGACGTTCTGATGTTCTGCTGGCAGTCATGATGCCCAAACCCATGTCAACATTGTCCAGGGTGTAATGCATTTCTTGGAGGACAACGCTAACTGCTTTAGCTACTTCTTCAGGGCTGCCATTGAAATCCCGGGTTTGAAGCACACGCGCTTGCTCTGGAGTGAGCTCAGCAGGTCTATAACTACACCCCGACATGATAAATGACAGGTATATGATAAGTAGCCAGCTGGCTCCTCGTGAGAACTGATTGATGGATGTTGTTTTCATAAGGTATCTCCCTTCCATGTCCATAAGCCAGGATATGTTCCCCTGGGGGATCCATTTTTCTGCTTTGCACCCTTAGCATAAATCTTAATTTGATATTAGCAAAGGATAATTATCATAAAATATTATTGTAGGCTTCTATCATGTATATAAGAACTATGGTGTTTATAAGCATTGTACTGGTATTCACAAGTTGTTCACCTGATAGGACAAAGGTTATCAACGAGGAGAATTCTCAAATGCACGATTTCGATAAATTATGGAATTACAATGAACCAGGTGAAACAGAGCAGAAATTCAGGGATGTACTGGCCAATACAAATGCCCAGGAGAAACCAGAATATGCACTTGAGTTGAGAACCCAAATTGCCCGCACCCTGAGTCTTCAGCAAAAATTTGAAGATGCACATAAATTGTTAGATCAAGTTGACTCTGAATTAAAACCTGAATATCCCATCGCTAGGATTCGCCATATGTTAGAGCGGGGCAGGACGTTTAATTCATCAGGGAAAAAAGAAGAATCAATACCTCTATTTTTGGAAGCCTGGGAGTTGGGTTTACAGGCAAAAGCCGACTTTTATGCAGTGGATGCTGCTCACATGCTGGGAATTGCTGCGCAACAGGATCAGCAATTACTCTGGAATGAAAAGGCAATGAATTTAGCCGAAAACAGCCCCGATAAACGAGCACAGGGATGGTTGGGTTCTTTATACAACAACATCGGTTGGACCTACCATGATATGCAGGAATATGACCAAGCCCTGGAAATTTTCCTCAAAGCCCAGGGATGGCGTGAAGCCCACGAACAGGTTAGAGAAACCCAAATCGCAAAATGGTGTGTGGCCAGGACCCATCGCTCATTAGGTCATGTTGACAAAGCGCTTGAAATCCAATATGATCTTGAAAAAGAAATGCAGACAGTCGGTCAAGATGAAGATGGCTATGTCTTAGAAGAGATTGCAGAATGTCTTACCCTCCAGGGAAAACCTCAAGAAGCTGCTTCTTATTTTATGAAGGCCTGGACAATTCTATCACAGGATATTTGGCTTAAACAGAATGAGGCAGAACGTCTGAATAGATTAAAGAAGTTAGGATCTATCAAACCCTAATTGGTCTTTGCGAGCCTGAGAGGCGGGGCAATCTCAAACCTGAGACTATCGCAGTCGCGGTTCCTGGCTTGTGGAAGGGCTCCCTCGTGAAGACTCCAGTTTGATGTAACCAAATACATCATATTTTCAACCCATGATTCTACTCATTGATAATTACGATTCCTTTACCTATAACCTTTACCAACAGGTGTCAAGTTTTGGGCAAAAGGTTATTGTCAAAAAGAACGATATCCTCACTATCGACGCTATTGCTGATCTAAACCCAGAGCGAATTATTCTAGGTCCGGGACCGAAAACACCGGCCGACTCAGGTATCTGCATTCCACTTATTAAGGAGTTTTATGACCGCACTCCCATCCTGGGCATCTGTCTGGGGCACCAATGTCTGGCGGTTGCCTATGGAAAATCGGTTGTTCAAGCTCACCGACTTGTCTATGGGAAAACTACTACGATAACAACTAGGGGCTCCAGGATCATGGCTGATCTGGATTCATCCTTTGAAGTGGCACGCTATCACTCCCTGGTGATTGATGATGTACCTGCAGGCTTCCAGGCTACTTCCCATGATGCTACCGGAGATATCATGTCTATTGAGCATGAGAGTTTGCCTGTTTTTGGCTTACAGTTTCATCCAGAATCCTTTTTAATGATGAATACGGGGAACCATATCATCGAAAAATTTCTGGCACTCTGATATGAACAAGGAGCAACTATGGTCGCAAGTTTCTCAGGCAGATAACACCTGTTTTCGAACAGACAGTGATGGCACCTCCATGTGGCGCGATCTGCTGGCTGCTGATCCCAGCTCAGGCTTCGTACTCAGGGATATGGCTGAACTACCTGCTTTACTAGACTTTTTGGAAGTGAACCGGGACAAATTGTGTAGTGGGTATTTCAGCTATGACCTGGGGATGGCATTACAGGATGTGACCAGTCGCCACTCGAGCCAGGTTCCATTGGCTGTCATTCATGCCTATGATCACTGGGTTGAGTACCATCAAGGACAACCAAGTTATGTGGGAATAAACCAGCCGGATCTTGATGTTGAAGAACCGGAGCTGGACTCGTCTGCATCAATTGAATTCGTATCAACTATCTCAGAATCACACTATAAAAACACCATCGCTCGTATCCACGAGTATATCCGTGCTGGAGATTTTTATCAGCTCAATTTCACACACCAGCTCATAGGGAAGACCCGTGACCCAATTTCATATGCTTCAATGCTTAAAAAACATCCTGCCGCCTATGCCATGGCCCTGGAATGCTATGAACTGAAGGTCACTTCCCTGTCACCGGAGTTATTTCTACATCATAGTGATGGGATTGTAACAACGGAGCCTATAAAGGGAACCCGTCCCCGTGGGGCAACCCAACAGGAAGACGATGCACGTCGACAGGAATTGATGAGTAGTGAAAAGGAACAGGCTGAATTATTCATGATCACAGATCTACTCAGGAATGATCTGGGCAAAGTTAGTGAGATCGGCAGTATTGCTCTTGAAGCCGTTAGGGATATGCGAAAGCTTCCCAAAGTATGGCACACCTTTTCTAGAATCTCAGGACGTCTCAGGCAGGACCTCAAACCAGTTGATGCCCTGCTATCCATGTTACCAGGTGGATCCATCACAGGCTGTCCCAAAAAACACGCGATGGAAATTATTGATGAATTGGAAGATGCCTCCAGGGGTGTTTATACTGGTTCCATGGGGTATTTCCATCCCGATGGAGACTTCAGTTTTAATATTGCTATTCGGACCCTGGTTCAACAGGATTCAAAAATATCTCTGGGCTCAGGTGGGGGGATTACCATTGATTCGAAATGGGAAGAGGAGTGGGAAGAGCTTCTGGTGAAAGCCTCGACATTTAAATAATTCTTCAGCGCAGAGCCCTTGTGGCTTGCTTTGCTCAATTGCATCCATAGATTTCATCACAATCAGCGAGGGGATATCATGAATAAATTAACTATAAAATTATTACTGGTCACGATATGCGTTGTCCTTTGTCAGGCACAAATGTGGCAGCAAAATGATCAGATATTCAATCCCAGCGGTGTTCCATCCCTCCCCTTTTCCCAACCTCGCTTTGCCGATCTTGACAATGATCAGGATTTTGACATGATTCTGGGAAGTATCAGTAGTCCACCCCTTTATTTTGAGAATACCGGTTCGCTGACCTCTCCAACTTTCCAACCTGGTGATAACCTTTTTGCTTCAGTTCAGGAACTGGACTGTGAAATAGGGGTTTGTGTCGACCTGGACGCAGATAGTGATTTGGATTTTGTCAGCGGTGGATATACTGGACTACAACTCTACGAAAACACTGGGACATCAATCGTCGCTGTGTTTGAAAAGGTGGAGGGGTTTTTTGATGGACTGAGTCTTGCTCCGAATCCTGTCCCACATTTTGCTGATATGGATAATGATGGTGATGTTGATATGGTAATTGGGCTCAGCGAATCTGGGGTCATCAATTATTATCAAAATTATGGAACACCTGAAACGGCAATATTTATAACTGGGACTCAGGAATTCTGGTTTGATGTGGGCTTGTACGCCTATCCCTGGTTTTCTGATATGGATGCTGATGGTGACTCTGATCTCCTGGTGGGTCGGGATGGATATGGATTTTACTATTATCAAAACATGGGAACTCCGGAATCCTGGTCCTGGAATAATATGAGTTCACAGTTCTCAGGACTAGGTATCTCAACCTATTGGAATTCACCTTGCCTGGTGGACCTCACAGGTGATGGCAAGCAGGATCTGGTTCATGGGACAGCTTCCGGTCCTCTCAAGTATTACCGTAACACAGGCTCCCTCACATCGGCCTCCTGGTCTGAAGTGACCTCATTGTTTGGCGGGGTCATCGATGTGGGTGGTGCCAGCAACCCGGTTTTTATCGATTTCGACCATGATGGAGATCTTGACCTGCTTAGTGGCAGTCAGAGTGGAGATATCAAGTATTATGTAAACACTGGTAATGTCTCTGGACCTGCCTGGTCTGCCAACCATAGTCAATTCAGCATTATCGACCACTCCATATATTCCGCTGTTGCTGCAGGTGATCTTGACTCAGATGGTGAATATGATCTGGTGGTAGGGGACCTCAGTGGCAATCTCTATTATTATCGAAACACAGGTACTTCATTTGTTCTTGAGTCTTCTGAGTTCACCGGTATCAATGTGGGAGGATGGTCCAGCCCAAGATTGTACGACATAGATCAGGATGATGATCTGGACTTGTGTGTGGGTCGGGAAGACGGGCAAATTTCATATTATGAAAATACTGGAACCATTCTGGATGCTATTTGGACCGAGAATACTGACTTTTTTAGCGGTTTAGATGTGGGTAGCAATGCTGTCCTCACCATGGGTGACATCAATTTGGATGGTGAGCTGGACATGTTGGTAGGAAAGAGCTTTCGGGATGTGAAATATTTCAGTCATGTGCGTGGTATTTGGACTGAATACCCTGATTCATTATCAGGATTTACATTTGGCCAAAATGCTACACCCGCCCTGGCTGACCTTAACGGAGATGGTGATCTTGATCTGACTGTTGGAAATTATGATGGGACTTTTAACTATTTTGAAAACCTGAATATCGTAAGTATTGGGACTGAGAGTGTACAACCCAACACGACTAGGTTGCATGCTGCCTATCCCAATCCTTTTAATCCCTCAGTTACTATTCGCTATGAGCTCGATGAAACAATGCATACTACCATCACGGTTTACAATCTAAGGGGAGTCAGGATCAACACTTTGGTGGATGAGAACCAGACACTTGGAACTCATGAGCTTCAATGGACCGGCTTAAATGTGCAGGGGATGCAGGTTGAAGCAGGTGTCTATCTTGTGGTACTAGAAGAGGGTGGGATAAGTCAAACTCAAAAGATTACGTATTTGAAGTAAAAAAAAGAGCCCCGATGTGTATGTCGGGGCTCCTTTTTTTTACGAAACCTGTTTGGCTTCGCGAAAACAGGTTTTTAGGTGAGATCCATTTCAGTCACAGCGACCTTCACACCAGAATTCATCTTGCGACGGATATATGAGAAGACCTCCAGAAGCGGCAGATCCTTGGGACAGACATCGTCACAGGCCATCATACCGATACAGCCAAAAACACCAATATCAGTTGAGACCAATTCGAACCATTCCTGTTCTCCGCGGGTATCACGAGGATCAAACATAAAACGGCCGACGCGGTTCAGGCCAGCTGCACCGAGGAAATCTGGATAAACCTGGGCTGTAGCACAGGCTGCCACACAGCAACCACACTCAATACAACGTTCAGATTCATAGATTTTATTGGCAGTGGCGTTGTCCATGCGCTCTTCTTCGGCAGTTGGATCAAATTCCTTGGTAGTATGAATCCAGGATTCCAGCCGTTTGGCCATATCATGGAACCAGACTCCAGTATCCACGGAAAGATCGCCAAGTAGCTTAAAGAAGGGTAAGGGATAGAGTTCAATGGTATCTGCCAGATCAGCAGTAAGTGTCCGACAAGCCAAGGTGGGTCGACCATTGATCATCATGGCACAGGAGCCACAAATGCCAGCGCGGCAGACAAAGTCATACATGAGATCTGGGGCTTGTTTCTCTCTGATTCGGTGAAGCGCAGTAAATAGATTTAAACGAGGAGTTTCCTCAAGTTCAAAGGTATCGATATGCGGCTCATCATTCTCTTTGGTGGGGTTATATCTGAATATTTTAAATGTCAGGGTACGTGCCATTATTTTGCATCCTTATAGGGTGATTCTTCACGCCAGGCTTCTTTAGGAAGGCTAACTCCAATTGGGTCACTTGTTGTATGTTTTCCAAGCGCCTTTTGCTCGACATCGACCTTGGCGTTGTATTCTTCAAGACTGAGATCCATATCGATCATCTGTCCCCCACCATACCCACGATCACCTGGGGGTAGATCGAGAGGACCAACTGGTTCATAATTAAATTCAGGTTCATCGGCGCCAATTTTCCAGGATGCCAGTGTTCTGTTCAACCAGTTTTTGTCGTCTCTGGCTGGATAATCTTCGCGTGTGTGAGCACCTCGAGATTCAGTCCTCAGGAGTGCTCCCTTAGCAATGATGTAGGCTTGTTTTGCCATTCCTTCAATCCGAAGAGCCTGGGAGAGTTCAGGATTCATGCCTGGAGCCTGTGCTTTAACTCTCACATTCTTCAGGCGACCCAGAATTTCTTTAAGACCGGTGACAGCTTTTTCGAGACCTTCACCAGTTCTGAAAATGTGAACATGATCCTTTAGCAATTCAGCTATTTCATCACGGAGGGCATATACATCCTCAGTTCCTGAGTTGGTTAGAAGATGCTGTATAAGATCAGTTTGTTCCTTACCAAATTTTTCAGCGAGAGAGACATTGGCATTCAGTTCAGCGGTTTTGGCATAGTCTGCGATCTTGTTGCCAACCACCATACCTGCCACCACGGTTTCAGCCAGTGAGTTACCACCTAGCCGATTAAATCCATGCATATCCCAGCAGGCAACTTCACCCAGTGCAAATAGACCTTTCATACCATAGGCATGACCATCTTTGTTTACACGAATACCACCCATGGAATAGTGCTGAGTGGGACGCACAGGAATGAGCTCTTTAATGGGATTCACACCAATAAAAAACATACAGATATCATAGACTTCGCGAAGTTTGGTTGTGAGGTGCTCTTCACCGAGATGACGTAGGTCGAGCCAGAGGTGTTCACCATAGGATGATTGAACACCCTTGCCCTTTAAAATGTGTTGCTTCATTCTGCGGGAAACCACATCACGAGAGGCCAGTTCCTGCTTTTCAGGTTCGTATTCAGGCATGAATCTATATCCATCGACATCCAATAGAAGTCCACCATCACCACGACAACCTTCTGTAACAAGAATATCTGTAGGTACAATGCCTGTGGGGTGAAACTGAACGGCTTCCATATTGCCCAGCGGGACCAATCCAGTCTGGAGTGCCAACCAGGATCCAGTTCCCTCATTGATAATGGCATTGGTTGATTCACCATAGAGTCGACCATATCCACCAGTTGCGATAGCTGTGGCCTTAGCCAGATATGCGAGAATCTCACCATCTCTCAATGAGCGCACAATGGCTCCAATACATACACCATCTTCGTGAATGAGACATAAGGCTTCCATGCGATCGTGGATGGTAATGTCTAATTGGACAGCCAGATTATCCATGGCATAAAGTACGGTGTGTCCGGTTCCGTCAGCAGTATAGCAGGTCCGCCATTTTGCTGTACCACCAAAATCACGGGCGGTAATGAGACCTTCATTTGCATCATCTTCGACGATGGTGGTTTTCTTGCCCTTGATATATACATCACGGGGACCACCTTCGACGCGGTTCCAGGGAACACCAAAATGCGCCATTTCGCGCATGGCGATTGGGGCATTGTCTGCAAATATGCGAGCAACTTCCTGATCTGCACCCCAGTCAGATCCTTTGACAGTATCAAGCCAGTGAACTGTAGGGTTATCACCCTTGCCTTTCACGGAGTTACCTAGTGAAGCCTGCATACCACCCTGAGCAGCAGCAGAATGACTTCTTCGTGGGGGAACCAGGGAAAGCATGGTTACATCCAAACCCGCTTGCGCGCTGGCAATGGCGGCTCGTTCTCCGGCCAGACCAGCACCAATGATCAGAACATCACTAATTAAGGTTCTCATGTGAGTAGTCCTTCCCACACGCCGGATGCACTAAGAATTGTGATGGTGCCCAGCACGATATAAAAGGTGAAAAGTAGATAGAAAAATGCTTTGGCATAATTGCGGACAAACCAGGTATCTGCAAACCACTTGACCAGTAGACGATAGACACCAATTGCCATGTGTGCCACCACAGATACCATGAGTACTGAGTACAGAATCCATAGACCACTGCTCATGCGAGATACTGTCAGATCCGCGGTATACCCGATAGCTTGTCCAACATAGCCCATATCTGAAAACAGGTTCCAGGTCACCAGGACTAAATGGAACGAGCCTGCTGCTAAAACGATCATCCCCGTTCGAACTTGTGTAATCCACAAAGAGGTCTCAAAATGTGATCGCAGTTTGATATCTGATTTTGGATCTTGCTGCCACCCCTTGCTGGATTGCTGTAGTTTCTCACCCAATTCCAACATTCTTTTTCTATCACGTAGCTTACCTGGAATTTTACGACTGGCCCAGATGAAGTGAACGAAAAAAGCAATAGTTACAATAAATAGAACGGGTTGAGCCATTGGAATAGTATGTTCCATGAAGTTGGCAACCATGTTGTAGGTTTCTTTCCCAAAAATAATTGAAGACTCTGCAAGCAGGTGCCCCCAAATAAACATGGCTAAAAAGGCACCAGTAAGACCACTGATACGTTCATCTCGTAAAGCTTTTTTTGCTTTTTTGAAAGCGCTGCTCGTTTGACTGTGCCGAGTTTCTGCTTTCGGGTATAATTCAGTATCAATACCAGTCATGATACCAGCTCCGATCTATGTTTAAAGGCTAGGGTAATTTGCCGTTTCGATTGTTGGTTTAACACAGGGTAAATATGAACTCCCCAATACAAATTTCAAGTGTGAAGTATGCCCATCATCCTATCATTTTAGAATTGATGTGGATTAGTCATGGTTGCTCAAAGCAAATATTAAACCATTCCCATTAAATTTACTGAACTATTTGGAGGTCCGACTAATTCACATGTGCATATTAACTTCTCCCCATCTATTTTGTGATCATCATAAGACTCATCAAATAAAGGAGCCTGCATGAAAGATCGTATGATTTCTCTGGATGTATTTCGAGGTTTGACCGTCGGATTGATGATTCTGGTCAATAATCCCGGAAGCTGGTCGCATATATATGGACCCCTGCGTCATGCCCGGTGGCATGGCTGGACACCCACAGATCTGGTCTTTCCATTTTTCCTCTTTATCGTTGGCGTGGCCATGGCCCTCAGTTTTGGGAAACGTATGGAGGCTGGCGCGGATGTGGCAGCCCTCAAGAAAAAAGTCTGGTCCAGAGGTGCTATCATCATTGGCTTGGGTCTTTTTCTAAATGGATTCCCTTTTAATATTCCACTCAACGCCCAGATGGCTTCTGATTTCGAATTTATGGATATTTTCCGGCGGTTTCTCACACTACGATACTGGGGTGTTTTACAGAGGATCGGTCTGAGTTATCTCATTGGTGGACTGATCATCCTCTATTTCCCGAGGACCTCCTCCAGAATAATTGCAGTGGGAGCTCTGGTAGTTATTTATGAGTTTTTTATGCGAGTTCCACTGGTAGATGGCTGGGGAGCAGGTAGTTTTGAACTGGCTGATAATTTTATCCGTTACATGGATATCCTGCTTTTTGGTAAAGCTCACTTGTACGGTGGTACAGGTGTCCCTTTTGATCCAGAAGGATTATTGTCGACCCTGCCTGCAGTTGTGACCCTCATGAGTGGTTTTTGGCTGGGTGAATATTTGCGCAAACCCATCGATCATCAGGAAAAACTCAGTAATTTAAGTGTGCTCGGGATCATGTTGTTCTTTGCAGGCTCATTCCTCAGCCTCGTTGAACCCATCAATAAGCAGTTGTGGACAGTATCGTATGTTATCACCATGGATGGATTGGCCATCATGATGATTGTTGTATCTTCATATCTCATTGATGTTAAAAAGATGAATTTCTGGATCAAACCGGCTATTGTTTTTGGAAGTAATGCCCTCGTGGTATTTGTAGGATCAGGGATTCTTGGCCGCTTGATGTACATGGTGAAAACCACCAATGCTGAGGGTGATATTGTTTCTATCAAACATGCCTTATACGGCGGCATTTTCGTACCGCTAGCAGGTGACCTGAATGGTTCCCTTCTGTATGCACTGACTAATATAGCATTCTGGCTGGCAATCCTGTGGGTTCTGTATGCTAAGAAGATTTTTGTGAAGATATAAGGATTCTGGCTGGTTTGACCTTAAACAATATGTCTCGATTGGATAACTCAATGATGCGCGCTTTGACTATTCCCAGGCTATATGGACTTATCCTAGTCTCAGTCCTGATGATTTCATGTGCCACCCGTCCATCGCAAGAGATGCAATTTCATGGACCAGATTTCCAGGTTGAAATCGAGCGCTATCAAAACATGTTAGATTCAAATCTCACATATCTAGAGCGTAACGGCGCTCGATTTGGTATCGACAAAGTGGATCAGAATCAAATGCTTGACCGAGCTGCTAAAGCTGACCTGATTATGGTCTGGGCCAGCGTCCTGGATTATATGGCACATCTTGAGATGATCCGGTATACCCACAATGATTTTTTCACCAATCGAAGAGCCGGTGTCCATTTTGAGAGTCTTATCAATTACTATTGGGCCTTCCTGGTTCAAAGTTCCAGAGCGGTACATTTCATACATATAATTGATCGTAATGAGGCACTGCAAACTATTTTGGATGAGGGACATCCAGAATACAGTTTGGACGCTAATACCTACACCCAATTTAAGTCTCATTTTCTACATGTAAAACAGGCTGCTGAATTTGGTGCCCTGCAAATAATCTATAGAGATCGGCGTCCTGATATCAATCCGTATTATTCAAGGATAGCCATGCTGGAAGGCTATAATACGAGTCTGGGTATAGATTATGGAGTGAGAATGAGTGTCCGACATGCTCGGAAGGTTATAGAGAATCAATCCTTTTCCTTGTGGTTCCCAGTCCAGAAAGAATTCGCAGAGTGGATAGGTCATGTGCGTGTTTTTAGAGAGGGTGAAAACCTCATCTCCGAACAAAATATTGAAGAAATTCAAGCAGGGTTACTACCTGGTGATATTCTCTTTCAGAGACGTGAGTGGTATATGACCAACGCGGGTATCCCAGGCTACTGGACTCATGCGGCCTTCTATGTTGGAGATTCATTAGAACGGGTGGAGTATTTCGACTCGGATTCTGTAAGAGCCTGGGTAAGAACTGAGGGGGTAGCAAGTGGATCCTTTGAAGAATTATTAGAAAAGACTTTTCCTGAAGCGTATGGAGACAACATGCTCCCTAACGATTCATTGGGAAATCAAACCGTGTTAGAAGCTATTGGTAAGGGCGTGGTTCTCCAGACCTTGACGACATCTTTGAGCTGCGATGGTCTGGGAGTTGTGCGACCTAGATTGTCAAAAGCAGATAAGGCGGAATCCATATTTAATGCCTTTCAGTATTTTGGTCGAAGCTATGATTTCAATTTTGATTTTCTTACGGACTCAAGTCTGGTATGCTCAGAATTGATTTATAAGTCATTGGAACCGGGAAATAATTTCAGCGGTGTAGGATTCATTACTACGGAAGTGGCTGGTAGGGTGATGACCCCTGCGAATATCATGGTAAAACAGTTTGACCAGGAGCATGATTCAATCAACCTTGACTTTGTTCTGTTTTATGATGGGAATGAATTTGAAAAGGTGAGTATTCGTAGAGATGAAGTAGCTTTTAGAGATAGTTGGAGAAGGCTGGGTTTTTACCAGAGCTTACCTTCGGATAAGCTGCTGATGAGCGAGGATTGACCTTGGGGGCCGCTGACTGGATGAGATCTCAATATTAAAATTCAGCATCCAGATTTCATGATTTTCAGGGCTAACTATCAATGTGTCATACAAGGAGATTTTCTAGGTGCATAGGCATATCATCTTCAAGATGTGTATTATGATGGTAATCTGGAATTCCACCAGTCTGCATGCTATAGAATCCAGCCGGATTGGCACTGGAGCTCCCCACAGTATTATGCTGAGTCCCCGACTGAATATGCGAGCAGGATCCGAGAGCATTCTGACTGCACATGCTACCCTTGCTCTGTTGGAGGATCGATTTGTCGGTACCCAATGGATGAAGGAACAATCGTTCAAAGGCAAAGCTCTGGATCTTACTGGTCGAGTATCCAAATTGATCCTGCTGGATGTACCCATGGATTATTTCATGGTTGTGTTACTTCATGAATATATCGGTCATGGTGATCGATATAGAGAGTTGGGCATCACAAACATTGATTATGGTTATGATCTACCACCTCCATATGGGGATGGAGGCGGTCAGGCATCCACCAGTATTGGTCCCGGGATCATCAGTGGCCACGAAGAGATAGCCATTTGGACGGGTGGGCTGGAATCTCATCAAACACTCAATAGCTCATTGCGTCAACGTTGGATGGTTGTGGGTGAGCAGCATTATCGTGAAGCTCTGACATATTTTTGGTCATTTCAAATATCTCTGACCTATATACAGGATTCTGAGGATCTGTATCCTGCCCAACAAAACTATAATGATCCTCAAGCATATATCAATCTTCTAAATATGTATAATGGATACGCAGATGTTATGAGTCTGCCATTCTCAATGGATGATTTGAAGCGTGCTGTGAATCGCAATGCTCTTGATCCCATGTTATTCTTCAGCCTGTACAATGGTCTCATCAAATATCTATGGAGTGGTGACCCGATTTCCGCCATACCCATGCTCGAGTTTGGGCCAATAAAATATCTCCCCAGTATTCATGTAGGGTTAACACCCTTCGGTGTTGAAACGCACCTGGAGAATTATCTGATCATCGACGAAGTGTTGTATAGAATTGTGTTTAGCAAAGGTGATGAGACCTTCCATTCTGGTTGGGGTGGTTTTGGGGCTCAAATTTCTTATCCATTTGCAAAATCAGACTTCTCCATGGATGTTTCAATAAACCTGTGGAAGCAGCCTGCATTAGCCCTGGGTGGGTCATGGGAAAACACAGGTGGTGGTCTTGGAGGTAGTGTTTCGTGCAGGTCTTACTTCAAACTGCCTACAGAGTCCATCCCGGTGAAGGCAGTGGTAGAATTAGGGTATAAGTCAGCAGGTTTTCTTGAAGGATATGCATTAAATGCAGGTCCGATCATTCTATTTGGCGTTCAACTTTGATTAGATTTGACTTTCGTCGATATTTTGGAAGAAGCTGTTGATGAGTATGAGCGATCCCTATCCCAACGCTAAACTCTCCAAGTGTGCAAGGATGATCTTCGATATTTGCTCAGTTGTGCATTTTTCATTATTTATTACCAAATGATATAGGGTTGGATCGCTGGTGTCTCTTTGTGTAAAATGATTGATAAAATCGTCTCTTTCATTTTGTCGTGACTCAATATGCCGTTTTGCTTCTACTACTGACAGGCCCAAACTCTGACTGATATTTTTTGCCCGATATGCCATGGGGGCAATGAGTCTGACATGCAGAATATTGGGCATATCCTGGGTAACTATAACCCCTCCTCGACCAATGATGATGCTGTTTCCTATTTGAGCAAAATGGATAAGCATCGCTTTGATGTACTTAAATACTTCAAATGAATCTGCATGTTTAAATCCGGCAATATTTGTGATCAATGCCTGATAGTTTGGATTGACTTTAGTGATGTGCTCCAGTTCTGATTTTGAATACCCTGATGCAATGGCAATTCTATCTAGAAGAAGTCTATCGAGAACTGTCCATTCTTCATTAGAATCGATAACATGTTCATTTAGATGATCCTGCAGCAGTTTTGCTAGGGGGTAAGCTTTACAGCCATATTCTCTGGAGATAGTGATAGATGGTTTGAGTACATCGCTCTGTTTTTCATGAGATTGCTTCAAGTCATTCTTTATCTGTAAGCGTCTCTCGATACTTGGTGGGATATTAAAATGACTTTTCATCATACACTCTCCTTCCAATTAGGAAAAATAATGAGATGTTTGACTAAATAATCTCAACTACCTCTACAAAGAACATGTCCAATCTCAATTAGTGACGTTTATAAGTTAATGAGTTAGAAGAAATATGTCAACAAAATCGCTAAATTTCAGCATGCGAGACCTAGGTGTTGATGAACAAGACTAAGGAAGTTAGTAGAGATTTGGTTGAATGAATTTGGTGCTTTAATACTGAAATTCGAAATTTAGCATCCAGAACTCATGATCCTCATAGCTGATCATGGTGGCGAAGCGGTCGGGGATGGCTATTAGGCGAATGCCAAATTGCCACTGGATTTTGTCATCAAATCGATTCCGATAGTACTCTGAACTGATATAATCCAACTGATTAATAATGCTGATGGCATCACCCATGTTTCTGGGGAAGGGGTACCAAATATTTGCCAGGGAGATCCGACGTTTGTCCAGATACAGGGACAAATGATTGTTCATTTGAGGTAATCCCACGGTTCCTGTAACAAAAAATGAGGAGGCATGTGCAATGGGGTCTTTCAGCTCATCATCTATGATGCTGAGGAGTTTTTTGTGACCACCTTCCTCTTGCAATCGGGTTCGGTTTGTCTGAGAGAATGCTGAGATATAGTCAACCCAGCCGAATGCTAGACTGACTTTATAAATTTCACCCCGCTCGGGGAGTACTTGAAGTTTGAGCATGAAATCTGTTTGATCGATAACTGATTCTGTAGCCCAGACATTGGTTTCGGCACTGATCAACCAGATGGAAACACCAGTTTTGATTTGCCGAATAGCTTCAGTATCTGGATTCCATCGACCTGATGCATATATCCAGGTTCTTGGTGTGGATGCTGTGGGGACATCGATCAATTCATAGCGTGGTTTGATTTTGAGAAAAGCTGCGGATTGACTTTTTATGAGCTCAACCCGGTCTTGTTCCTGTCTGAGTTTGGCCTCTTCCATTTTCAAGATATGATCGAGGGAATCAATGACGGCTTGTTTCCTGCCCAAAGCCAGGCTGTCCATGGCAATCTTATGTCGTAGTGAATCTGCTCTGAGGGCTTCCGTTGCCTGATGTTCCAATTCTTGTTGTCGAATATTTGCTTCCAGGGCTATTTGAATCTCCTGAGTTACCAGGCGATGGTAGGTGGACTTCCCATAACTAATAAGGCTATAAAAGGTAGAATCGGTGTCAATATGTCGGGCAGTTATTTTAACACTGCGTAGGTTCATGTTGGTGCTGACCAGCGATTCGTAATTGTAGTTCTCTTCCAGTCGATCCTTGTTCTCTTCGATTTGCCGTGTAGCAATACTCTGCACACTGACTTCAACATGTTGGGCAAAGCTCAAACGGGCATTATTGTCTGCAGCCTCCTGGGATTCAGTTGATTTGCCTATCCCATAATAGAGGGTGTCAGAGCTCAGTTCTTCATTCTTGACCCACTGGGGGGTGCCATTTTGAGGAGTAAGGATATCGTCTATGACCGCTGTGCCAATGATTTCCTCTAGATCGAAAGGTCGACCATGCACTGACCGATCAAATTTCGTTGTATCAGGTATAGGATTAGCCCAGGTAATGAAGCATGTACCCAGGAGCAGAATTAATGTAAAGCGTTTTAAGATAAAAGCCTCCGCTATATGGCATGTATTCTAGTGTTTTCCAGTGTTTAAGACAAGGTTTGATTGTCAAAGAGGAGGAGTGATAGACACCATTTTGCGCTTGATCACTCCAGAGACAGGACTCCAATTGGATACTGACAATATTAACGTTTTCTTGATCTATTCTTCGTTGTGTCGTGGGGGTACTTATGTTATGATTGCATCGCTGTACCGAATAAGCGGTTCAGGTTCAAACAGAAAGGATGCCCGTTGTGTCAAAAGGGGTAACAAAACAGAGCGAAGATTTTTCAAAATGGTATACCGATGTGGTCAGACAAGCCAAGCTGGCGGATTATGGTCCTGTTAAGGGAACCATGGTTATACGACCGTATGGATATGCGATCTGGGAGAATTTTCAAGCTATCCTGAATCAAATGTTTAAGGACACGGGTCATGTGAATGCATACTTTCCCATGTTTATACCTGAACACTTCCTCCAGAAGGAAGCTGAACATGTGGAAGGCTTTGCACCTGAGGTCGCAGTTGTGACACACGCCGGTGGTAAAAAACTGGAAGAAGCATTGGTAGTCCGTCCAACTTCAGAAACCATTATCTGGCACATGTATAAAAAATGGATTTCATCATACAGGGATCTGCCCCTACTGATAAACCAATGGGCTAATGTCGTTCGTTGGGAAATGCGCACTCGCTTATTTCTTCGAACCACAGAATTCCTGTGGCAGGAAGGTCATACAGCCCATGCTACTGCGGAAGAAGCCCAAGATGAAACCCTGAAGATGCTGGAGGTCTATCGAAGTTTTGCTGAAGACTACATGGCCATGCCTGTGATTACAGGTAAAAAATCTGAATCTGAAAAATTTGCTGGAGCGGTGAGTACTTACTCAATCGAAGCCATGATGCGGGACACTAAGGCCTTGCAATCAGGTACCAGCCACAACCTGGGTCAAAATTTTGCCAAGGCTTTTGAAGTCACCTTCCAGAATAAAGACAATAAGGAAGAGCTTGTTCATGCCACAAGCTGGGGTGTGAGTACGCGATTGGTGGGTGGATTAATAATGGCTCATGGTGATGACAAAGGGTTGATATTGCCTCCCAAGGTTGCCCCCTATCAGGTTGTGATTATTCCTATCTTTCGGAAAGATACCAGGGACCTAGTCATGGATAAGGTCCATGAGATTGTTGCTGAATTAAAGCGAGCTGAAGTACGTGTGCATATAGATGATGATGAGAAAAGTTCACCTGGTTTTAAATTCAATGAATGGGAAATGTGTGGTGTTCCTATGCGGGTAGAGATCGGTCCTAAGGATATTGAAAAAGATCATGCTGTAGTAGTTATCAGACATTCTGGAGTGAAGCATTTTATTAAGCTACCAGAACTGGTGAAGTTCCTCTCAGATCAACAGGATATCGTTCAGGCCGAGTTATTCCAACGTGCTCTGGATTTTCGTGATTCCAATACCCATACTGTTGACAATTGGGATGATTTCAAAGATACACTGGAAGCCAAGGGTGGTTTTATCAAAGCTTATTGGAATGGCTCCGCTGAAGTTGAGGAGAAAATCAAGAACGAAACTAAAGCAACCATTCGATGTATTCCCTTTGATCAGCCTAAAGAGGTTGGGAAATGTGTTTACACTGGTGAGGAGAGCTCTCAGCAGGTGATTTTTGCCAAGGCTTATTAAACATCTCGGAGGTTGAGCTTGTCGAAACCTCCTAACCTGCATACGACAGTTTGGACATTTCAACAAGCTCAATGTCCACAAAAAAAGTCCCACCAAATGGTGGGACTTTTTTAAATCGTCTGGAATCAAGCCATGCTATTGGTGCATGGCTCCCTCTAGACCAAATAGATCAAAGGGTGGTCGGCTATAAAAATCATTGAACAGTACAACGATCAATATGCCATAAACTACAAAGCCCAATAGAATCAACCACTGCACTTTCGAAGTCTTTTGAATTTCTTGCCTGTCCTTCAGTTCGCATACTTCTCCAGGGCAGTATTGCGCCTTGTCCTTATATATCCAGGGATAAACTTTGCATCCCAGGCAAATGCCGAATGCGGATTCAAAAAACAGGAAGATGAGACAAATAAAACAGATAAGACCCGTAATCGGGCTATATGAATTAACCAGAACGATCAATACAAACATGACTAGCCCCAAAAATATCCCGATGTACCAAGCGAATTTCTTCTGCTGGGCACCTACATATTCAGGGGTCTGATTTCTGACAATCCACCTACCTAAAATGAGGGTAGGGGAGTATTTAGGATTGATAAAAACGCGTATCAACATATCGGTCAGGAAAAGAGTAACAGCGTATTTCAGAGGTGTAAAGTTCCCTGATCCTGCAGCAGCTTGAATTGAAAATAGCATGACCAGAAAGAGTATTCCAGCAGTTGCCCTGATTTCACGTTCATTTAATACGGGGATGTTATATCCTTCAACATCCTCTCCAAATTTTACAATATTGCTCATATTTTCCTCAAGTAATTTATTTTTATTAATTGTCTAAGATGATTCTCTTTGGCGTTATTCGTGGCGCAGTGATTCTATGGGATCCAAGCCTGCAGCTTTGTAAGCAGGGTAGATTCCAAATACGATCCCGATAAATGAACAGACCCCCAATCCAATAAACACCCAGTCGATGGGTATAACAGGTGCCACATTTTTCATAACCAACGTCACCATGTTTCCCACACCAACTCCCAAGAGAACACCGATGACACCACCGATCAATGAAAGGAAGACCGCTTCCAACAGGAACTGAAAGAGAATGTTGTTTCGGGTTGCTCCTATGGCTTTACGTACGCCGATTTCTTTGATGCGCTCACTTACTGAAACCAACATGATATTCATGATGCCAATACCGGCCACCACCAGGGCGATGACACTCACAGCGCCGGCAAACATCTTAATTCCTGCAGTAAAGGAGCCAAATGTATCAATCAGAGCATCATTTGAGGTCACTTCAAAGTCGTTCTCATCCATAGGGCCCAGCCCGCGGACTATACGCATTTGATCAATGACTTCTTCTTTTGTTAAATCAAAGCTTTCACCATCAGGCGCTTTTATGGAGATTCCCAGGGACGTCCAGCGAGTTCCATAGTATTGGAGATAGGCAGTAATGGGGACAATGACAAAATTATCCTGGCTTTGGCCAAACATCTCTCCCTTGCGCTGTAAGGTACCAATTACATCAAACCCAATTCCATTGATACTAATTGTCTGATTTATTGGATCCTGAAAGGGAAATAGTTTTTGAATGACATCTGTACCCAGAATGACCACCCGGCGACTGTATTCAATATCCTCGGGGATGAAATTTCTACCATAGTCAAGCTTGTGATTTAAAGCCTCTAAACCAAACTCATCAACTCCCTGGACACCAACATTGGGATTGGTTGATTCTTTTTTATAGCGAATGGTCTTCCCACCAGTCCCATCCTGGGCACTGACAAACTCAGCACCAAGCATACGATCTCTTAATTCCAACGCCATGTCATAGGTAATATTGGGACGGCGCCAATATTTGCGTCTGCTGTTGTGGTCTCCCATCTGAATCACAGGGGATTTTTGGACAAAGATCACATCAGAACCAAATACGTTCAGACCGGTGTTTATTGATGATTCGAGGGTGCGGATGGCAGTCATTACTGCGATAATGGCGAACACACCAATAACGATTCCCAGCAGAGTAAGGATTGAGCGTAACAGGTTATCACGAATAGCTTCCAGAGCCATGAAGAATGCATCATTAAGGGTTTTTAAGGTGGTCCGGATGTACATCCTATGTTTCCCTCCTAAGGATAGGGATATGGAAAAGGTCTATTAGGGTAATTCCATCATCAGACTTGATCTCTAATTGATTTAAGAACAAGGAACACCGATTAACGATTTGAGAAGTATGTTTAGGATAGGTCATTTGCTAGCACACAAGTTCATTTTGGCTGTTTCAACAGGTCTCTCATCAAAGGAAATTCTAAAATCATAATTCGTTAATCCTTGTTCGATATTCATCTCGATTTGATTTATGAACAAGGAACACCGATTAACGATTTGAGAAGTAGGCCTAAGATAGATCATTTTCTAGCACCCAAGTTCTTTTGTGCTGTTTCTACGCTTTTAACGAAGATGGAGATGAGTTCATTGTTCTCCGTCATAGCCTTATCCATGTCAGACATGTCATTGTATAGCTTGGTGCGATAAATAATCTTCAAACAGACAAATGTTTCTCTAAGTTCTTTTAGGACTACTTTCATTTTGTGAATGAAATCTTTTCGTGATTCGCCACTTTGTGCCTCACCGTAATTCAGGGAAACTGAAGTTCCAGAACGAATAAGCTGACCTGCAAGATGATTACCGGCTTTGTTTTTAGACATTCCTTCAGATATTTTTACAATCAGTACTGAAAAGTCAATTAAGCGTTCTTCTAGATCAAATTTATCCATGCTCAATTCATTCCAAGGGCGATGTAAGAAAATGGGTTTTTCCAGATACTTCTAACATCATCACTCGTTAATCCTTGTTCGATATTCTTGTCAATTTGATTTAAGAACCTGCCTATGCCCATCGGCTTCGGCAAGGCAGGCAAGGAACATCGATTATCGATTTTTGAACTAGTTTTTAGCATTGCCACTCTCATTCATATCTCAGGGCTTCGATGGGATCCAGTTTTGCCCCTTTTCGTGCAGGAGCCAGACCGGCAAATAATCCCACAGTAGCACTCAGCGCAATTGCCATAAAGGCCACACCAAAGGACATGGTGGCTGGGAATAAAAATTTGCTGATAGCCATACTTATTAGCGTGGAGATGATCAGTCCCACCAATCCGCCTGAAGCTGTGATGACCATAGCCTCAATGAGAAATTGTCCTTGTATTTGACTCCGGGTTGCGCCAAGCGCTTTCCGTACACCAATCTCTCGTGTACGTTCTTTAACTGACACGAACATGATGTTAGCAATTCCAATTCCACCGACCAGGAGGGAAAGGGCTGTAATGATCATACCAGTTCCACCAATGGCCAGTTTGATACCCTGGTAAGACTGTCGAAAGGCATTTTGCTGATTGATGGCAAAATTATCTTTTTCTTCGGGTTTGAGGCCACGCAATACCCGGACAACACCTCGTAGTTCTTCTTTGGCTTCTTCTACGAGGTGTTCCGGGACCTTCACAGTGATACTCCTGCGCCCCCAGGGACCATGAAAAATTTTGTTAAATGTGGCGAGAGGAATGATAACCTGGGTATCATTTGAAAATGCTCCCATAAACTTTCCCATTTCAGCCAGAACGCCAATAACTCTGAAACGTTTTGAGCCGGCAAAGATCATTTTATCAACAGGATTTCCTTGTGGGAATAACGTTTTTGCCACCTCAGAGCCGAGCAGTACAACCTGGGCTCCAGTCCTGTCCTCAGATTCTGTAAAAAACCGGCCATATTCCACATCAACTGTGGATACTTCAGGGTAATTGGCTGTAACACCATGGATATAGATGTTTTCAGCGGATAATTCTTTATAGCTAAGATTCGCTGACCGCCCTCTTTCTGCAGCCACAACCATGGCGTACTGTGAACGTTCCTTGATCGCTTCAGCCATATCAAGCTCAATACGAGGTCGATTTCTCAATGTCCACCAGTCCTCATCCCCAAACCAGGGCCATTTCTCGACATACAGATTTCCCCGTCCCAGAAATTTCATACTTTCCTCAAAGAGACCATCCACACCATTGATCAATGTGGACATGAGAGAGACGGCAATGATACCAATGACGATACCTGTTCCGGTGAGAATTGACCGAGTTTTGTGTCCCCATAGTTCAGAGAGAGCAATACGTAAGTTTTCCCAGAAGAAACTTTTCACAGGAGGAACTTTCTAAATTTACGGTCGCGCTCATGGATATTGTCCTCGTCATCCCGAGCGGAGTCGAGGGAGAAATTATTATGATGACTTTGGTTTTTACATTCAGCCAATAAATGAAGTGTATCCCAATTCTCTTCAATCAGTGCTCTCTTTTTCGAATGTCCCCAATTCTTTATCTGTCTTTCGAGGACAATCGCATCCTGGATATCCATTAAATCCGTATTCCACAGTAGTTTTATGGGGCGTCTAGAATGTGTATATCCAGGAAAATTCCCCTCATGATGTTGAGCTAAACGATTTTCGAGGTTGCTGGTTACACCTGTGTATAGCAATGAATCAGAACATTCAAGAATATATACTTGTCCCTGTTTCATAGATTAAGTATCCCTCGACTCAGCTCGGGATGACGATCAGATATTTCTAATTTCACTTCTTACCTCGATGCGTGGCTTCATCTACAGCAATCTTGCCATCAAGGAGTCGGACCACTCGTGAAGCATGAGCAGCAATATGCTCCTCATGTGTAACCAGAATAATGGTGTTACCCTGTTTGTGCAGCTCATCAAAGAGAACCATAATTTCTTCACCAGTTTTTGAGTCTAGGTTACCAGTAGGCTCGTCGGCCAGAATAATGGCAGGATTATTTACCAGCGCTCTGGCTACGGCGACACGTTGTCGCTGTCCACCTGACAGCTCGTTAGGCTTATGACTCACTCGATCGCCTAGATTCACCCTTGTGAGGGCTCTAATAGCCATATCTCTGCGGTCAGCGGCTTTAATCTCCCCATTGTAAATGAGAGGTAGCTCAACATTGCGCAGACTGGTGGATTTGGGGAGCAAGTTGAAGGTTTGGAATACAAACCCGATTTTTTTATTTCGGATATGAGCCAATTCATCATCACCCATGGTCGCCACATTTATTCCATCCATAAAAAACTCGCCTGAAGTGGGTGTATCCAGACACCCCAGGAGGTTCATAAGAGTGGATTTTCCAGACCCCGATGGACCCATGATGGACACATATTCATTCTTCTCGATGGTTACTGAGACCCCATCCAGGGCTCGTACTTCGGTATTTCCCATCTGGTATATTTTATAAAGATCTTTGACCTGGATTAGTGACATATTTTATTTCCGTGTTTTCGCAGATATTTGCTTCAAAATTCAGGAGCTTTCAGTATCCCTCGACGCCGCTCGGGATGACATAAAATCTAACCATGTCTATCTATCTTGGTTTTCATCCACATTAAACTTTTTACGCTTGGTAATCTTTACCCTGTCGCCATCATTTAGACCACGGCTGATTTCTTTATAGGGACCGGTGACAATTTCATCATCCAGCTCCAAACCAGACAAGATTTCAAAATCTCGTTCACCAATAATCCCTGTGACTACCTCACGTTGAATCACTTCCTTGCCCTTGCCTTTTTCACTGTCTACCAGGACAAAGACGACTTCAACGGGTTCTAGATCTTCATCTTCCATATTCATACTGCTGTCAGCTCGCGATAGTTCTTTATCCTGCTTTTCCTTGAGTTGCTTGGGTTTTCTCATGGTGATGCTTTGAATGGGAACAAACAGAACATCATTCTGAACATCTGAACGGATATCTACTGCTGCAGACATACCGGGGCGAATTTCCTTGGGCGGATCCAGAAGGCGAATCTGTACCTTAAAATTGGTCACTTGGTCAAGACTACCGCCACCAGTATTCTGGGCGCTATGGGCAATCTCAGTGACGATTCCCTGAAACATGGTGTCCTGAAGTGCATCGATTTCGATTTCAGTGGTATCACCCAGGGAGACATCAACTACATCGTTTTCATTAACATCAACTAGAACTTCCATCTCATTCAGATCGGCGATGATCATGATGATGTCCCGACTAAAGGCGGAACCCAAAGCCATTTCCCCGACTTCTTTATTGACGAGGGTAACGGTTCCTGACATGGGTGCAAACATCATGGTCTTTTTATAGTTATCCTGTGATTGAGCCAATGCGGCTTCAGCCTGTTTTTTAGCTGACATGCTTTGCTGAAAACGAACGAGAGCTCCTTGATAGATGAGCTCGCTCACTAATTTTTTTTGGAATAATTCGAACTGCTGATTTTTTTCAAGTTCAGCCAGTGATAATGAAGCTTCCGAGGAAGCCAGGACCTGCTCAGCACGATCTACATCAGCCTTATAGCGTGTGGCATCGAGTTGTGCCAGGAATTGACCTTTCTCAACCCAGTCACCTTCCTTGACAGCCATGCGAATCACACGACCTGCAACATCGGCACTCACATCGACTTCAACAACGGGCTGGATTCTTCCTGAGGCAGCCACTTTATGGACGACTTGTCCACGCTCAACCTTTGCAGATTGGACTTCCTTAGTATTACCCTGGTCCTTCTTTACAGCGAAATATCCACCAACACCCACAACAATGACAACCAGGACAATGATTATTATTTTCTTTTTGGACATATCAACCCCTTACCACTTCCCCATCAATTGAAGCAGTCCTGCTTCAGCAACTTTCAGATTGTGTTGGGTGCGGATTAAATTCGATTTTGCATCTTCGTAGCTTGCTGTGATTCTCAATACATCCAGAATGGAGAGGGAACCAATTTTGTACTGTTCCTGAGCTAAAAGCAGGTCTTGCTCGGAAGCAGTTAGTATAAGTTGAGAGATGGTGACTGATTCGTTTAAAGCGTCCATTTGCTCCAGGGTTTGAGTCAACTCTTTGCGGAGATTTCGCTCAGACAAATCATAGTTTTCCATAGCTAGCTTGGCGTTAATCTTTCCCTGCTCGACACCACGGCTTGTCCGGGTTCCGTTGAAGAGGTTCCAATTGAGGGAAATTCCTGCAGACTTTGATGAAGTGCTCTCACCAAAAACATCTCCTAGTGCAGTGGCGTTATTATTTCCATAAGAAGCGGACATTCCCAGGGAGGGCATATAGCCTGATCTGGCAATTTTAACATTATATGCCATGATTTCTTTATTCTGTTCCAATAATTTCAGAGAATGATTTGAGGCGAGAACCTCATCCATGATTTGATCGACTCCTGGGACAACAACAGCTTGCCAAACTGGATTCACCAGGGACAGGGGGTCATTTGCCTCACGGCCTAGAATGATGTTGAGGTTGCGAGATCTTGATTGTAAGTCAACCTCTCCATTAACGATCTGGAGACGAGCTCGTTCAATGTTTACTCTGGTTCTCAGGGTATCATTCTGGGAAGCGGCACCCAATTTGAATCTTTCAAGTGTGAGCTGATGTTGATATTCACTTGTTGTGAGATTCTCACGGTAGACATCCAGCAATTGCTGGGTGGAAAGGTAGTTGTAGTAGGCAGCTTTAGTCTTGTATACAGTATTAACTTCATAACTCTCATACTGGATGGAGGCTGCATCTTGAGCAACTTTAGCAGATTTGAGGGTATTCCACCAGGCACCACCATCCCATATATTTTGAGACAGAGTAAGTGAGGAGGAGTAGCCATCGTTCCAGCCAGTCCCAGCGAGATCAGAACTGCCTCCTGATACTGAAAAATTAACTACTGGCAAGACCATACCAATATTGCTCTTAGCCTGGGAGACACTTCGATCGGTTTCAAAGCGGTTAATTCTTAGAGATTGATTGTTTTCCAATCCAATACGGATGCAATCGTTCAGAGTTATGGGTGAAATTGACTGACTAAATCCGGGTAGACAGAACCCAATAATGAGTAGTGAGCCTATTGTTTTTAAACGCATGAAATTTCCTATCGTAAATATGATTTAATTGTTAGTTGAGTGAGCCCATGGCCGCTGAATTGGCTTTCATGAGAGCTGCTCCGATGGAGACAAGTATAAGCCAGGGAAATCCTACAGCCATCATTCCCGTTGCTGTTGATTTGTTGTAGAGTCTGGCAAAACCAAATCCCATCACCACCATACCCCAGATACGGAATATGTCGAGTTGATTCAGAAAATGCTGGAAAAAGCTGTCGACCTCATCGAATAAAAGTCCTGGACTTAATACCAGATTTGTCGATTCCTTCAGAATGATCATAGGGGTTTTGACCATGAGTTCCAGAGTTCCAACCCCTGGAATCATATTCAAAAAAAATCCGTTACCACCAATCAGGTATGTCAACATCACCATGGTAAACATCTGGAAGAATTTGACTTTCCCGCCCATTCCAAAATTGCCGACCAGAAGTAAGATGGCCGCAAAGAAGGCTGTCATGACGAAAAGCATAACGGGAAGCAAGAAATAGCCCCACATATTTCTAAAAGCAAAGGGGTTATCTCTGGCATCCTCAACTTTATCCAAACCCTCATACATCTTTTCAAGGTAGGCGGCTTGCTGTTCTTCAGACATATCAGCATTGTTCTCGATTGAACGTATAATTTTGTTAAGTCGATATTCACCTTCATCAAGGCTAATATCTCTATAAAAGAGGGGCAGGATGATGAGCCCTGCGGCTACAATCAGTAGCGGGTACAGCCAATCCTTGTATGAAACCCCATCAACTAATCCGTCAAAAGCTTTGCTCGGAGTAAAGAACAAATTAATAATCCGTTGAAGAAATGATGTGTTTTCCATGAGATTAAACCCTCTTGCAGTTGTGGGTCGGTATAGGTGTCATTTTATCCAGTTGAAGTGAACCGACCCAGTTCACCTCGAACTTTCTTTTAATCGGCAATCAATATGCCACTTGTTCAGGTCAGGGGTATTACTTTCTGTAAGTATATCTACCTTGAAGCATTAACTCACTTCAGAGCGAAATGATCCGCCTGGTAACGGGTTGTCTCAGCCTCAAGGACATCATATTTCATGGTGAAGATATCGTCATCATCTTCATCAAGGAGCCTGATTACAAATCTGACGATCTCACCATCAGGTCGGTCCCATTCTTTATCCCTTTTAATGCGCTCGTAGATGACATCTACCAGTGATGGGATACCTTCCACATGATCTTCATCATAGCCCAGTTTCTGGCTAAGATCTTCTCGTGCTTTAGAGATTTTGGATAGTGCCTGGGATTTGGTTGTATAGAATTCCTCAACGATGATCCGGGTATCAGAATCTTCAGGATAAACTGCAGTGACTACTTTTCTTGCTTTAAAGCCATTTATATTTTTTTCATAGCCCAAAATTTCACGGACCATTTTGGGGAGATCATCTATATCATTTTGATCTGACCCCATATCAATATGAGTTTCATGATCGCCCTCTTTTTCGGCTTTCAATTCACGGAGTTCTTCGAAAGAGTGGGGTGCAAAAGCATCCGATTCTGCATTGAATTGCCACTGAACTTCTTCGCATAAGTTGGAAAGAAGAACCTCAGTACTTTTACCATCTGAATCACTTACCATTTTGATAAGTGTGTTATGCATCTTGATGGAGGTGTCTTCTTTTAGCCTGCAGCCTGAGAGATAGCTTGATGTCTTGGTGGTAATCTTGCCCACAACGGGAATCTCAAAAACTGTTTTTTCCTCGATATGGTGCTCTTTATCGCCGGCATAGAGGGGGAGGGTATAAGTGAAAAGTCCCAAAATAATAGCGATGATTAATGCGGTTTTAGTTTTCATGATAAATTCTCTTTCTCCAAAGTTCCAGGGTTTTATCCCGTTGGTATATTTTTGCGATACGTGTGCCATATACCATAGTAAAGCAAGGCCGATACCAAAACAGAAATGGCCGTGTCAACATTGAAGATATAAGCCCAGAAATTCCCATATATGGCCATGTCAGTATCCAGTCCTTTTTCAATAGATTCCCATTGGTCTATGACGACCTGGTTAAATCCCCAGAAAAATTTTCCAATAGTTCTTAACAGGGCAGCACTCTGGAAAATAATTGCCCAGCTAATGGACAATAGAATGGGAGCACCAATTCCAATGAGAAGGGGACGGCCCTTGACATAGGTTCCAACCAGCATCAGGAATAAGGCGAGAGGTGCCATGTGGATGGCTGCAAAGAGTAGGTAACCGAACCAATCCCAGATGAGTCGGAGATACGATATCTGATTCAACACGAGACCAGCAAGTGAGGTGAAGGGTTCACCCATGATCCAAATAGCCGTTCGGAGAAATGCCAGATACTCAATGGAGAGAAATAAAGTCAATCCAATCACACCTATGAGACCAGCCGCTATTTTTGATCCGAGGAGCATATGATCATTGACAGGTAAACTTCGATAAAAAAGAGTACTATTATCTGCACGCTCCTTATAGATGGCATCTGAAAAATAGAACAGGCTGAGAAACAGGATAAAAGCGAAGGTACCCATCATACCCAATCGAAGACCAAAGGCGATAGGAAGAGCTGCTTTCTTGAGCACTTGTTCAACACTACGAGGTGTTCCATCCCCATCAATGCTAAGCTCCACATCATTTCCATTCATGCGAACATCCACATCAAATTCCTCCTCCTCATCACTGAATTGGACATCTTCAATGAGGATATGACCTTCTTTTTCCAGTTCTGAGTGGAGGTAGTCTGAACCACGGGAAACAGAAAGCAGCATCAGCAGATTTAGAAATGTGATGACTATGATGGTGCCGATGACGACCCTCTGCCATTCCAGCCATTCACGTTTTAACAGAATCATTAATGGTTTCATGCCTCACCTCCCATAAGAGCAACAAAAATATCAGCGACAGATGGGGTCTGGAGATCACCCATACCGACCAATGCTTTGCTCTCAGTATTTTCAAGTAAAAAGACTCTCCGTCCAAGAATACCATACTCACTCATGGGTTTGAGTTGCTCCCTTAGTGTATCTGCCTGATCTGCAGGTATGGTTAATTGGGTAAAACGCTGGGCCAATTCGTCAATGCTGGCATAGAGCAGGATTTTCCCCTTGTTGATGAAAATGACATCGGAGAGGATATGCTCAACTTCTTCAATCTGATGGGTAGAGATCAGGATGGATTTTTCTTCATCGAAATAATCTTCCAGAACACTGGTGTAGAGTTGTTTTCTAAAAAGAATATCTAATCCATGTGTCGGCTCATCCAGGATAAGTAGGCGGGAATCAGCTGAAAGTGTAACTGCCAGATGCAATTGTGTTTTCATTCCCTTGCTCAGAGACTTGATTTTTTTATCCATGGGTATGGTGGTTGTTTTAAGAAAGGCTTCAGCTTTTTCACGATGGAATCCAGGATGAATCCCTTCCATAAAATTGAGAAGCTCTTTGACCTTCATCCAGGATGGCAGAACGGCAATGTCGTGGATGACGCCAGTTTTTCCCATGAGCTCAGCACGTTGTGTGCGTGGCTCACAGTCCAGAACCTTGGCTTCACCCTGGTAATCCAACTCTCCTGTGATTGCGCGGAGTAGTGTGGTTTTGCCTGCACCATTGGGACCGACAAGACCGACGATTTTCCCTGGTGGGATTTCAAGATTGACAGCATCCAGAGCTTTAAGGTCGCCGTAGGATTTGCTTACATTTTTTAATTCTATAAGGGCAGACATCAGACTACCTCCCCGTAGTTTTTTTGGATGAGTTTTATCAAATCCGCTTGAGATATGGAGAGCAGTTGAGCTTCCTGGACCAGTGCTTGAATAGTTTCATTTTTAAAGCGATCGCTGGCGCTCCTGTTGAGCTGTTTACGAGCGCTACTTTGGACAAACATGCCCAATCCTCTTCTTTTTTCCAAGAGACCCTCCTGAATCAGTAATTGTGTTGCGTTTAATACGGTCTGAGGATTCAGTCCATACTCAACAGATATCTGTCTAACAGAAGGTATCGCCGTTTCAGCTGGTAGCGCTCCTGAAAGTATGTCCTGGCGAATAGACTCAGCCAGTTGTTGGTAGATCGGTGTTTTTTGATCAAAGTTCATTTTCTTTCACCTCTTTTGGTGTTCTACATTACTATAACACCAATACAATATGATATGCAAGAACTATTTTAAGTGTTGCTGTTGTATCGACGCGCATTTTAAATGAAACTTTTTAGCTTTTTAAATGAAAGTTGATATATTCGATCAAATCTAACTAACTATCTCAGGAGGGGGACCATGAGTAAAGAATCTCGGCAATTCGAATTGCTCACTAAGGAAATGTTTGAATTACTTCGAAATGACCCAAAAATTGAAGAAGTAGAACACGATGTTCGACTCAAAGGTGCCGATGGTCGTAGACAAATCGATGTTGTACTCCGGGGAAAAGTTGGCCCGATTAACATCCTTACCATTGTTGAATGCAAAGATTGGAATAAAAAGATTGATGTGCAGACATTAGATGCATTCCATTCTAAAGCTCAGGATGTGAGGGCTAATAAGGCAGTGGTCGTTTCTAGAAAGGGGTTTACAAAAACTGCGATCGCTAAGGCAAAAAGGCTTGGGATAGTTTTGTGTACCCTACATGATGTCAGAAACGAAAAATGGAAATTTCATCCAGAAATACCTGTTACAGTAAGAGAGATTGGACTTCTAGATGTTTCTGACACATATGAATTTACAGCAACAACCCCGACACCGATTGTATTTCCAGTGATATGTAATGGTGTCCAATTAAGAGATTTATTCTTTTCGGAATGGAACAAGGGAAATATTAAGGAATTAGCATTGGACAAAATTCATAGCTGGGACCCGAACTTAGAAAAACCATTTCGTATCCTTAACCAGAAAGGAGAATATATTCCAATCTCTAGTCTTGATATTAAGTACAAGACAACGGAAAACATCTTCTTTGGCTATGTTGGACAATTGGACTACAAGAAAGGGATCTTTTTCGTAGACCGTCAGGAAGGTAGAATGTTTTTCGATGAAGACTTGGGTTTCGATTACAGGGGAAAATTCCTCAAATGTGATTCGATAAATGACATCCCTTTCACAGAATTGTTCGCGATTACTTTTTCAGTAAGATCAGACGTGAAAAAAGTATCCCAGCCAAATTATCGGGCTAGACCAATGAAATCCTGACAAAAGCTTAGAGTGGACTCACACGCGGGAAAGTGGATGAGCCTCTGTCTATTCTAGTCATCATCCCATAGTGTAGTATTTAAACCCTGTTTAAACGGCTCATAATTGGCAATTAAAATCTCTTTATATTCCATATCTCCATGCTTCCGCTCGATCCCTTTCTGACGAACCAGTGATTTCATCCAGTATCCCTGGAACAGATCTCTGGCCTCCTGGCAGTCATCATACGTGAGCAGCCATTTCCCTTCCACCTCCGAGAGTACATCATAAAGCATCATGTGATCGAACTTAAGATCATAGTCATGGCCATGAAAGTAGGGTGGATCGCAAAAGAAGAAGTTACCAGGAGCATCATACTTGGCCACCAGCTCCTCAAATGATAAATGCTCAATCATGGTCTTATCCAGACGCTTACTTACCAGGTCGATCTTTTTGAGTAGGTGCTGCTGTGACTTAACTGGAGTGACCTTGGACGTTCCGAAGTGTTCACCTATTGCTCCAAACGATCTGTGAAGTAAGAACATGAACCTGGCTGCTCTCTGGATCTCTGTGAAGCCCGGATTTGCCCTCACCTGGCCGAAGAGCTCACGACTGGCCATCATATACTCATATTCCTTTAGCAGGGCTTCTGGATGGTATTTGGCCGTCCTGAATACATTAACCAGGTCACTGTTAATATCATTGTAAACTTCCAGCTGAGCCCACTTTGATTTATAGAACAGAAGCCATCCAGCTCCACCAAAGGGCTCGATGTATCCTTGAATATCATTTGGTATGTATTGGGAGATTTCTTTTCGAAGTTGTTTTTTGCCACCGACCCACGAGATCAAACTATCCTGATTTGCTGCATCCACTGCAACCTCCTCTTTCCATCTATAAAACGAAGGTTACTTTCTTATGATTCTTGGAATTGGAGTAGACCTTCGGGTTCTTCCTGGGTGCAACCAGGTTGGGTTGAGGAGACCCCCCTCTCTTTGACCTACTCCATTCTTAGAGCAGATCCCATATCAATTATTATGGTGGTGGGGTCGTAGGAAGAGCACCGGGATCTTTGTGCTTAAATTTCAGCTTCACGAGTGACTTAAAATTCCGCTTCATGACATGACTGAAGTTGACACCCTTCATATCCAACACGACCGGGATATCCACCCCATCTATCCTGATCACCTTATTTGTCGCTGGTAGCCAGGTCTTGGCTAGAGAAAGGGACTCAGTTGGCTCTAGGTAGAATTCAAGATTGATGATGATTCGATAGTCCGACCAGTTCTCAATGAGCTTGAAATCCTCATCCTCTTCAACCTTGCCACCTATAGGTTCCCAATCGAATTCAACACGATTCATATCTTTGGTGAGATCTGTGGTAGCCCCTCGCTTGAATACGACACTATTTGAGGTGTTGAGCATTAGTCTAGCCCCATCCGATCGACATCAATATTCATTCTGTCCTGGCCATAGCTCACACCCTTTACCGTTCCCTCAACAACACCATTCAGGATAAGGGTCTCACCAGGCAGCACACGAGCACTGGGATTGATAATTACCAGCTGGTTTAGGGTACGGTTATCGGGGTAGTGATCTGAATAGTATGTATCCAGGACGCCCAGCAGATATGCTGAAACACCATAGTCCACGCTAAATGAGAGTGTTGCATCTACCTCGCTATAGGTGGTTTTCCGAGAGATCACTGACCCTGTGATGGTACGTGGGGATACTCCATGCCTGTGGTTCAAATAAATCGTTTTATCCAGCACATAGAAATAAGCATCAGCGAATTGGCATAGATCCTTCACAAATACATTTGTAGTTGAATTCAGGGTGACCCACATCTGGCTGATAATCAGTGTTTGTGGTCCATATGAGCGCACTGTGCCCCCATTCAAAAAGTAGATGTGATGATCTATGAAGTAGGGTCCATCATCATAATCGAAACCGTATCCAACATTACCAGAAATTGGTGTGCTCACATTGGCTGGTGCTGCCAATTGAGTGTAGCCACTGATCGAGCTTTCACCAGCACCAAAAGCGCCTCGTGACATTTTTGAATACAGGAGGCTCATAGTTGGATCATACCAAAATTTAACATAGGGTACTGAACCAGCTTTTGTAAAAAATGGATCTGTTACCAGGACAGCATCAGCACTATGTGGATTAGGTTCACTTGTATCGTCCAGATCCTCTTCATCGTAGGTGTAAATGTGGGTCAAAACCATGTTGGTGTCCCAACTCCAACCAGTACCGAGAGCAGAGACGATATCATCCATCACATCTTCGAAGGTATCCCCGGCATAGGTCTGATTGATGCTGGTAGTCTTGAGCTTAGCCACATCAGGAATGAAGGTCACAGAGAGAATGTTTGTTTTAGAATCTGACTTCCTTGAGTTCCAGTCGATATCTCCTGTCCATATAAGATTGGCTGCAGCCACGCTTCCCTGGTAAATCTTTAATCGAGATGTTGAGCTGATTGTGACCGTGTCCAGGATAGAGAGGGTTACTGACCTTGATGTGTATTGAAAAATGGCATAACTATCACGACTGGCCAGCTGGATCTTGGGCTTATTGTAGACTGAAACCGTCACGCCATCGATCTGGTATTTAAAGATCATACCCTACCAGCCTCGATCTCTAACTTTCCACTTTCCCAGGAGAGGTAGATATCTCCATTATCCATTCTGGTTTCTCCGGAGATCTTGATAGTGGAATCTGACAAGGCACGTCGCATGGCCAGTTCCAGATCTTCAGCATTAATTCCTAAGGAAGGTGCAGCACTTCCACCTCCCACAAGACCACCAGCGGCCATCTTGGGGGGATTGTAATGGTTGATATACTCTAAGAGACCACGATGCTTTCTGGTTGCCTCAGCGTTGACGATATACTCATCAGAGTTGGCAATGATCATGAGGTCCTCACCATCACCATAATCACCATTGGCCAGGGTTCGCATTCCATCTCCCAGAAACCCACCAGCTTTCATCTTTTCAAACTTCTGTGACCGGATCTCAGCAACATTGGCCAGACCTAGAGCGACTGCTGCACCAGCAGCTAGAACACCTAACCCTGGTCCGACTACAGGAATCCCAGCCATGGACTTGTAGGCGGCTGTGGCACCCTCATATGTGTTGATCCCAGCTTGTACCAGGCTAGCCGCCTTACCGACCTTGAACATGGTTTCAGACTTACCCTGGAAAGCACTCATCATCTGGGAATAAAGGGATAGGGTTGAGGTGTAGGCACCCTTCTCAACCTTGGCCTTATTGGCCTGGTATTTCTTCTCGGCTTTGAGCTTGTCAGCTGTCAGTTTGAGATGCTGCTTTTTCTCATCTGCATTGTTCAGATCATAGGTAGCGGCCAGTTGATCCATGAGTGAGAATTTGTTCTGATAATAATCATCTTCCAGGATCTGGGCATTCTCGAAATACAACTGGTTCAGCTCAAGGCGATCTTCCAGTGAAACCCGTTCAAGCTCAACTGATGGTGTCTGGCCAGTGGGTTCAACTTGTGGATCGGTATCACCAGATTCAGGTTTGCGGCCAGTTGATCTTTCTCTCTTCAATTCACGGGTTGCCCTGGTGGTTCGCTCGATGGCAGCAGCTTTACGATTTACAGCTTTTGTTTCACCATCATGGGCATCAGCAATTTTTGAATTCTCAGGTGCATCTGCATTTTCATCATCCAGGAGACCCATCAATTCAAATAGCATCTTATAGCCAGAAACTGCCTTATCGATCCAGCCTACAACCATATCAAATCCAGCGCTCACAGCTTCCCAGGGAATCGCCTTTTCAAAGGCCACACCTAGATCCCATAAAGAGACGATTAAGGGTTCAGTCTGATCCCATAAATCTCCTAAGAAAGTGATGGTATCATCGATGCCGAGTAGGATGGGTTCCCAGTCAATACCATCCATGATCTGGACACCAAAATCCATGATGGCCAGCTTGACTGGCATGAGGTGTTCACCTAGTCCAATAAGAGCTTTGTCGAATTTGTTCTTGATCATCTGCTCAGAGTTTTCAGCTGAGGCAGCGTTGATATCAAAAGCATCAGACATGGCTCCAGTTGACTCACTCATCTGACCCGTTTTATCTATGAAGGTATCGTACTGAGATCCTGTTAATGCCAGCAGTCCAGTAACAGCTTCAACAGATCCAAACAGTTTTCCCATCTTTGCAGCTGAGCCACCGGTTTCATCTTTGACTAGCTTTAATACACCAGTCAAACCCTTGGTCTTGGCCATCTGTTCAACCGTGGCAAATCCATGCTTCCTGGCCAGGGCAGTCAGGTCTTTAGTTGGAGCGGCCAGACCGGTCATCACAGCCTTGAGCTGGGTGGAAACTTCCGAAGCATTTCCAGTGACACCGGTCAGTGTTGCGAAAGACCCAAAGAGCTCTTGAGTCTTAAAGTCCATTGCGGCAAATGCTGGAGTCACTGATTGAATACTGCCAGCTAATTCAGGGAAAGTAGTCTGGCCCAGCTCAACTGTTTTAAAGGCTTGATCCAGAATTGTTTCTGACTCAGACCAATCCTTACCATAGCCCTTCACAATGGCACTGGAAAGAGCGATAGCATCGCTGGTCTCAGCCAAGCCAGCCGTGGCAGCTTTGGCATTGAGTTCTAAGTATGAGATCTGATTGGCTGAATCAACACCAGCTGAGACTACATCATAGAGGGATTCGGATAGTTCATTGGCACTTTTGGGGATAGAATCTGTGAGCCCTAATACACTCTCTCCCAGGGCTTCAATATTTTCAACACCCAGGGACTTAACGTTGTAAAGTCTAGACTCATATTCTGAAAATTTATCCAGGGGAGCAGAGAGGAGATCCATGCCTTTTTGTGCGACCATTGAGATCTGATTGATCCCAAATGATGCAGCTGACATTTTGCCAATCAGAGAGGTAAATCCGACTTGAGCTTTTCCGGTGAACCCGGTCACCTTCTTTTCAGCATCATCAACACCACCGAGTGACTCGATCATGTTCAGCTTTATGTTGATGGTGAAGTCGTTCATTTTTTCAAGTGCTCTCTGATCTTATCCTGGGGGGTCTCTCTGGTTCTGATGAGTAAAAAGATCATGGCATCTACCAGATCTGCATCCTCACACTCCCTATATGAACCAAAGCCTAGCACGACCAGATTGTGTATCAGGCGGTGCCAGGCTAAATCTTCTTGTGGCTCAGGTTCGTTTGGCTTGTCTAAGAACTCGTGTTCGGCTTCGCGGACTTGGGCGAACGCACGAACGATGAGAAGAAAAAATCCATGATGCCTCCCCCCACTGCCTGGAGATCCAATTCCTCGATCTCTTCGTCAGTAAAGCTCTTTACAAAGGTGACATCGATAACTTCCCTGAAGGCTTCTTCATCAGTATAGAGATCTAGCAGAGCCATAGCCTCAGCTTTGTTGTCAGAACCATCATTTAACAAGCCATGCTTCTTATAGATCTTGAGAGCTTTGGGTGTGGGTTTCTTCAGTTTGAGTTTGGTAGCCATTAGATAGGTACCACAACAGTCAATTCACTGGTAGCGGTGGCCAACAGGTGGATAGGCACGTAGACCTTTTCCTTGTGCTTGAAAGCCTGGCTCAGCTTCCCGGAGTAGTTCATGTTTGTGACCTTCCAGGTCTCTGAGGTGCCATCGGACTTTTCAACAGTGAACTGTGCATCAAACAGGTCCAACACCTTGACTCTGGTAGCTTCAACCTTCATGGCTGCATCTTCACTATTGAGCTGGTCACCCAACTCACCCAGGGAATCTGTTAAGGCTACAGCCTTGAGCTCGATCTTTGCTCCCAGATCGATCCGCTTGACAGGCAGGGAGGACTTAGATCCCATCTCTTCTAAGATGATTGGATCTACATCAACAGTGGCGCCCTCAGCTGTGAGATCTACAGCTGTAGCGACGGCTGCCCCGGCTTCATCAATCTTTAAACTATGAGCATGTAAACGCATTTTATAACTCCTTTAAACCCTGTTTAAGGGATGAATTATTGGTTAGGGGTAGACAAGGATTTCGATAGCCCCATTGAACAGCCCGTCGGTAGCCATTGCCAATCCATCATTATACATAGTTAAGACCTCTATGTAATCCGCAGCGACTGACCATGGAGTAGATAAAAAATATTGACCTGCGCCATTTTGGGAAAAAGATATGAAGGTTGAAGCAGCTGGGAATGCCCCTGCCAATGTTCCTCTATTGGTTCCGACACCTGGACGACTCCAGACTATCTCACCCCCCAAGGTGTTTTCGAGCACTGTGGCTACGGGAGCACCTGCTCCAGCCTGAGTTAAAAGAGCACGATAGACCTTTACATCAGGTCCGGCCTCAAAAGTAATTTTGGCCTCAGATGTCCATGAAAGCGCATCGGTATAGCTATACTCCGGTTTGCCATAATAGCTCACCACTGATGTTCCAGTGAGCTCAATCAGATCTGTTGATCCATAAAAGGTGAACTTGGGACGTCCACCGATGGAGCAAACCACATCATTACCACCATCGGTGAAAGCGGTATATTCAGCCTCAGCTGCAATATCAGCAGCTGATTGTGTCATTTCAGCACCCGGCATGAACTCAATGTTCACACCATTTTTTAAGACAAGATCTTCTTCCTCATAAACACCAGGTAAAACCTGAACCAGGTCACCAGCACTTGAGGCAGCTATTGCAGCTGCGATCGTGGAAAAATTGATACCAACTCTTTGTATTTTACGCATCAGAAATGCTCCTTATTTCTGGTCTGATTCTTTGGAAGCTGTTTCAATCTTCCGCTCGAATAGATCCTTAACTTTCAATACTCGCTCCTGGATAAATAATATTCCAGGACGTCTCCAGCTAGTCTGGATATGGAAATGAATGTTGTCACCCTTTCCATGGACTAAAATTGTTTTGGCTTTCCCCTCATAGTGGATGGCCTGTAAAAAGGCTTCCGCTTCTTCCAGCTCCTGGGGTGTCCAATCATTACACCTGATGTCACATCCTCGTCCAGATCCATGGACTCCTTTATCACCCTCACGAAATGTTGAGGTGATCACGACTTGACGACCAAAGCGCATGGCCATGAGACCAGCCAATGCCATGATGATCACCTGGAGGCGATACTCCATTTTTGAAAATCCGGCTTGGATCTCTTTGGTTTTGAAAAATTTCTTATCCACGTGACTTCTTCTTCCGAGAATTGTAACCAGAGATGGCGGCTATAATTGATTTGAAGAACGCGACGATGACATCATCATACTTATTCGGTGTCCATTTCACGACCTTGTCCAGGACAAAGAGGACCGCTGTAAAAAATGGGAGATAGAGCAGGATCTTCTCAAACCAATCAGCACCCTCAAACATGGACCAAAAATCAAACTCAGGAGTGATCTCAACAGGCTCGATAATGAAATCGGTGGTGATCTCACGGGCTACCGGTTCAGGCATGGCCAAGGTGGCTGTTACCATAATGCAAATGAGGAACAGGATAAATGCTAGATTTAAAGATAGGCGTTTCATTTCTTCTTAAACTCCTTCCAGCGGATCATCAGTATGACGATCGCTATTACTAATCCAAGGATCTGTGCACCGGCTTGAGCGAGCTCACCTACCTGATCCAGGTATGGAGCAACCGCAGCTGTACTGCCACCGGAGAATCCCATTGTAGTGGTCTTATCAAAAAAGGCTGCTAGTAGTTTCATTCGTTTCATGGTTCCTAAAGGGTTTTTCGTGGTGGCAGGAAGGAGTAAACAACCCACCACCACGCTCGCCGTCACGTTGTATGGAATTACTTATCAAGACTTTTTGCGTGAGCTAAGAATGCAGATTCAATCTCAGCATTCTCAACTGACTGAGCCTGAATTTCTTCTAGGATCTCGATCACCAAATCATCCTTGTGGATTCGATCCACAAAGTCACGCTTCAGAACTTCCTTGGCAGTATCGAGGAGGATCTGCTTTTTGTAGTCCTCAATCTCTTTTGGCTTTGGAGCTTCCGGAGTCTCAGGAGTTTTCTCCTCCAACTCAGGACAGGAATAATTAGGATATTCCTGGAGCAGTTTGCGGGCGGTTTTCTCAGAAACTTCAGCTGCACCATCAACGAACTTCACTCCCAGGCGTTCACCTTTGAAACCATCTACCGGGACTTTAACCTTATACTTTTTAGCCATTGTTTACCTCTCAGAATGAGAGCTAGAGACCGTCCTAAGCGGACAGTCTCCAACCAGCTGATTTGATGATGGATTCAGCGTTCTGGAGAACCAGAGCCATATCCAGGTTAACATTGTTAGTAAGGAAGTTTCCAGACTGGCCAGCATAGCGTCCCACCAGACCCTTGGAGGTCAATGCACTGACATCGATACCTTCACCCCAACGTACTGCGATAATGGAGCTACAGTTATTGGAAGTGCCCGTGGTCTCGGTCTGTGGCAGCAAACGAGTTTTGTCAGCTGCATATCCAGCACCTCTGATGATCACGTCACCGATGCGCTCGATGGAGTTTCCAAACTCATCTTTGGATTTGTCATAGTATCCCAAGGCTTTACCAACCGTCAGAAAACGAATTTTTAGGAATTCGTTCATGTAAAGGTGAGAGGCACCACCAGGAATCATGGCCATGAGTTTCTGTAGCTCCTCGATAGCTGCCTGTTGCAATGCAGCGTTTGCATCGGAGTTTCCAACAGGAATCACGATTCCATTTGTGGCAACGTTCACACGCTGGGCAACGGGAGTGAGAACCTTCAGGCCATCGAAATCCTCAGCATCAGTAGCTGAGTCAGCTTCAAAAAACATTCCCTGTAGTTTGAATCCAGCCTGGATAGCCTCCAGCTTTGTTTGAACAGCCAATTCAGTCTCAGGATCTTCACCACGATCTTCCAAAACCACGTCCACCTTGGCATCAAAGGAGACAACCTTTTTTGCAATGGCCTCGTACACTGGAGTAGGACCAGTAGTAACATTATCTTCATTGATGGATCGTGTGATCTTGGCTTTGGTTGTACCCTTACGGGCTTTTTTCACACTGTCAGCAGCGCCACCCTTTTCATAAAATTCAACATCTTGAAGAATGGGAGCGGTCGTCTCAAGACCGTCCAATGCTAGTGTGCTGACTGGATCGCTTGGAGATATTTGACGTAGTTTCATAACTAGTTACCTTTTCCAATTGGTGCACGGCCAGCAGTTTTGAAATATTCGGCTGCTGCTTTTGTGCTGTTAACTTTTACTTCCGTTTCCTCACCAGTTGGTGTGGTCACCTTGCCTGGCATGGCTGAGTTAGCTTTCAACCCATCCAGCTTGGTTTTGGTGGCTTCATAATCCAGCTTAGCTGAATTGATGTAAACATCCTTATCAGCGGGAAGGATCTTGCCAGCAGTGATGGCAGAGTTCACCAGGAGCTCAGCCTTTTCATCAGCTGAAGCTTTATCCTGTGCATCCAGACGTTTCTCGATGGCATCCATGCGTGAATTGGCTGTGGCTTCGCCACCTTCAGGCTCATCTACCCCAGGCTCTTCAACAGGAACCTTGGCTTCCAGAGCATCTAGAGCAGCATCGATCTCTGCTTCAGTGGCATTTTCATCCAGGCCCAATTTTTTCAATTGTTCTTTGGTCATTTTATCATTCTCCATTGTTGTTGAATTGCCCACAGGGTCTATCAATCCTTCAAAAAAAGGTGTGTTTGTCAGAGCCACACTGATAAGCCTGGCTCCAATCGCTTTACCTTCCTGATCTTCGGCTTGGAAATCAAACACCGGTGAGAAATACCGGTACTCACGATTTTCAATTGCTAGCTTACCAGGGCCCGTCCATTCAGGGCTGCTTACATACAATCCATCATCACGAGCTTCCAGTGCAGTTGACCATCCAGATGCGCGGGTTTCACCCCATAGCGAGGAATGATCAAAATCGAAAAGTAGATCAATTCCCATGGTGTTGTGGTTCTTAACCATTTCATCAGCGCGGGTTTTATCTAGGACATAGCCGCCCTGGTGGTGACCTTGAAAATCACCGAATGGTGCAATCTTAAGAAAGCCCTCTTTGGGCTCTTCAACTGGAGTAGCGTTGAACCGTAAAGATGGTTTTAGTGACCCCCGCATGATGCGGGAGTCATTGTTAAGTATGTATGAAGGTCTCTTTTTCATCGGCTTGAGTTTAGGGAAGAGACCAAACCATTCACAGCCGAACGACTTCAGATATACATGTGAGGTTATAGTTGGGTTAGAGGAATTTACATGAGTCTAACTTGCGTCATGATAAAGGTCAATAAAAAGATACACGATGCGGTCGTTCGGTTTTCTCCCAGCTTCTATAATAGAGCCTATAAATCCTTTAAGCGGGGAGATCCACGAGATGTAATTGAAATGATGAATATCGCTGAAACTGATTCTCAAGTCTTCGGCTGCTTGAATGGCAGACGAGCCGGATTCCAGCGACAATTCACCTTAACTCATGAATCCAGGGCTGATGATGCTGCCAGAGTAACCCGCATTATCAAGAAGCTCGGACCCCGAAAACTCTTCAAGGCTATCCAGGTTGCAGTCCTCAAGAAGTTCTCCGTGATCGACTTTGAATGGGAGATTGTGGATGGCTGGCAAGTCCCAGTTTCCTTCAAGCCACTTCCTCATAAATACTTCAAGTTCGTGGATGATGAGCTGAGACTTGATTTTGGCAAAACCACCCGCGAGATCGAGGATACTGCTCTGGTCTGTTTGAGTGATGAGATCCCGGTACTACTTCCGGTCCTGCGTGATTACATCCTCAAAACTTTTGGGTTAGAAGGCTGGGCTTCCTTTCTGGAACGATTTGGAGAGGGAATCATATTGGGTTCCTATCCGCCTGGCGCAGGAGATCCAATCAAGGAAGAACTCAATACAGCTGTGAATACTGTGGCATCCAGTTCTCGTGGTACCAAACCAGATAACACTGACATTGAAATAGTTGAGTCTGCACGAAGCACTGGTGACTATGACAAGTTCAATGATGTTTGTGATACCGGTATTGCTATCACAATCCTTGGCCATGCCAATGCCGTGAAACAGTCAAAGGGTCTCCAAGTCGGTGAGAATAACTCAACCTACAATGCCAAGCGTGACATCATCCTAGATGACATCTACTATATAGAGCCATATATGCAGCAGCTGGTGGATATGATCTGGACTCGCAACATTGGATCTGCTGATTCTCCAGAGTTTGTAATTGACAAGAAAGATCCAGTTTCTATCTCCGATACCTTAGAGATCATAGAATCCTATGCCAGTCTAGGTGGTGAAGTTGATCCATCGGAATATGCAAGGCTGGGATTGAATATCCCTGAATCACAAAAGCCGCTTAAGCGTGAACAGATCCCAGGCGGATTTTAATGGCCAGAGAACATTATTCTGAAAGCGTTAGGCTGAAATGCCAGCAACTCTTCATTGAAGAAAGTAAGAAGCCCCGCGAAATTGCCCTGATCATGAATGGCAAACCCAGCTGGAGAACTATCACCCGCTGGTCTAAGATTGAAGACTGGGAAAAGTCGCGCAAAGAATGGCTGCACCATAAAATCCAGGAGCTATCCCCTAAATCCATTGAGGAAAAGATCATGGGAAAGATCTCTGAACTATTGGATAATGAGATCAAGGACAATGCAACCGCTGACGCTCTGGCAAAATACTTAAATTCACTGTTCAAGATCTCATCCCAAAAGAGTCAGATCCCAGCCATGTTTTCCATGTTGGAAGAGTTCCTTAAATTCATCCGGAAGAATCAGCCTGATTTACTCACTCCTGCCCTGATTAAAGCTTCAAGGGACTTCAAAGATGATCAACTTGAGACTCACGGCCTGAATAGCGTTTAAAAACGTTCAAACCCTGTTTAAAAATTGATGAGGTAGCAAGTGTCGATACATCCACCCTCTAAGCATGTCACCGCCCAGAATGCCCGATTTGAGGATTTCCTCGATGATCTGCTCCGTGGTGAAAATGTTGAATCAGATCTCACCCCTGATCTAAAGGCCAAAAGACGCGCACTAGCTGACAATGATGAGTTTGAATTCTGTAAGATCTACTACCCCCAGATCTTTGATGCTCCATTCAACAAGCTCCACCGCTGGGTTAAGGATAAAAATACAGGTGAATGGTATCTCTCAGGTCACCGTAAATGTGGTAAATCTGCATACATCTATATTGCCAAAGCTATCCGGCATATCGTTCATGCTGGTGGAGGTGTGGTCAATATCGGAGCCGAGACTTTAGGGATCTCACGTGAGAAGACTGCCAAACTTTTCCGGCTTATCACTAACAACAAGCTCATAGTGTTTGACTATTCCCCCAGGGTCATCCAGGAGGAGAAGGGTCACTACATCATTAACAATGTTCACATCGTGGCCACTTCAGTCCAGACAGGATTGAGATCCATTGATGACGATAGCTTCCGCAGATTTAAGATCTCAATTGCTGATGATTTGTACAACTCCTTGAACGTGGGATCTGAAGCTCACCAGGCAAAAGTGTTGAACTACGTTGAGGCTGAAGTTTCTGGTCAAATGGAACCAGATGGTGTGAGTTATGTATTGGCGAATGGTATTACCTCAGATGCTCCCATTGTCAAGCTCCGGGAAAAACATCCTGGTCATTCCTTCAGTTTTCCAGCTAGAGACTCCCTGGGAAGAACCAACTGGAAGGGTCACCACCTCTACAATAAGAAGTACTGGGATGACCTTGAGGCGAATCTTCCTGCCCATGTCTGGGCCGGTGACTATATGGATGAACCCATTGAAGTGGGTGAGATCTTTGATCCAGAGTGGATCAGGGAGATAGCCATCAACACCATAGAGATCATTGGATCATTGACGGTATGTGACCCCTCAAGAGGTAAGTCACTCCACGCTTCCTTTAAAGCGCTCTCCACTCTGGGAAGAGGGAGCGATGGCAAAGACTACCTGCTGGATATGTATATGAGGAAGGAGGGCTGGCCAGCAGTCTTTGATTACATCGATGAGTTAAGGCGCTCCATGCCAAAGTGGATCATACTACTCTTTGAGAACGACTTCGAGCAGTGGGACTATGCAGAGCCTTATTATCATGACTGGATGAAGAAAAATGTTCCCCTTCCCATCACAGCTTTTAAGGCGGCCAGCCTGGGTGGTCAATTCGGGAGCAAAAAGGATGAGCGCTGCCTGACGCTGGTCCACCCTCATCAAACAGGTAGGTTTCTGTATGCTGATAATGTTGTGAAGACCAAAGATTTTGAGCACTACAAGACAGGATATCTCTCTTATGGATCTGCACATCCCAAAAAACTTGATGGTCTTGATGCCACTGCGTCTGCATACTTGAAGCTCAACCAGTACCTCTCTCTCCAAACACCTGGAACTGCATTCAAATCCACAAAGGCTAGGAAATGGCCACGCCGTCGCCTTTAAAGCCAATTAAAGATGCGCTTAGATCCCTAAGCCATAAATCCCGGTTGGAGAAACTGGGACTGGCAGCTGCATTTCTCATCAAAGAGCGTACAGCTGAAGGTAAGGATGTGGATGGAGATAATTTTGCCAAATACTCCGAGGATTACGCTGAAAAGCGAAGGAGTGAGAATCTACCCACACACCCGGTCAACCTGGAGTTCAATGCTATTGATGGGATGATGCACTCCATTGATCACCTCGTGGCCAGGGATGCTTCAAAAGTGGTCCTGTACCTCAGAGGATCTCGAAATAGAAGGATTGCCAGATATCATAACAAGCTGGGAGCTGGTAAGTCTAAAGTGATTCGCCGGTTCTGGGGTTTAAACAATGATGAGCAAACCAAAATATCAGAGCTGGTCCAGCTCGATCTAAAAGAAGTACTGGGAGGCATCAAATGACCTTGATTGATAGAATTAAACAGGATTTCCCACTCTACGTGGATTACTTCATTGGAGAAGATCAGGAGGCAGTGGATGCTCTGGTCACAGCTGCGATTAACTCCGGATTAAATCGAATGACTGCCTTTGTTCCAGATCTATCAGAGGAAAATATCACTGATCACCTCTATGAGATCCTCTTGGCCATTGTTAAAAAGCTAGCCTTTGGCAGGAAGCATGATGATGCAGAGTTCGAGCACAAACCCCAGATCTTAAA
>JADHVL010000020.1 GCA_016784025.1 Fidelibacterota bacterium | reverse complement strand
TATTTCTTTTGATTGCTTTTACTCGTCTCTCTACTTCTGACTTTGGGCTCATTATTGGCTCCTTTTACGGTTTGTTAGCCGCCCAAAGTATCTCTTATTTATTTAGATCAAATGAACCGAATTGGTCTGACTCCACACAGGGCTGACTATGCTATACAGACTCATAAATATTTTGGAATAAACGAACATTTCTCACTTTCAATGAGATATTAGATAGTAAACATAACAAGGAGGTAAAATGCGTAAAACATTAACCATGGCTATGACGATGCTACTACTCATCAGCGTCGGAATGGCAGCAAACGTGACGTTTACAGTCAACATGGCCCATCAGATTGCTAATAACAATTTTGATGGAACCAGTGACTATGTCGACATCGCAGGTGATATGAATGGTTGGGGTCCAGCCGCAGGTGAATGGCAACTGACCGAGAGCACCGAGAATTCGGATCTCTGGGTAGGTACGTTCGCCATTGATGCAGGGACCTATGGTTTCAAATTCCGGATCAATAGTTCCTGGGATGCCGGTCAGCACGACGGTGGTGACAACCGTATGCTTGTGGTTGGCGATACTGATACCGAGTACTTCGGCTATCTCGACCACTTCACCATGTATCCAGTAGTACACTTTACTGTGGATCTAACAGATAAGTTCAACCAGGGCGCTTTTGATCCAACATCAGATGGTGTCAATGTAGCCGGTTCGTTCAACGGTTGGGATGGTGCTGGTTATGATCTGAGCCCGACTCCAGGAAACAATCTCATATGGGAACTTTATGTGGATGCAGCAGATACATTTACTGTTGGTGAAACCATACAGTTCAAATTCAGGATTAACCAGAATTGGGATAATGCTGAAGGTGATCCCAATAGAGAGCTCACCATTGAAGAAGGCTTATATCATTACACAGTATTCTGGAATAACTATGATTACAACCTGGCTGTCACCTTTAATGTGAATATGACTGATCAAATCGCCACAGGTGGGTTTGATACAACTTCACAGGTTCTGGATGTTGCCGGTAATTTCAATGGTTGGGGTTCAGATGATGATTTCTGGTTACTGACAGATGAAGATATGGACGGCATTTTCACACTGGTTGTGGCTGATAGTTTTGAAGTAGGTCAGGCACTGGAATTCAAGTTCCGCATTAATCGTAGCTGGGACACCTCAGAATTTCCTGGAGGCGGTCCAAATCGCACCTATCTGGTTGTAGGCGGCGCTCAGACCGTGGACGTGTGGTGGAATGATTTCGATCCAAACTTCGAAGGCGCTCCAGTCACATTTCAGGTCAACATGAATGCCCAGATTGATGCCGCAGCTTTTGATCCAGCCAGCCAGAATGTAGTTATGGAAAGTCTGCTTGGTCCAAAACTGATGGCTGATGGTAACTCTGATGGAATCTATGATTTGACAGAAGATCTCCCTATGGGTTTAACATTCTTCCATTATTCAATCAATGGTGAGGATGACGAGAGCCTTCCCTTTGATCGCTCAGTCGTGGTTTCTGTTATAGGTGAACCCATTGTTCTTGATGTGGTCTGGTTTAGCAATGTTGAGGTTGTAGGTCATGGATCCGGTAACATTAACTTTAGAGTTGATATGACCGTTCTAGAGGACCTGGGCTTCTATAACCGTGCTCTCGGTGATAGCCTCGAGCTACGCGGTGGCGTAAACGGTTGGGGTTCCGATCCTGACAGATCTATCATTGATATGATTCGTCTACCTGGTACTGAAATTTATACACTTACCGTTCCCTATGAAGGCGACGCTGGTGATGTTTTCAGTTACAAGTTCTTCTTGAACCTCCACCAAATCGCTGGTGGCGATAGTGCTGCGCATGCTGGTGAGGATTTTTATGAATATGAACTTCCTGCCGGTGTCGGTGGTGGAGACCGCTTTTTCGTATGGAGTGGTATGGATGCAGATACCGTCTTACCTGTGCAGACATTTCAGGACTATGTGACTGAGGGTATTACTCCCCAAGGTGAATCAGTTACAGCAACGCTCTACATGGACATGACACGAGCAATGGCCTATGAAGACAATCCCTTTAATCCAGCTACAGATGACTTGTATTTCATGTGGCAGGATGGATGGGGTGCTGAGCTCCAGGGAGTACCTACAGGATCCGTACCAGAAGATTCAGTTGCCTATGGATATGTTCCAGCACCTGAAATGGGTGAAAATGTTTGGAAAGCAACCCTGACAATTAATGGTCCCGCACCACATGCCATTATGTATACAACCAAATACATTACGGCTGATGGAGCTGAAGTTTCAGAACTTGGTGCTAGCAATGGTTTTGGTCGCTATAGAACACAGTGGTTAAAACCATCCACCCTGGGTGGCACAATTGCTCCTGTGCAGGCCCTTGATGTGGTTTCCTTTAGCAATCTTGGACTTCCGCTGGAAGTTGAGTTAGAACCATATGCAAACGGCATTATCTACGAACCGGTTTCTGTTGATGAGCCTGTAAACGTGCCTACTGGTTTTGTGCTTTCACAGAACTATCCAAATCCATTCAATCCTACAACATCAATTAGCTATGTCATTCCACAGGCTATTGATGTCAGTTTGACTGTATTTGACATTACTGGTCGCGAGGTTGTGCGTCTGGTTGACAATCAAAAACATTCTGCTGGTCGTTATTATACGATGTGGAATGGTTTGAATACTTCTGGTGCTAAAGTTGCCAGTGGTCTGTATTTTTACAAAATCGTTGCTGGAGATTTTTCACAAACCAACAAAATGATGTTAATTAAGTAAGAATACTCATTTATGTAAAATCGCAGGGTGGAGAAATGCTTCTCCACCCTGTTTTTTTAAAAGGGGAGTTAAGCGGTTTGCCATGGTTTTATCAACAAAACTGAACCAAAACTTATTGAGATTTTTGCAAATCTTAGTGCTCTCACTGATTGTCGCTTTCACTCCTTCATGTTCCACAGCACCTGAATCCCAAAATCCTGAATTATATGCGGCTGACGATTTTTCAGTTCGCAGAGCAGATCCAGCAGTATTCACTGGATCATTTACTGATTTTATTACCTCAGTCTATCAAGCACCTGCAGAGGAGAAGCAGGCACTGGTTGACTCCTTTCTCCATTGGGCTGACAGTACAACAGGTATTCCCTATATCGAGGATACTACTGCCTATTTTCTATACATAAATGGATCCAATCCTCAGGTCGCAGTAGCAGGGGATTTCACTGGATGGGATCCCACGAACCAAGATTTTATCCCTCTCTCAGGTACAAATCTTTTCTACGCTGCCTACCAATTTGAAAATGATGCCAGACTAGACTACAAATTGGTCGTGAATGGCAATTGGATCTTGGATCCATTAAATCCCAGCACCTGCAGCGGTGGATACGGGCCTAATTCCGAACTTTCCATGGCAGCCTATATTCAACCACCTGAAATTGAATCCTACAACATTCCACACGGCTCATTATTGTCGACGACTTTCAGTGATACAACTCAGGGTCGGACAAGAGCAGTAAGGGTTTACACACCGCCGGATTATGCTGAGGGAACTCAAAGTTATCGAAGTATCTACTTCCATGATGGAAGTGAACAAATTGATTTGGGATTTGCAGAGAACGTCTTGGACTTTATGATCTCACAAGAACTCATTCCACCTATCATTGCCATCTTTGTTGACCCCATCAATCGGAACGAAGAATATTTATATGATTATGATTTCATGACTATGTTTGTGAATGAACTGGTTCCGTGGATTGATGCTCAATACCGCACCATGCCCGAAGCAGAATATCGAGCAGTAGCTGGTGTGAGTGCAGGTGGTCTGACTTCACTTTTATTTACTGTCCAACACCCTGATGTATTTGGGAATTGCGGGGCTTTCTCTCCAGCAATCTGGTTTGGAGATCTCATTGATCAATATGAGGCTTCCCCTGTATTACCAGTAAAAATTTATATGGATGCAGGTACCTATGAGCCCTCCATTTATAACAGCTCAATGTCCCTGAAAGGGATATTGGATGATGATCAATGGAACCTGCGCTGGAGAGCGTGGCACGAAGGTCATTCATGGGGTTCCTGGCGTGCCCATCTTGATGACGCACTTACCTATTTTTGGCCCATGGCTACTAGCGGCATTGATGATAGATATTAACAACGCGCATTTGAGTCCCGAGGAGTATTAAGGTGATAGAATATTTTCCATCACATCTCATTCAAAACTTCAAGCGTAGCTTGACATTTCTGCGCCAATTCTTGGTAAGCGTGCTCTTGCTTGGAACCCTTTTGGGGGCCGAGAAAACAACGCTACACCTATGGCACCCAATGCCAGCTCCCAGTCGTGCCGTTCTGAATGATCTAGTGGCCGAATACGAAAGCCTCCATCCAGACATCAGTGTCCATATGCTCTACAAGGAAAATGAAGAGGTCCGGATGGCCTACATGTCAGCCACCGGTTTTACCGAGGGTGGACCTGATCTTCTATATGGCCCCAGTGATTTTACCGGTGCTCTTGTGGAAATGAATATTATCAAACCCCTGGAGAGTTTTTTCTCAGAAGATGAATTAGCAGCCTTTGATCCCAAAGGCCTCACCTGGTATCAGGGTCACCTCTACCAGATCGGTGACGAACTGGGGAACCACCTTGCTCTCGTTTATAACAAGCGCCTCTTTGCTGAGGTCGGTCTGGATCGACCTCCAGAGTCCCTGCAAGAACTCATTGAGTTTGGCAAAAAGCTGACCATCGATAAAGATGGCGATGGGGTGATTGACCAATATGGTTTGGTCTGGAATTTCACCGAACCCTTCTTTTTTATGCCCTTTTATGCATCCTATGGTGGCTGGGTCATGGATGAAGATCAAAATCCTACTCTGAATAATGAAGCGGCGGTAAAAGCTTTCAAGTTTGTCAGGGATATGAGAGACATCCACGGCATTATTCCCAAAGAATGCGATTACGATGTTGCAGACTCAAAATTTAATACTGGTGCAGCAGGTATGCTTATCAATGGGGCCTGGTCATGGGCCAAATATATGGATTCACCCCATGTGGATTTTGGTCTGGCCGTCCTGCCAGTGAACGATGAAACTGGATTATTCCCAGCACCTATGGTTGCCACCAAGGGATACTATATGAATCCCTATTTGAGTGGTGAACGGGAAAAACAAGTTGTGGAACTGATGAAGTTTCTCACTGGAGCAGATGCTCAGTTTCAGTATGCCAGCAGATTGGCTACCATTCCCACCCGTTTTGAAGTTAGGGAACGCCCGCAGATCGCTGAAGACCCTGTGATCATGACTTCCATAGAGCAGGTGAGTCGAGGTAGAGCCATGCCCATCTCTCCCCAAATGAGAGCCATTTGGGATGCCATGCGACCAGCCTATCAAAATGTTCTTGGTGGGAGCATGACACCTGAAGAGGGTGCGGCCTACCAACAAGAACTTGCTGTACAAAAGGTGGCTGAACTATACGAAGGGCAGGATATTGATCAGGATGCTGTGAATATCAGCGCTATTCTTGTTTATCTCGGAGGTCTTATTCTGGTAATTTGGGCACTATACAAATTATTTGTTGCCTTTATTCTTCCCCTTGTCCGTGGTATACCAGGTGTTCAGGTTCAGGAATCCCGATTTGGGGTTCTTATGGTTGCACCAGCTGCCCTCTTTATTTTTGGGGTGGTTGTTTATCCATTTTTCTATAATCTGGTGATTTCATTTTCAAATATGGGCTTGACCACCGTCAATGACTGGCAAATTATTGGTCTATCTCAATATGGAAAAGTCCTGACTGACTCGCAGTTCTATCACTTCTTTTTAAGGACGGTTATCTGGACCGTGGTGAATGTGGTTTTGCACGTCATTTTTGGCGTCATGTTGGCCCTCTTGCTCAACCGACCCCTACCAGGGAAGGGAATCATCCGTGTACTCCTGATATTACCGTGGGCTGTTCCCAGTTATATCACGGCGTTAACCTGGCGAGGGATGTTTAATATCGACTATGGTGCTGTAAACATCATTCTGAACAAATTTTTTGGGATTGAACCCATTTCATGGTTGATCGATCCAACCAACGCCTTTATTGCTACCATCATTACCAATGTATGGCTAGGTATCCCATTTATGATGATCATCGCCCTGGGTGGCCTGCAATCCATTCCACAGGAGCTTTATGAAGCTGCTTCCATTGATGGAGCCACCGCCTGGCAACAGTTCAAGAAAATCACGCTGCCACTATTGAAACCAGTCATGATTCCTGCCATCACTCTGGGTATTGTCTGGACTTTCAATAATATCAATGTGGTCTGGCTGGTGTCCAATGGTGGACAACCTGGAGACCAAACGCATATCCTGGTGAGTTTTGTATATCGAGCTGCTTTCAACTTGTATCGATATGGCTACGCTGCAGCTTTTAGTTTTATGATTTTCATCATGTTGGCTCTGTTCTCAGTGAAGTTTATGCAAAAGAACAAAGCCACAGAAACGGCTTATTGATATGACCATGAAAACGATGAACCACCAAGTCACTAAGGCACCAATGACCACGAAACATAGTGAGGGGTTAAGAAATACACAGTTAGTGGAACTTCGAGTCTTTGAGCTTTCGTGGTTAAAATTGGGCAATTTCTCATGAAAAAAACCTCAAAACTCCAGTATTTCATGATTTATACCGCTCTGTTTATGGCAGTTGCCTGGTCCATTTATCCCATACTCAGAGTCATCACGATATCCATTCGTCCTGGTGATAATCTGCTTACAGAAAGTTTGTCCATTATTCCCGATGATTGGACTTTTGATAATTACCGGAAACTTTTTACTGATCACCCCTTCGGTACCTGGATATGGAATTCTATTCTGGTGACTGCCACAGTCATGCTCACCGGTGTAACTCTGGCTTCCACCGCAGGGTATGCTTTGTCCCGTTTTCGTTTTCCAGGTCGCGAGGCCAGTCTTTTCAGTCTACTGGTTACACAGATGTTTCCAGCCACCATGCTGCTGTTGCCTCTGTTTATCATGCTTTCAAGTCTCCATCTGATAAATACCTATCTCGGTTTGATTGTCATTTATTCTTCAACAGCCCTGCCATTCTGTGTATGGTCAATGAAGGGGTATTACGATACCATCCCATACTCCCTGGAAGAGGCTGCCCGCATAGATGGTGCCAGCAGATTTATGGCATTTTACAAGATCATTCTACCCCTGGCATCACCTGCTCTGGTGATTACGGCCCTGTTCTCATTTATGTCGGCCTGGACTGAATATATTGTTGCAGCTCAGGTGCTGTGGTATAAAGAAATGTTCACCCTGCCCATCGGTTTGAAATCATTTCAGGCGAATATGAATACAGAGTGGGGTCTCTATGCTGCAGGAGCCATGATCGTCTCCATACCGGCCATTGCGCTTTTCCTCTTTCTTACAAAATATTTAATTGGCGGTCTCACCCTGGGATCGGTCAAAGGCTAGCTAAAGATATCTATTGGGAATTTCCATGAAAAACTTTTGTCTTATTCTTTTTCTTGTTGTTGGTACGTTGCTCATGTCTGGATGTGACACCCTTACCCTTGAATCACAATTCTTAGATGCACCCTGGGTCTTGAAGTACGATTCAAGCCGTGTAGGTCTTCGAGCAGGTTGGTTTGATAATGATTATGACCGTTCCGTGTGGGAACCAACGGAGGTACCAGGAGTATGGGCCGATGATGAATATGATGGCTTTGCCTGGTATTCTACTCAATTACAGGCCAAAAATATCCCTGCAGGTTACAACCTGGCCCTGGTCTTTGATTCCATAGATGACAACGCCGTAGTATGGCTGGATGGAAGATTGTTCGGTAATCATATGGGATATAATATTAAATTCTTTTTTGATGTTGGAGACAAATTAGCTGATGGAAAGGTTCACCACCTCGTACTTCGTATTGAAGATACTGGTGGTCCAGGAGGCATCCCTGGAGCTGTATATCTGGAACCCTATATAGATGAGGTAGACCTATTGAGAAATGAAGCAAGTAAAGTTAAGGCTCCAGCCTCGCCTGAATGGGTGAAAGATGCAGTTATTTACGAAGTGTTTGTTCGCCAACATTCTCAGGAGGGAACCTTCCAGGGATTGATCAAGGATCTGGATCGTATAAAAGCATTGGGCATTGATCTGATGTGGCTCATGCCTGTTCATCCCATAGGATTGGAGAATAGAAAAGGGTCCGTAGGCAGTCCCTACTCAGTGAAAGACTATTACGCAGTCAATCCCGATATGGGATCCATGGAAGATTTTAAACAGCTGGTTGATGAAATACATGCTCGGGATATGCATATTATCCTGGATTTTGTAATGAACCATACCGCCTGGGACAATAAATTGATGGATGAGCATCCCGATTGGTATTCCCAGGACGAAAACGGAGTAACGATTCCACCCGATACAGACTGGCATGATGTAGCTGATCTTAACTATGACAACCCTGAGTTGAGAAGCTATATGCTTGATATGCTGCAATGGTGGATCACAGAAACTGACATCGATGGGTATCGATTTGACGTTGCTGAATTGGTTCCCAATGATTTCTGGACCAGTGCTAAAGCTGCTTGTCAGCAGGTTAAACCAGATGTCTTTTTTCTGGCAGAGGGTGCCAAACCAGAGCTGCATCTTACTGGCCATGATATGACATACTCCTGGAACATGTGGGAGGGGGTCATCCAACTTTCCCAAGGAAATGCAGACCCATCTGAGATCAAACGCTCCTATGAGTTGGAAGAATTTCAATATCCTCAGGGTTCACTGAGGATGCGTTTTAGTGAAAATCATGATAAAACCAGATCAGCAACACTCATCGCAGATAGAGAACTAAATCTCACTGCCTGGGCATTTATCGCCTTGATGGATGGCAATCCACTGATCTACGCAGGTCAGGAAATGGGCACCAGGGGTGAATATGTTCCGGGTCTGTTTGAGAAGGTCCCTTTGAAATGGGATGAAGGGGATACAGGTATATCTCAGGTCATGTCAGATGTACTTAAGATCAGAAAAGAATACCTCACATCCTCTTCACCATTCAAGTTTATTATTGCAAACAATGATAGGAAGATCATGGCTTACAAACATGGTCCGCTCCTGAGTTTCTTTAATTTTTCCGCTGATAGCTTCAAATTCACTGCAAAAGGAGTTGAGGAAGTTCTCCTCGGTGACCTATCCCTGGATGCAGAGGATAAATTTATTCTATCGCCATACCACTTCACCGTAGTGAAATGATACTTACATGTGGCAAAATATTTTAACATTTCATAAACAAGAGTTTTGGGGATTACCATGCAAAAGAAATTCATAATTATACTCACACTGATTCTAGCTCAGATAACATTTGCGCAAGATAGTGTGGATGTCACTTTCTACTATTACCCTACTGATAATCCAAGTAGCGTTCATATCCCTGGTGAATTTAATGGGTGGAATCCAAGTGCAGCGATTTCGCAAATGAGTTACAATAGCGCAGGCAATGTTTGGTTTAAAACCGTTCGCCTCCGAGTGGGAGGACCCGACCCATTGCCATCGCCCAACAGCGTATCCGGTGCATATCAGTACAAATTCCATGATGGGGATTGGTTCCCAGACCCATTGAATCCAAGGCAAAATCCCTCGGATAACAATAATACCTTTCTGCCTATTAACGATCCCACAATTCATCTTGTTTTGCCAAACTCAACTTCGGCATCTGGGATTGTTCGCTCACGACATCCAGAGATCACAGCCTATTTATTCCCTTCGACTGCAACCTCAATTGATGCTGGCTCCATCAGCGTCCTAGTTGGTGATCTGTCCTATACAAATATTGGTGCTAGTTACAATCCTGGAAGTCGTCAACTTAGTTTCCAGGTCCCAGATGCTTTGGAAGATGGGACTCATACTCTAACCATCACAGCCTCAAATAGCTTTGGAAGTTTCCATTCTGAGACAACCAGCTTTAGTGTACAGGCGAATCTGGTTCAGTTCTTAACTCTGCCTGCCCAAACATGGAAGGATAGCTGGCGTATTCAGGGTGCCATTTTTGATGCGGATGGTAGTTACAACGAGGATGTCACCTCCGCTACAATTGAAAGGGGAGGCGAAAGTTGGACGACTTCAGTCAATCAGGGTATTATTGACACAAGTGTTAGTCTAATTGATGGCGAAAATATTTTCACGCTTCAAGCTGTTGTCGATGGAAATACGGAGAGTTCAGGGCAGTTGGCTATCATGAAAAAAGTAAACCATGAGCCAGTGGCATCAGTGACCATTACGGGCAATACTGGATCACTTACGCTCAACGGAGACGAAAGTGTGGATCCTGATGGTGGTGGTCTCAGTTTTCTGTGGAGTGAGGATCCTCGCAATCCACAGAGTTTGGGAATACATGGATCTATTGCTAGCCAAGAGAACATCACAACTCCGACAACTCCAGGTGAATATTTCGTTTCATTAATCGTAGAGGATGAAGAGGGTGAGACCGATTCTACCCAGGGATATTTCTTTATCGACTCTGACGGTACATCCGTAGATATTGGCGGTTTCAGTGATAATCCCCAATGGGTTAAGCAAAGCCGCATCTATTTGTTGTTTTTTAAAGCCTTCACACCTGATGGGACCATCGCCTCCGCCATTCCAAACCTGGATTATATTGCCGCCATGGGCTTCAACACCATCTGGGTTTTACCCGTAATGGAGATTCCCGGTGATGTAGACAATCAAATCAATATTGGTTATTACATCGAAGATTTTATGCAGGTAGAATCATCATTAGGTACCAATCAGGATTATAAAGATTTTGTCGCAGCAGCACATGATCTAGGATTAAAGGTCATTCAGGATGTGACACCCAATCACAGTGGAAATGTGCACCCTTTTGCTGAAGAAGCCTCTCTATATGGTGAATACTCCCAATATTGGAATTATTACCAGACAGAGCTCATTCCCCACAATACCAATGGATTGGGTGATTGCTTCACAGCCGAAGGAATTCACTATTATTGTGCATTTAGTGACGTTCTCCTCAACTGGGACTGGCGCGATCTGGATGCCAGACGCTATATGACTGGTGTCTATGAGTATTGGATAGAAGAATTCGGTATCGACGGGTATCGATATGATGTCTATTGGGGACCTCACCGCAAATTTGGCGAATCAAACATGGGTATCCCGGTTCGGGAAGCCCTCAAACACGTCAAACAGGATATATTTTTATTAGGTGAGGATGATGGTACTGGAGGGGGGACCCAGGTCCTCTATGCTGATCAAGGCGGCGGTTTGGATGCAAGCTATGATTTTAAAACTTACTTCAATGCCATTCGTAGTTTTGGTTTTTCATCAGGCAGTATCAACACACTCCATAGTGAACTAAACAATGGCGGATATTATCCTGGAGAGAACTCCTATTACATGCGCTTTATGGAATCACAGGATGAGGATCGGATCGCGTATAATTACGACTCATTTGTGAAAACCATGCCCATGGCTACCGTTATATTCACGGCACCTGGTATCCCTATGGTCACCAATGGACAGGAAGTTGGTTGGGGCAAAGATATGGGAGCCCCGGGAGAACCCGATCTCAATGACCGCAGAAGAGGTGTGATCAACTGGGAATTTGGTGGTCGAAACCTCTTAACCCCCCATTATCAAAAATTGGCCCAAATCAGAGCCCAATTCCCTGCCTTCTGGCAGCATAAAAAGGACACGAATGGAGATGGGGCTGTCAATTCCTCCGATGAGTCTGATTTTGACCGGGTAACCGCCGGGAGTGGAATGGTATACGCCATTTTACGTCCCTTTACTAATTCTAACGGCCTATCCTTGGCCAATTTTTCAGCGTTTTCTCAAACTGCCACCCTCAATCTGGCTGCGGAAAATCTGAAATTTATGAATGGGTTCAGTCTTGATTCCACCTACTGGCTTAACAACCACTATACCGGTGTTAGTGAGTCTGTAACAGGGGCTGCATTGCAAAGTTTTGTAGTATCCATGGAACCGTATGAATCGGCTGTTTATACCATCTCAAATATAGAGGAAATGGTGGATATACCACCCCTCCCAGCACTCCTCTCTATTGATGAGCCAGAGGTGGTGGGGATTGAGGAATTCAGTCTATATCAAAACTTTCCCAACCCTTTTAACCCCACAACTACCATTCGGTATTTTTTAACCAATCCAGGTGAGGTTGAGCTAAATATTTATGACATCAAAGGTCAGCTGGTTAAAACGCTGGTATCAAGTCCTCAAGTGGGTGGATATCATGATGTAAGCTGGAATGGATATTCAGCCTCAGGTCTGGCAGTTGAGACAGGAATGTATCTAGCACAGATTAAAGTGGGAACTTCATCAGACGTGATCAAGATGATTTATCTGAAATAGGGGTATAGCCTTATGAAGGTGTCACTTATCAATATGTGTCGCTTGATTCTGAGTGGCCTCTCGATTTTATTGATAGGGTCATGCTTCTCAGATTCAGAATCTGACCCCAATCCTGCTGTATTTGATTTACCACCAGCTAGTCATCGAGAAATAGCCTATACCGATAAACAGGATGCACATTGGGTAACTCGAGCTGGCGGGTACAATAGTTCTCCCTGGCATGGACTTACTGCTCTTAAGCGTGGATATTTTGAAGATCTATTCATCTCAGCTGATGGTGAATTGCTGCCAAGAGAAGAAGCTCAAGTAAGTATTACCCCAGCCTCACTCATACGTCATTATCCAGGTTTGGGAATTCGTGAAACCTGGACCCTCCTGGATGAGAGGAGAATGCTCCTGGTAGAGCTGGAGGCAGATCAGGCCACCCATTGGAAAGTTCAACCCGCCATTCTGGGTGGGAATCAGACTGAAGATTTTGAGATCAGTACGTCTGGTCAGGAAATGAATGTCATTTTAAATCGCATGCTTGATATTCCCTCCAGTTTTCCCCATTTAAAAGTATGGTTTTCCCAACCCATGAGTTGGCTCCCGGCGGAAGTCCCTGATTTACAGCTATATACAGCATTCTTGACCCTCAGGGCTGAATACTCTGCATCTCATCGCCTCGTGATTGCCATATCTCTCAACAAAGATGCAGAAGAACTAAAAATAGAGCCGGGCTGGATTGAAAATATCAGAAGCATGAGACAGCAAAGGATTGACAAGCGGGCAGAGTCCACCATCTTGAGGAGTAATCTCCCTGATCTGGATAAGGCCATTTTCTGGGCTCATCATTCTTTAGATGGTCTGGTGATGAAACAATTGGGAAAGGGAATCTATGCCGGATTACCCTGGTTTGATGACTATTGGGGACGGGATGCCTTTATTTCATTCGCTGGAGCTGTACTGGTAAGTGGTCAATATGAGGACGCCAGGCAGATCCTTCTGTCATTTGCTGATCTTCAAAATAAAGACGAATTTGACCCAGACTATGGTCGGGTTCCCAATCGGGCTCAACCAGATAACATTATCTACAATACTACTGATGGTACCCCGTGGTTTGTTCGCTCAGTTTGGGATTATTATCGATACAGTAATGATGAGAGATTTCTGGACAAGATGTGGCCAGCCATCCGTCGTGCAACTGAAGGCTCACTGAAGAATTGGGCGGATAAGGATGGTCTATTACGACATGCCGATGCAGACACCTGGATGGATGCCAAGGGTCCTGATGGTCCCTGGAGTCCCAGAGGAGATCGAGCCATTGATATTCAATTCATCTGGCGTGACCAGTTAGAGATTACCAAACGTCTCGCTCAGAAATATCGGGATTTTGAATTGGTCCAGCAGGTCCAACAGACCATCACCAGCTGCGATGCATCACTGGAAATATTTAGATCTGCTGAGGGGAACCATCTGGTTGATCATCTCAACTCCGATGATTCACAGGATTCTCAAATACGTCCCAATGTTTTCCTCGTACCCCAATTGTTCCATGAAACCTGCGATTGGTCCACCTTCGCCACCCTGGCACCCCAATTGATCACCAGGAATGGGGTTTTGTCGCTGGCACAGGATGATTCGAATTTCCATCCATATCATCATCAACCCGGTCTATATGTACAGGATGCTGCCTACCACAATGGTATTATCTGGACCTGGAATTCGGCAGCCACCATCACTCCAGCGATTCAGTTCCATCAATATCAATATGCTGAAGCATTGTTTAATAATCTGACACAACAAATTATTGAGCGCGGTGCAGTGGGTACCATTGCCGAGCTCACAGATGCCTGGCCCAGAGATGGCCAGCTTCACCTATCAGGTACTTTTAGTCAAGCCTGGAGCCTGGCAGAGTATCTTCGCAGCTTTTATCAGGATATACTGGGTATCCAACCCGATTTATCTGAAGCTCGTGTGACCATTGCCCCCAGGCTCCTTAATGACTTGAAAGAAGTGACCTTCAAACACCCCATGGGTGAGGATCAATGGGAGATTGAGTACCAGGATTCTGAATCACAATTTGACATAGCCATTTCTCGATCGTCCTCACAAGAAATGAAACTATCGTTTGAGCTATTTGCCGATGTGGTGGTCAGTCAACTGGATCTAAACTGGAAGCGGACCAATCTGCGCATCAGATATGAAAAACAAATGGGGCAATGGACAGTCCCAGATGATGAAGAGGGCTATATAGTAACCCGTCAAGATGTTGTTATTCCACCCAACAGCCTGGCCTTTTGCGAATTGGATATTACGAGGGAAGTGCCAGCCCTGATGGGTCCAGAACATCGTCTCCTTAGCGAAAAAGAGCTAAGCAGTTTTAGTGGAGCTGCCAGATCAATACTAATGGCTTCAGATCCTGCTGGTGACGATCATGGTCGGAACTCACGTTATACTTATCCCACCAATCCTCAATTCGAAAATGGTCTGGCAGATATACTTGGGTTTGAAGTGAAGCAGGGGACTGATCACTACGAGTTTGAACTTAATTTTTCAAATCTGGTAGACCCCGGTTGGCATCCGGAATATGGCTATCAATTAACATATTGCGCCATTGGGATCAGCTATAATTCAGCAACTGGCACAACAGAATTGGGGAAGAATTCTCAATCCATATTTCAGGCAAATTTCAGGGCTGATCAAATCATGTATATTGCTGGTGGTGTTCTACTTGTAGATGACAAACATGAGCCACAAGCAGAGTATATGCCTGGGAGCGTCGCTGGGACAATTGGTGATGCTGAATCCGAACGCATCATGTTCACCTTGCCAAAAGACCTGTTTCCTGAATCACTTGAGGTAGCTACTTTTCAAATTGCCGTGGGTTGTCAGGATGACCACGGAGGAGCAGGTATAGGGGATTTTCGTCCTGTACAGGCAATTGGCAGCGAATGGATAGGTGGTGGTGGTAGCGAAACCGGGTCAAATGTCTATGACTGGCTGATCGACTAGCTTAAAATGGGATAGTTGCCCTGGCCTTCAGGCCGGGGATAATTAGCGTACTTTTTAAAAGGGGTTTTAACCCCAAAGGGTTTGGACTAAAGTCCATATAAGGTGTGTTGAAGTACCCCCGCCTTAAAAGGTGGGGTAATTCCTGCAATAACTTTAGTACTCTGCGCTCTTCGCGTCCTCTGCGGTTAAAAAAGCCTATCTGTAGAACAGCTAATTCCCTCAATATTTGCCTTTAATAAATAAGTTGGAACTATTCTAACTTGAGTCATATTAACTACCTGTGAAGAAGACCTGGAAATATACTGCCATTTTTACACTCGTTCTCATCGGGATGATGCAGGCAGTTCCTTTTATTCCAACCCATAACAATTGTCAGGCTGTCTGTTGTGTAGAGACGGTAAGTTGTTGTGAGACTCAGGTTGACACAGGATGCGATATGGCCATGACATCATGCAATGTGACGCTCTTCGTCCCCTTGATTTCGGCTCCCCTTATTAAAGTAGAATCCAATATTTCTCTGGATATCGCTTCTGCTCCCATGCTGTATATGGAAGTTTTACCTGAACAATCCCAGGTAAATACCACAAATCTGGATCATTTCCAGGAAGCTCCTCCACCAGACCACACCCCTCTACTCATTTAGACTTCTTTAAAAGCTAGGATTCAACAACAGGCCAAAGGCTTGCGTGTGTATTGTTATATGAAAAATCCTGTTTTGGAGATGTTGCTGTGTATACAAATAATAAAGTTTTATTGGGCAAAAGCTGGGCAATCCTATTTTCCCTCCAGCTACTGCTAGGCTCACCCCTGCTGAGTTCCGAGCCAAATATCAATCCTGGAAGCAACAGTTGGATCAACCAGCTGGAGCAGCGTCCCACGGAATTGCCATCACAGGTGAAGAGCCTGGATGAGCTCATTGGTTTATCCCTATCGAGGAATTCTGAGATTCGGGCTCAATACGCTCAGTGGAGAACCCATCAGGATGCTGAGAAAACCATCTCAAATTTACCAGATCCAAATCTAGGGATTGGTTATTTTATTGAACCCGTAGAGACAGCTCAAGGACCTCAATCGACCAAGATATCCCTGGGCCAAACCATTCCCTGGCGTTCAAAAATTCGGGCAGACCGTGACACCAGAGAATATCAGTCCATCCAGAGCTATAAGGCACTGGAGACAGAGAACCTCTCCCTCATTCGCGAGATAACCAGTTTGTGGGTTGAATCAGGTTATATCCAATCCAAAACTTCCCTTATTGATGCCAAAATTGCCCTCTCAAGAGATTTAGAGGAAATTCTCAGTATTCAGTACCAAAGTGCCTCTATCTCTCATAAGAAACTGGTGGAAGTTCAGATCCAAACCCTTCAACTGGAAAATGACCTCCGTGACTTGGAAAGTCAGTTTTACCGGCTCAGAACTAAATTGGGGTCAATCCTTGAAATAGACTCTCCATTGCCAGATGATTTTCTACCAATTCAAACCGTCCATTTTTTGTACGAATTCTCTTGGGGGGAGGTTTCAAGTGATCATCCTCGACTTCAAGGTCTGGAGGCAATGCTTCAAGAAACTGGGGCGAGGAAAGCTAGTGCTCAGGCCGCCTATATTCCAGATTTGAAAATTGGGTTGGATTATATACTCACAGATAAAAAAGTGGCCAATGGGATTGACATCGCTGGAAGCGGAAAAGATCCACTCATCTTGAGTGCCGGTATTGAATTGCCACTATGGAGTTGGAAAGCAAAAAAAGCCGCAGTAAAAGCCTCTAAATGGCAGGAAAAAAAGGCCCAGGCAATGTTGGATGCTGAAAGCTCCAGGTTGGCACAAGATTATGAAATTTCCCAGTCAAAGCTTGATGAGGATATGAGATTGATCCACCTGTATCAGGACCAGTTGATACCCAAAGCCCGGGAAATTGAAAAGGTGATGCAGCAGGAATATATCGGCCAGAGTTCCGATGTATTCTCTTATACCATGGCTCGCCAACATGTTTTGGATTTACAGTTAAAACTGACCAATGCACAATATTCTGCACAATTACATCTAGCTGATCTCAGCTATTTGAAAGGCAAATGAAATGAATGAAATAATATCAAAATATGTTCAAATAATGAAGCCAATCCTGTCCAACACATGGGCGAAAACAATTTTAACTCTCATCCTGGGTGTCATGTTGGGGAGTTTTCTCTTTTCAACAGGAAGTGTCAGTTCCGATCATGACGATCATTCCCCAGGAACTATCTGGACCTGCTCCATGGATCCCCAGGTAAAACTGGATGAGCCTGGTCAATGCCCAATCTGCTTTATGGATTTAATTCCACTTGCTGTAGATGAAGGTGCTGCGAATAATCATTCCAATCACCAAGGGGAGACGACCTGGACCTGTTCCATGCATCCACAAGTAAAACTGGATGAGCCAGGACAATGTCCGATCTGTTTTATGGACCTCATCCCATTGGCTGGTGAGAGCGGCACAGAAGCTTCAGAAGAAATCAGTTTATCTGCAGCTGCCATCAAATTAGCTCAAATTTCAACCACACCAGTCCGTCATGGCATGGCCCACAGTGAGATCCACCTTTCGGGCAAAATTGATTATGATGAAACCCGGGTAAAAAATATTGCCGCCTGGTTTCCAGGAAGACTGGAACACCTCTACGTTGATTACACGGGGATTCGAGTAAACAGAGGTGATCATCTGCTTGAAATCTATAGTCCAGAACTCTATTCGACCCAAAGTGAATTACTCCAGGCCTACAGTAGAATGAACGGGACAGACCAAAATCCTGTGGCTCAAAAAGCGTCTCAGGCCACATATGATGCAGTTATTGAAAAAACCAGACTACTTGGACTGAGTATGGCTCAGATAAATGCCATTACCTCAACTGGAAAAGCTCAGTCAGTCCTGCAAATTAACAGTCCCATAACCGGTATAGTTATCCATAAGAATGCGGTCGAGGGTAAATATGTCAAAACAGGGCAGCAAATTTATTCAATAGCTGATCTGTCCAAAGTATGGTTGATCCTGGAAGCATACGAAAAGGATTTGCCCTGGTTAACCTATGGTCAGGAACTTTCGTTTTCAGTTCCAGGATTACCTGGTCAGGAATTTAGCGCGCATATCTCATATATTGACCCCCTGGTAAACCCTGAGAAGCAGAGTATAACTGTTAGAGCCGTACTGGACAATAAGCAGGGCTTGTTGAAACCTGGCATGCTGGCTGAAGCATCGGTTTCAGTCATGCTGAATAGAAATGGCCAGGTGGTTACCCCTGATTTGAGTGGGAAATGGGCTTGTCCTATGCATCCCGAGGTTGTGGAAAATTACCCTGGAGATTGTTCTATCTGCGGTATGGATCTGGTACCCCTCCAAGAAATTGGCGGGGTTCAGACATTGGCAACACACGCATTACTTATTCCTGCAAGTTCCGTGTTGAAGACAGGTCGCCGGGCACTGGTTTATGTACAAACCAGTGAGGGTGAATCGAGTCAGTTCGCTCTGAGAGAGATTGTTTTAGGACCCCGAGTTGGTTCAGAATATATCGTCATCAGCGGTTTAGCAGTTGATGAACTCGTGGTTTCTAATGGGAACTTTAAAATAGATAGTGCCATGCAGATCGCCGGGAAAAAAAGCATGATGAGTGGCGATGGAGCACCCTCAGCAGCACCAGTAGGTCATCAACATGGCTAAAACAAACTTTCTTGATCGCGTCATTGGCTTACCCTTAGAAAATAGGCTAATAACTCTCATCCTGTTTGTTTCAATCATGATATGGGGGCTTCTTGCAGCTCCATTTGATTGGGATATTCCTGGAATAGATCGTACACCTGTTCCTGTGGACGCCATCCCTGATATTGGTGAAAATCAGCAAATCGTTTTCTCAAAGTGGGCTGGACGCTCTCCTCAGGATATTGAGGATCAGATAACTTATCCTTTGACCGTCGCACTTCTGGGAACACCAGGTGTCAAAACTGTACGGTCATTCTCCATGTTTGGGTTTTCTACCGTCTATGTGATCTTTAATGAAGATGTGGATTTCTATTGGTCAAGAAGTCGCATACTGGAGAAACTGAATGCGCTTCCGTCAGGGACCTTGCCTGATGAAGTCAAACCAAGCCTGGGACCGGATGCAACCGCATTGGGTCAAGTATTCTGGTATACACTGGAGGGACGTGATGAAAAGGGACAGCCTACTGGTGGCTGGGATCTTCACGAATTACGCACCATCCAGGACTATTATGTAAAATATGGACTATCCACAGCCCGGGGGGTGGCTGAAGTTGCTTCTGTAGGCGGTTTTGTTAAAGAATATCAGATTGATGTCAATCCCCAGGCCCTGCGTCACTATGGCATTTCACTTATGCAGGTCTTTAAGGCGGTAAAGGATGCAAATAATGAGATTGGCGCTCGTACCGTAGAAGTAAACCGAGTCGAATATATGATTCGTGGTTTGGGTTTCATCAAGGGTCTGGATGATTTAGAAGTAACAGTTCTCAGGGTCATTGATAACGCTCCAATTACTATCGCCGATGTAGCTCATGTCAGTTTCGGTCCAGCCTTGCGACGTGGTGCACTGGATAAACAAGGTTCTGAAGTTGTTGGTGGCGTGGTCGTAACCCGTTATGGTGAGAATCCTCTGGCAACCATCAATGCTGTCAAAGCCAAGATCAAAGAAATTTCACCAGGACTTCCATCAAAAACGCTCGCTGATGGTTCTGTCTCACAGCTTGAGATCGTCCCCTTCTATGATAGATCTGGTCTTATTTATGAGACCCTGGGAACCTTGAATCATGCCTTACGGGAAGAAATTATCATCACATTGGTTGTGATTCTTGTATTACTCATGCATCTCAGAGCTTCCATCCTCATCAGCATGATGATGCCAGCAGCTGTTCTGATCACTTTTGTGGGGATGAAAATGTTCCATGTTGATGCAAATATTGTAGCCCTGTCCGGGATAGCCATTGCTATTGGGACCATAGTTGATATGGGCATCATCATGACTGAGAATATTCTCAAGAGAATTGAAAATGACCCAAATTCTACAAATGTCATAGATGGGATTCTTAAAGGAGCTCGGGAAGTTGGCCCAGCGATTCTAACTGCAGTTTCTACCACTGTAATCAGCTTTCTACCGGTATTTACCATGGAAGGTGCCGAAGGTAAACTTTTCAAACCCCTGGCATACACCAAGACTTTTGCACTGATATCATCAGTAGTTCTGGCCATTTTGGTTCTACCTGTGGTTGCCAGTTTTGTTTTTTCAAAGAAAACGTATGGGGAGTGGACCAGGAAATTGTCACTGGCCTTTCTACTCACTCTCTCAATTTGGGTAGCTGTTTCATTTAATGTTATCATCGGGTTAATTCTTGGTAGTATTGCTCTCCTTCAGCTGCTTAAGCCCCTTCTGAAAGATTATCCCTGGCTTTATCACGCAAAAACCTTGAACTACTTACTTGTTCTTGATGTGATCATTCTGCTTTCACTCACCTGGGTGCCTTTGGGCTATGAGTATGGCATGGGAGCGAACTTTTTGCTGGTAGCTCTTCTGGTGGGTTTCGTTTTGGGCCTCATTAAGGCCTATACAGATGTATATCCAAAAATCCTTTTGTGGATGTTAGAAAATCGTGGAATTGCCTTACTCATACCCTCATTACTCCTGATATTTGGGATGAATGCATGGCTGGGATTTGACTCGATTTTTGGCTGGTCACCTGATGTGATCAAACAGAGTAGACCCTATCAAAAAATGGTTCATGTATTTCCTGGATTAGGTAGAGAGTTTATGCCCGATCTGGATGAAGGTTCATTCTTGTATATGCCTACCACCATGCCTCACGCTGGCATGGAGGAGTCACTTGATGTCCTCTCAACTCTGGACAGAGCTCTATATTCAATCCCTGAGGTGGAGAATGTGGTAGGAAAGATTGGTCGAGCTGAAACAGCCCTGGATCCGGCACCCCTTTCTATGATTGAATCCGTAATTACCTATAAATCTGAATACATGCAGGATGCATCAGGGAATACGCTTAAATATAAAGTTGATGATAATGACAAATTTGTCAGAGATTCTAATGACCAATTGATTTTGGATAGCCGTGGAAAACCATTCAGACAATGGCGTGATCATATCAGGAACAATCAGGATATTTGGGATGAGCTGGTCAAGGTCGCCCAATTACCGGGAACCACCTCTGCCCCAAAATTGCAGCCCATTGCGGCCCGTATTGTCATGCTCCAAAGTGGCATGCGAGCACCCATGGGAATCCGTGTACACGGTTCAGATATGGAGAGTATGGAAGCATTTGGTCTTGAGCTAGAATCCTATCTCAAAGAAATTCCATCTGTCAAGGCCAGCGCCGTTTTTGCCGATCGCATTGTAGGTAAACCATACCTGGAAATTGACATCGATAGGAAGGCAATTGCCCGATACGGATTGTCCATCAGTGATGTCCAACAGGTAATTGCTGTAGCAATAGGTGGAAAACAAGTTGGAATGACCATAGAGAGTCGTGAACGATATCCCATCCGAGTTAGATACATGCGCGAATTCAGAGAGAGTGATGAGAGTTTCGAATCTATTCTCGTACCCACCTCATCTGGGGCACAAATTCCATTGGGTCAGTTAGCCAGCGTTCGATTTACCCGGGGTCCTCAAGTCATCAAAAGCGAGAATACCTTTCTGCTTTCATATGTCCTGTTTGATAAGGTTGACGGCTTTGCTGAGGTAGATGTGGTTGAACAAGCTAGGGCATACTTAGATAGTAAGATTGATTCAGGTGAGCTCAATGTTCCCAATGGAGTAAGCTTCGATTTTACAGGGTCCTACGAAAATCAGGTTCGAGCCACCAAGAGAATGCGGATCGTACTTCCCCTGGCACTTATGTCAATCTTTGTGATTCTGTACATGCAGTTCAAACGTACTTCCACGACACTCATCGTGTTCTCAGGCATTTTTGTCGCCTGGGCTGGAGGTTTTACCTTAATCTGGGCCTATGGGCAACCCTGGTTTATGAATTTTTCACTTGGCAGCTTGAATTTTAGAGAAATATTTCAAATTCATGAGATCAACTTGAGTGTAGCTGTCTGGGTAGGTTTTCTGGCACTTTTTGGAATAGCCACAGATGATGGCGTTTTAATCTCGACTTACCTCGATCAACAATTTAAGGAGCTCAAACCAACAACACGTCAGGAGATTCAGACAGCTGCTATTCTGGCCGGAAAGCGACGTATCCGTCCTGCCATGCTAACCACGGCTACAACATTACTGGCCTTAATACCGGTTCTCACTTCAACGGGTAGAGGAGCGGATGTCATGGTACCCATGGCTATCCCATCATTTGGCGGGATGCTTTTCGCCACTATCAACACCTTTATGGTGCCATTAATCTATGTTCTAGTAGCTGAGCGGCGACTTCTAAAGAAACAATAAAAAGTAATGAATTTTAAAATGACAGGGTCATATTGAGAATATGAAAAACAAATGGAGTAGCTTATATGGAAAAACATGTCTTTAAAGTTAATGATATGAATTGTAATGGTTGTGTAGCCACAATCCAAAAAGGATTAGAGGCTGATGCACGGGTCGAATCCATTGATATTCAACTATCAAAAAAGCAAGTCTCAGTAAGTGGAGATCTCACTACTGAAGAAAGTGCTGAGATTATAAGAAATTCCGGATTTAATCCTGAGCAAAGCACTGAGAAAAAGGGATTTCTGGGGAGTCTGTTTTCTAGCTGATGCGAGGTATCCTGCACATAATCGCCCATTTTCTGGTTCCGGCAGCGATTGCTCCCTGGATGAGTAAATACATACTGCCGAAAAAGAGCTGGAAATACTACTGGATGGTTATGTCAGCTACCATGGTGGTAGATCTGGATCACCTGTTGGCCAACCCAATGTATGATCCTGGCAGGTGTAGCATTGGTTTTCATCCCCTGCATTCATTTTGGGCGATTGGGGCTTATGCACTTCTCTTAATCCCAGAAAAAACCAGGGTGATATCGGTGGGATTACTGGTGCACATGATGTTAGATAGTATTGATTGCATCAAGATGTGATAATGAATGATAAATTACGAATTACGAATTACGAATTACGAATTACGAATGATAAATGATAAACGAAAAACGAAGCGAGGTAAAGATATGAAGTATTTATGGATGACAGCTTTGATGGCTGTATTTGTTGTTAGTTGTGGTCAGGAAAAGGCTGCACCGGCAACCAACCATGATGGCCACGATCATGCTGCAATGGAAAAAACCGCAGCACCTGCTGATGCAGAAAAATTAATATACTATACCTGTCCCATGGAATCGCATAAGCATATCCATAGTCGTGAGCCTGGTACATGTACCGAGTGTAATATGACCCTGGTTCCTGGAGTCATCACAACAGAAGACAAAATGGAATATTATGGATGTCCCATGCTGATCCATAGCCATGTTCGTCAAGATTCTGCAGGAAGATGTGCAGAGTGTAAGATGGAGCTTAAACCCATGCGCTTGAAAAAGGCGTAGAGAGTCCGAAGAGCACATCAACCGGATTAGTTTTTATTTTGAATTGCTGAAGTCATGGTTAACATCGCATGAATTCAATACTTAAACACAAGTGTGATTGTCGGAAGTTTCATCATATGGGACGACTGAACAGCTCTTCGAATAAAAGGAATACATAAGATGCAGGATATATTAGATCTGCTATTAAGCAACAAACTCTACATGGGAGTGGCGGTGTTTGTTGGTATCGGATTATTGATATTTTTGATGAAAAAGGTATTCAAGCTATTCATGATATTGATGTTTGTGGTGCTGGCCTATGGAGTTTTTATCTATGTCACTGAGGATGATCCCTGGAGTAAGATAAAGAAGCAGATGAGTCCAGCCATGGAAAAACTTGATGATGCCACTCAGGATCTTCAGCAAGAAGCCATTGACAAGGTCATTGATGAGGTAGATAAACAGCTTAAAAAAGCCGGAAATAATTAATTTCAACCTCCCAGGCACTTATCTGGAGGGGCTTTAAAATCAATCCTATCTATTCAGTCTTCCTGGATAGGTAGGATTTTTTAATGTCATCAAGATCTCCCCGGGGGATGGCAGCGATGAGTCGCTTGGTATAATCGGTCTGTGGATTCTGGTAGACACTATCTGCATCACCCATCTCCTCCACTTTACCTTCGTTCATCACCACCATTCTGTCTGACATAAATTTTACCACAGAAAGGTCATGGGAGATAAAGATATACGTGAGACCAAATTCGTCCCTCAGCTCATTTAATAGATTTAATACTTGAGCCTGGACTGAAACATCCAGAGCGGATACTGATTCATCACAAATCACAAATTCAGGTTGAACTGCCAGTGCACGGGCAATACATATTCGCTGCCTCTGACCACCAGAGAATTCGTGGGGATATCGATTATAGTGGCCCGGATCCAGTTTTACTCGTTCCAATAATTCCTGCACCTTCTGGCGTCGGGTTTGATCGTCACCGTGAAGCTGGTGAACTTGCATGGGCTCGATAATGGCTGATCCGATGGTAATTCTTGGATTGAGAGAGGAGTAAGGATCCTGAAAAATGATTTGAATTCTTCGGCGGATATCACGAAGTTCATCACCAGATATATTGGTGATATCCTTTCCGTGGAAGATGATGTTCCCTGCTGTGGGCTCAATGAGTCTGAGAATGGTTCGTCCCAGCGTGGTTTTACCACAGCCTGATTCTCCCACCAGACCTAGGGTTTCACCAGGATAGACATCAAAACTTACATCATCTACCGCTTTTACATGATCAACCACCTTACTGAATAGACCTTCGCGAACTGGAAAGTAGGTTTTCAGGTTGTTGATGGTCAGGATGGGCTCCTGGGCATAAAGATTTTTGTGACGTTCAGCTGTTTCCTCTGGCGTTATTATGAGATCATGGATTGTCTCATCCACTGATTTTTTAATCTCAAGCATTTCCCCTTCATCACTCTCTGACATAAAGTCAGCCATGGTGGGGAGGAGTTTCAAGCGATGTTTCAGTGGAGGACGACAGGCAAGTAGACCTTTGGTATAGGGGTGTTGGGGGTCAGAAAAAATTTCCCAGACTGAACCTTGCTCAACAATTTTGCCCTTATACATAACCACCACATGATCTGCGATCTCTGCAATAACACCTAAGTCATGAGTAATAAAAATGATGCCCATATCATGGCTGTCTCTGAGTCTACGCATCAAATCCAGGATGGTTGCCTGGACTGTCACATCCAGGGCGGTGGTGGGCTCGTCGGCAATAAGTATTTGTGGGTTACAGGACATGGCCATGGCGATCATGACGCGCTGCTTCTGACCTCCAGAAATTTGATGGGGATAGGAATCAATAATTTTTTCTGGGCGGGGAAGTTCAACCTCAATAAACAGTTCAAGTGTTCTGGCCCTGGCCTCAGCCTTACTCATCTTTTGATGAAGGATGAGCGCTTCCATGACCTGGTTGCCACAGGTAAATACAGGGTTCAGGGAGGTCATGGGTTCCTGGAAAATCATGGCGATTTCATTACCCCGGAATTCACGCATCTCATTTTCAGGAACTTCGGCTAAGTCAACGAGACCCTTAGATCTGGAATGGTACATGAGTCTGCCACCGACAATTCTGCCGGGTGGATTGGGTATCAAGCGCATGAGGGACAGGGAGGTAACAGATTTTCCCGAGCCCGACTCGCCTACAACGCCAACTGTGCGACCTTTTTCAAGGCTGAAGGAAACCTTGTCAACTGCTTTTACTGTGCCTTCATCAGTACTGAAAACGGTTTCTAATTCTTCAATTTCGGTGAGCATATTCTCTGACATAATTGGTTCCGTAATTTATTTCTGCCTACTTGAATCGATTTATTGTATGGCTGGAAATATAAATGGAAAGCTGCGTGGAAAAAGAGGGAAGGGTGATTGAGATTTTAATGGGATTATTGAAATCAGTACTCTCATTTCATCTATGAGGCAGTTACTACACCAAAAAAGAGAAAAATATTGATAAAATACGGCAACAAAATACTTTATTAAATATAAAGAAAATTATATAAATATAGTAATTAGACCTCTTATTTTACTTATTATGACTGAATATCAGCAATAAGTTTGGTAAATGAAGATTGACAAATTATCTTTAGCACCCATAAAACAATATTTTGGAGGTAAGCAAAAAACGTGTGGTCAATTGAAGTGGCACGGCCTCAGTCATAAATTTATGGATGAGATGGAGGAAGCATGACACAGCGCAAGATTCTTCTGAGTAATGAATTAAACCGGACCAGCGAAGCAGATGATACCGTGGAAAAATTTCACGCATCAGAGTGTTATGCGCTACTGGGTGAAATTGGATTCCTGAGTGAGGAGAAGGTAGCTTTGATGTTAGATCAGGGAAAAATCTCTGATCGACGGAATCGTATGCTTGAAGCACTCCAAAAAATAACCTATGCAAAAATAGCCACCCTTGAAGGCAATTACACCTTTGCCGTTGAACTCTATGAACAGGTCGCCGGGAAGATCAGCGTGCTCAATCAGGGTTCGCAACAGGAAGGTGCCCTCTCTTATTTTTACTATGAATATGCCGGTTTTTTCCAACAGTTGGGGGATACAAATGCGGCCTTTAGATATCTGGAAAAAGCGCGCAGCATCACTTCCTCAAATAAGATGAAGCAGATGATTGCCTATCAGTATCTCCTGTTGGATGCTGATTTAGATAAGAAGTTCGCGCTTAAAAAATGGCTGCAGTGCATTGCCTATTTCAACAAATATGAGATGGCAGTCATGGAATCTCAAGCTCACTATGGATTGTCTCTGCAACTGATTAAGCAGGAAAATATGGCTGATGCCAGTACGCATCTTGATAAAGCACATGAAATGGCGGCTCTACACGGTTTTCAGCATCTTCACTGGAGTATTGATTATACCAGAGGTCGCCTTCTGATTAATCAAAATCGCAATACAGAAGCGGTGAGATATTACCAGGATTTACTCAAGAAAGCGCACAATGCATTTTTCACAGCGAAAATTCAATCGAAAGTTGCAGAATTATATCACATCCTGGGAGATTCAGATCAAGCCCTGGAAGCAGCCATAAATAGCATGGAAGTGAGCCAGCAATTTTCAATTGCCTCAGAACTGGCCGGAGCCTGTCTTCTGCTGGGAAAAATTTATCATCGTGAAAAGGCTGACATCACCAAAGCATATTTTTATTACCAGCAGGCCTTTGGGTCCATCATGGCATTAACGAAGCGGGGCATTCCAGTCAATGAAGCTCGCCGTAAGGTCATCAATGAGTATGTCATCTTTCTGGAAGAGCACTTCCCAGGAGAGATGACTGAATCTGCAAACGAAGATCTATTCGCTTTTTCAAAAGATTTGAATTGGGTGAAAATTAAAGATCTATTTCACTACAACTTATTTCTATATCACTATCTGAACACAGGTGTGGGCAATAAAACACTTGAGGCACTGGATTTTCCAGCCTCTTCATTTTATTCAGCCACAGAACGACTCAGGAGTCGAGGAATCACCTTCCCTAATTTTCGTAAGAGTGATGTGGATATTCCAGCAGACAATTATGTGGAAGGCTTACAGCAATATGCCAGATTGCACCGGGATAAAACCTGGGTGGAAATAAATGATTGTTTTGAGAAAGATATGCTCAAATACCACTACAAGTTGAATAATTATAACAAGAAACATCTCGCCAAGAATCTTGAATTGGCATATTCAGGTATTGTGAATCGGACCAAATATCTCACTTCTGTGGATGGCTGATACAAATAACTCGGTTCTATCCTCGATGTAGATGGGGCGTCTTCTGGTAAAAGCGTAAACTTGAGTGATCACAAGTATCACAGTGGAAATATCCAGAACTTAAATAGAGGGCTTTACTCAGCCATAACTGCCATCGGCTGCGATGGACCCTGTGGAGTTTGCTGTCACACAAAGGACAGCTGTGTGATTCGTAGCTTGACGAGATCATCCTTTTTCGAATCTGTACAATCATGAGTCCCAAAGAGATGACTATCATTAGTATCCCAACGATGTCAGAAAATTCCAATTGAACAAAGGGCTCAATGAAAATAGAGACAAGGAACTGTTTTACTGAGACAGTTGCATCTCCCAAACGCTGGATGAATGTTTGAACCATAATGTGAAATGGAATATCGGTATAGAGCAGTCCCACACCACTTAACAGCAAAGCTGTGATGGTGAGCTCACTGCGGTAATTGTGTTGTTCTCTGGTAATCTTCTTAGTATTCATAATCAACCTCCCAGGCCTGGTTATTGGGTCAGCTAAAATTATAATATTCAATGCTTTCCCCTATGAGGTGTACCCCTAATGTGACTGGGGAATATCCTCATACAGACAACTCAGAGATACAACGTGCAATTGATCTTTCAGTAGACAAATGCGAATTGACAATGCTGATCACTTCTCATACTTTCAGGCATTCTTTTACCACGCATTTTTTTGGAAGGGGGAAATGTTTATTCACACTTATTTACAAAATGGTCGTCTTACTCCAGACCACATAAATATTGTTAGAAAGACCCAGAAGGTAGATTTGCGCTTTGTGAGACGATTTATATATGTACATTATAGCGTCACATATAACGTACAATAGGAGAAGTTAGTTATGCAAAGAATAAGATTAGATCAAGACATAAAGCCCCTCTCAGAGTTTCGCGCAAATGTCACAAGTTTCATTGATGAGATGAAAAGAAATAAAAGACCGCTAGTTATCACCCAACACGGAAAGAGTTCTGCAGTAATGCTTGGCGTAGCTGAATATGAACAAATGCTTGAGAAGCTAGAATTATTATCAGATATCCAGATGGCAGAGCACCAACTACAATCAGGTGAGGGTCTCTCACATGATTCAGCTAAATCACATGCTCTGAAGGATCTTGATGTATGAGAATAATATGGTCGCCTTTATCAATAGATCGTATAACTGAAATTGCAAAATACATATCTGAAGAGGATCGGAGTGCTGCGGTCGAACTTGTTAATCACCTGTTTTCGAGAGTTGAACAGCTTAGCAATTTCCCGGAAAGTGGTCAAGCTGTGCCTGAATTAAACAGAACAGATATTCGTCAATTGGTTGATGGTAGTTATCGGATCATATACAGGGTGGGAACAGACGACATATCGATTCTTACTCTCAGACATCATCGGCAACATTTATCAGAAGAAGATATTTGATTAGGCGAATCAGGGGCTTTCTAACAAAAGCTTCAAGCTGACTCACACGAGGGGAATTGCAGTGGGGATATTTATGTGGATGGATACAATTATCGAGCAAAGCGAGTCTGTTTCACGAAGCAGCTTATGCTTAAGGCGTTAGGCATGAAAAAATCTTAATTATTATGAAGCTGTATATTTCGATGAAAAAAAGTAACTGGAATGTACTTATGGTTTTAGTTTTTATCATTTGCGTTAATAATGATTCATGTTTTTCTCAATCCTCAAAAGATACCCTTTATGTTTTGTTCGTAGGAAATAGTTTCACTTATCACAATAATCTTCCAAAAATGGTTTCGATAATTTCCGATAGTACACATATAAAGCTTGTTACAAAAACGTCTGTTGCTCCTGGCGCGAAGATAAGCGATCATTGGTTGGGAATAGGCGGACTAAAAACTAAAGAGATCATAATTAAGGAGAAATTTGATATAGTAATCCTCCAAGGACAAAGTATGGCACCCATGAGCCACCCTGATAGTTTTATTGTATATAGGAAATTGTTTTGTGATTATGTTAATGAAAATGGAGCTGAGCCATTCATATTTTCTAGCTGGGCACCACAAAAGTTACATAAATACCAAGAAGAATTAACTGGAGCATATTTAAAATTATCCAGAGAAATAAATGCCAAAGTCTTACCAATAGGTCCAGCATGGAGCTTAGCCCAAAATTTGAAACCAGGTATTGAACTGTTTATATCTGATGGCCGACATCCTTCAGCTATAGGTACATTTTTAGCAGCATGTGTAATTACAAAAACACTAACGGGAGAGATTCCTGAAAACCTCCAAACATATTTTGCCACGAAAGAGTTTTATGGAGAATCTGGCGAATTGGTGTTTTTATCTATATCAGATATCATCTTCTGTCGGAAGATTGCAAATCAGATTGTCAATATTAAGAATTAATTAAATTTTAAGAAATAAGTCAAAAAATAATGATTTAATATCTGACTTAAATATGTTGTTAAACATGGTTACACATAACAAAAGTTTAGAGCTGACTCACACGAAGGGGAGTAGTAAACTAAAATGAAGTGGATGGATATAATTATCGAACAAAGCGAGTCTGCTTGGGGAAGCAGCAAAGCATTAAAAAGCTACACTTTTCAATTGAACAGCCCAGAGCGTTATACCGAGGAGAATCTAGTTTCATGCCTGAACCCGAGCCAGCGAGAATTATGACATTTGCCACACCGAAAGATCTCGGCCAGTGGCTCAAGGTGAATCATGCCACTGAAAGTGAGCTATGGGTGAAGATATTCAAGAGAAAAGCTGGGATTCCCAGCGTGACATGGGACGATGTCGTGATTGAGACGCTGTGCTGGGGCTGGATCGACGGCGTTAAGAAGTCAATCGATAACCAAGCCTATTTTCAGCGAATTACGCCCAGAAAAGCGCGAAGCAACTGGTCAAAAAGGAACAGAGAGCATGTGGAGCGTTTGATAAGTGAGGACCGGATGACGGAGTCAGGCCTTGCGCATGTTCGTGCCGCCAAAGCGGACGGCCGGTGGGAGAACGCCTATACGGCAAGTGAAATGAAAGTGCCCGCGGATTTCCTAGCAGAACTGGAGAGCAAGCCGAAGGTGAAACAGCTTTTTGAAACGCTCAATAAATCGAGTCGTTATGCCATCGCGTACGGGTTGACAAGTGCGAAAAAGCCTGAAACCAGACAGAGGCGATTTGCAAAATTCATGGATATGCTTGTCCGCGAAGAAAAGCCGGGCTTTGGCTCTGATAAGACGAAAAAGGAATAACAAACCGTTGCATACGGAGTCGCGGGTCGCGCGGCAACTGAAATCGATGTCGTTTGCCACGACCTGGTGAAGGGTGGCGTTATACCTCCTAATACAGGACTAATCATGAAAAAACTACTTTCTCATTCCTTATTCATTCTAATGATCACTTTTCTGAGTGTAGGTTGGCCGGAAGCATGTCTGGCCCAAGTTCCTGCTGATAGCATGATGAAGATTACCAATGTGCAGTCGTCCTACCCCTATTGGTTTCCAGATAGCAAACGACTTGTTTTTCACTCAAATCGTTCTGGGGAGAACACTCAGGTTTATACTATTAACAGCGATGGTACCGGTCTTAAAAGCCTGACCCATAATCAGGAATATGCTGAGAGTCCAGTCGTTTCACCAGATGGTTCAAAAATTCTGTTCACTTCATATCCTGCTGACCACTCCGATGTGTTTCTTATGGATAGTGACGGATCAAATGTTATTAATCTCACAAATTCTTTATACAATGATGATCACCCGAAATTCTCGGTGGATGGTTCACAAATTGTATTTAATTCTACTCGTAGTGATGAAGAGAACTACGAAATCTATATGATGGATGTTAATGGTAGCAATGTTCGTAGGTTAACTGATTATGGAAAATGGGATACTTATCCATCGCTTTCGCCGGATAATAAGACTTTGCTCTGGCGCAGAGTTATTGAAACCGATGATGAAACATATAATCATCGAAATTCAGAAATTTTTGTTAAAGACCTGGATACCGGTGTTGAAACAAATATCACCCAACGTCCTGCTTATGATGGATGGCCATCATGGTCACCGGATGGATCAAAGATTGTTTTTGCATCTGATATGTTAGAGAGTCGTGTCTGGCATATTTACACCATGAATTCTGACGGCTCACAAGTAAGCCGCATTACACCGGATGATCCAGGTGCTTATTATACCAGGCCGATGTGGTCCCCGGACGGCGCAAAGATTGCATGCAATCGCACCAAGGATAGGAACGTTGATATTTTCATAATTGCGCTCCCCAAGCAGGCAAATCCGGAATTGCAATTTAGACGCATAACTACTGGGCGCATGGTCAATGATGGAGGTCAGTCTCGAGGTCTGGCCTGGGGTGATTATAATAACGATGGCTATGCAGATTTATATGTCGCCAATACCGGTGGTCAGTGGAATTTCCTCTACAGAAATAATAGGGATGGCTCTTTCACGAAAATGCGTGGTTTGGAGGCAGTACGGCACCGTGGGTTTTCTGAAGGCGTTAACTGGGTGGATTACGATAATGATGGCGATCTCGATCTTTTTGTTGTTAATACTGAAGATTGGGAGGCAGGCACAGGGGACGAAACAAATTTTTTGTTTCGAAATGATACCACCAGCGGATTTGTGCTGGTAACAGAAGGTCCGCTTGTTTCAGATAGAACAAACGCAGCTGTATCATGTTGGGCCGACTATGACAACGATGGCCTCCTTGATGTTTTTGTTGTCAACCGAGGAGACCAAGACGATGCGCTTTATCATAACCTTGGTGCTGGACACTTTGAGCGGATTCAGGCCGGCTCGTTGGTAAATAACGGCGGTGAAGGACGGACATGTGCTTTCGGTGATATAGACGGGGACGGATATATAGACTTGTACGTTGGCAATTATAGACAACGCAACTTTTTCTATCATAACAATGGTGATGGTTCGTTTACAGAAGTGACTCAAGGGCACTTTGTTACAAATGTTGCGTTTACCTATGGCGTCTCTATGGTTGATTATGACTATGACGGAGACCTTGACCTCTTTGTGACGAATATTGGCAAAAATGACCGTAACATATTGTATCAGAATGATGGGAGAGGAACTCTTAAACCCTTGTTTGACAACCCAATGTTTGAACACGTCAAATATTCAGATAACGGTGGTGGCGCATCAAAAGGACACACATGGGGTGATTTTGATAATGATGGAGATCTGGATCTTTATATCGCCAATGGGACCTATCAGGACGATATGCGCAACTTTTTTTATGTACAGGGAAAAAATGGTCAGTTTACACGTATATCTCACGATCCTTTAACAACTGATGCTGATACTTCGGCAGGTGTTGCCTGGGCTGACTACGATAACGACGGCGATCTTGATCTTTTTGTGGCGAACTGGGGTAGTGATGATCAGGATAATGCGCTCTATCGTAACGAGACTACTGGTAACAATTGGGTTTCAATACGACTTTGGGGTAAACGTACAAATCACTTTGGCATTGGAACCAGAGTCCGTCTTAAAGCAAAGACGGATGAAAAATCAGTTTGGCAAACTCGTCAAATGTTACCCAATACGGGATATGCCAGTCAAAATACATATGATATCCACTTCGGCTTGGGCGACGCTGTCCTTGTCGATTCCCTTGAGGTGCACTGGCCTTCCAGCATAGTGGATCATTACACAAAGATTAAACCCCACAGTTTTTGGATTGCCATAGAGGGAGAAACACTTAAACCAAATGAGAAAAAACGCCAATAAGTACAAGTTCAATTCGCTTCATGTCCATGCAAGGTATAACTTTGGCTGCACTGGACAGGTGGGGCGCTGCTTTTTTCTGCCAATTTTGGTAGCCAAATAAATCAATTTGCAATTAAAGGTAACATGCGTTTGATACCCACCACGCAGTGAGCGCATCGTTAGCAATAACAACATTAGTTTGTAATTGTAATTGAATTTCAAGGGAGGTATCAATGAGAGTACTGGTTTTACTTGTCATATTCATTTACGGCTGTGGCCAGGGTTCCCAACCCATTCCTTATGGCTATAACGAAAGTGCGGGAGAGTATTTAAAGCTTCATGACAATACCAAGTTATACTACGAAACTTACGGTACTGGAGAACCCATACTAATGCTCCATGGCGGTGTGTTTGGCTATATCAGTGAGTTTGCACCTTTTATTCCAGTTCTTTCAGAAGAATTCCAGGTCATTTGTCTGGCGACTCGAGGGCATGGGAAATCCGATATCGGTCATGAGCCATTCAGCTATGAACAAAGGGCAGACGACGCCTACAAACTCGTCCAGCATCTGAAACTGGACGATGTGACGGTCATTGGTTTTAGTGATGGCGGATTTGCTGCCTATAAGCTGGCTGCCATGTATCCGGATATTGTTAAAAAGGTCGTTGCCATAGGGGCTGGTGATGATCCACCCAAAGACACTCCTGGAAACAGTAATTATTCTGCTGAGAGTCTCTTGTCTGAATATGGTGATTTTTTTAAAAAGAAATTGGAATACATGCCTGAGCCAGAGCGTTGGGATGAAAGCCTCCAAATGCTGAATGACCTTTATAATAAGAGCTCCATCAGCAAAGAAACATTTGAAAAGATCTCGTGTCCTGTCCTGATTATGGGCGGAGACAGCGACGAGTATTCCACGCCTAAAGAATTTTTAGCCGTTCACGAGTACCTGAATGATTCCCAGCTGTCAATAATACCCGGCTGCTCCCATGTTGTCTTCTTTTGCAATTTCCCCGCTGTTTGGGAATCAATGAGACCATTTATTGGGAAAAACGAGTAACTGCCAATTTGAGGAGTCCATTGAATCTTACACACCGCTAACAAAGGCAGGTCTTACCCCGCTTAGAGGGACGAGGGCGTTAACCACACGAGGATGCAAATGATTCGAAAAACCATACTTCTCTTGCAGATAATCATGATAGTCAGTCTGAATGCCTGCCTGCTTTCCACAACACTCATGCTAGACAAGGCTCCACCTGATACTGTCTGGGACCCAGACTTTGAGACTGGTTTGATTTTTAAAGCGGGCAAGCCAGGTGGGAAATTGATATGGCGTGGACCTCAAGTCACTATTCGTGAATTTCTAACCAGACAGATTGTCTACGATGATGAGGTGAATTGGCATACCAACACTTCAATTGCTTTAGATCCAGGTAAATATATCATAGATTTCTATGTCAAATATTTGGGTAATCGCATATGGGAATATAAGGGGTTTTTTATAGTTGATGAAACTGCCCCAACCCACTTGATTTTTGAGACACCTCTATTGGTTACCTCCAACCCTAAGGTTGTTTTCAGGTAGACAGCACTGATTGCTATCCAAGGCTGAAGCGTTTGGTGGAAGACAGGTATTAATAACCATTGATAGACTATATTACCGCGAATTAAATTACTTTCCTTGAAGGGAGATTCCAGGATGAACACCTCAAAGACAGTATTGCTTACATTGGCATTGACAACTTTATGCTATTCTGAAACCTGGATTAACTACAACCTTGAAAACTCGAACATTGCTGGCAGTTATGCACAATGTATGACAATCGATCCATTTAATAATATTTACATAGGATGCGATTGGGCTGGTATTTCAAAGTTCAATGGAGAGGGATGGGTGAGTTGGACACCGGACAATTCTGGCTACCCCGCAAATGCCATAGAACCCATTGACATTGGAACAGATAGTGAAGGTAACCTCTGGATAAGTTCAGATGGCTCAGGACTTGTCAAATTTGACGGAACAGATTTCACTGAATACGACGCAGAGGATAATGCCCGCAATCTTACTGTAGATACAGAGGACAATATCTGGTATAAAAATTGGCAGGATATTGTGACCAAATTTGACGGGACAACATTTACCGATTATGACACTTCAGATTTTGGGAACCATGGTTACCTCGCAGCTCTTTCTGCAGGTCCAGATGGTTCTATTTGGATGCTATCCGATACAAGTCTCATAGAGTTTGATGGAGATCAGTGGTTGGTTTATAGTAGCTATCACAACACTTTATGGCATCAAGCCCTGGCATTTGATAATTCAGGTAATGTCTGGACTGGTATTAACAATGCTGTTGGTAGGTATGATGGTGAGAATTGGATCAGCTATACATTTCAATCTGACTCGCTTAATTTTTGGTTCCCCGGTGCCCTGCAATTTGATGCTGATGGAATACTCTGGGTGGGCTATGACTTTGGATTGGCACGCTTCGATGGTGAGAATTGGACACAATACACCACAACAAATACTGGACAGGAATTAGGTTGGATTACATCACTTGTTATTGATGCTAATAATAACAAATGGCTGGCATCCTTTGGAAACGGTGTGTTTGTGTTTAACGAGGATGGAGTTGTTCTAGGTATTAATGATAAAAACCAAGTTCCACTGGACTTTGAAATACTAAACATATACCCAAATCCTATGAATCCAGCGGTCACTATCAGCTATTCACTTAATACTGGAGCAGACCTCTCGGTAAGCATTTTTGATATTACAGGACGTCCAGTGTGGACTCAGAGCATTACCAATAAATCATATGGTGAGTATTCATTTCAATGGAAGGGAAATGATCTCCAGAATCATGCGGTGGCCTCAGGTGTCTATGTTATCCGGTTATCAGCGAACAAGTCAATTGAGACCCGGAAAGTGTTGGTTTTAAGATAGAGTAACAACCTGAGAAAGACCCATCCCCTCCTTGCTGAGCCCCCTGGCTTCGATTTACTCAATCTACACCAGGGCAGGCTATGGACAACAGACCGGGGCGTTAACAAATGGAGGATATAGTGGTAGCACAATACTATATAGATCCTAAAAAGTACTCGCTGGAAAAATTCCGAATCAGTTTGGAATCACGTGAATTGATTCCCAGTCGCCAAATATTGAAGAATAATCTGAAACAATATTTTGATATTCTAGCATCATCTGGAATCAAGAATATCTCAGAACTTTTGGCTGTATTAGGATCAAAACCGAAAATTGCAGAATTTGCCGAGAAAACTGGTCTCTCTGTCGAATACTTGACAATTTTAAGACGGGAAGCCAATAGCTATTTCCCAACTCACGTAAAGCTTTCAAGATTTATTGGAGTGGATAAAGCGCTTGTTTTAAAGCTGGAAGAACAGGGTATCACATCAACAAAGAAATTGTTTGATCTGGCTTCAAACCGAGAACAACTTTCTGCTTTTCTAAAAATAAGTGGTCTTTTACGCGAAGATTTGTCCCAACTAATAAGTTTGTCAGATTTAAGCAGGTTGTATGGAGTTGGACCTGCCTTCGCAGGCATATTGTATGAAGCAGGTATGGACTCAGTTGTGACACTTATGAAATATACCGGTGAAGAAATCCGATTGATGTATGAGGAAAAAACTCAACGGACTGCGGATTTCACGTCCCGAGATATAGACTTTACACTTGAAATTGCCAGGGAACTTGAATCAGTGAAATAATCCATTGGTTTACAAAAACCAAAATGCGGTGAAACAACTAGAACGGACAAGATACCCGGCTAGTGGGAGTTACCACCTTACAGGCATTATTGGATTAACAGTTCATGAAATGATATGCTAAGTAAAATATGATGAAACGACTGGCACAAACATTTGCTGCATTAATTCTGTTTATTGTCTCAATTCCTGGAAACAGTACTGAGCAAGCCGAACCCATTCGTCTGCAGTATTTGGGACATGCTGCTTTTCTCATTACCACATCATCAGGGACTCGTATCCTCACAGATCCGGCTGAGTTTAAAGGATATAAAATGCCATCTGGGATTGAAGCAGATTTCGTAACCATATCACATGAGCATATCGATCACAACAACACCAGTTCCCTTGCATCCGATTTCACAAGTCTAAGCGGTTGTCTTCCTGGGAATCAAAAGTTCAATTACATCGACACCACATTGAATGGTGTTCACATATATAATGTTGCCTCATATCATGATCCCGGTCATCATGGGTTAAATTCCATCTTTATTCTGGAAATTGAGGGCATACGCATTGCCCATTTAGGTGATATTGGTACTGAATTGTCCAAGGACCAGGTTTCGGAAATCGGAGCCATAGATATTCTGCTCATTCCAGTAGGGGGAAAATTTACGATACCACTTGATGTTGCTGATTCGATTGTCTCCCAACTATGTGATGGCAGCATAATAGTACCCATGCACTATAGAACTGAGGAATTCGACTCCCTGCCACACTCAGCGGAAGACTTTTTACGGGGGAAAGACGATGTAGTACGTACTCATCAAACAGAAATGATGATATCTCCTTTATCATTTGAAAGAAAAAATATTTACTGTAAAATGGAATACAAAGACTGAGTTCTGAACTCAAATAGGGGGTAAAATGATTAGATATGTTATCATTAGTATATCAGGTGGAATACTATTTGGTGTACTTGATGCGGTGTTAAATGCCAACCCACTAGCGCAAAAACTATACGCTGTATATAAACCAATCATGCGAGCAAGAATTAGTCCTGCGCTGGGAACAGTGATCGATTTGGCATATGGTTTTATTCTGGCAGGTATATTTTTATTGCTGGTCCAAAGCCTGCCTGGTGATACTGGATTCTTAAAAGGACTAAGCTATGGTCTATTAATATGGTTTTTTAGAGTGGTAATGTATGGTGCAACCCAATACGTCATGTTCAATATCAGCTTCTCACTACTCCTGTATATTATTGTTTCAGGCCTACTTGAGATGATGATTATTGGAGTATTCTTCGGAATAACCTTAAAGCCATGAATGGAAATATCTCATAAGTTATTATTGGAATAAATTTCCATTTAACAAAGGGGAGAGAGAAGAAACCATGGAAAGCCTGAATAACAATATGGCCAGTCGAGTTGGTTTGTGGGCATCAGCTTATGCTGCAACACTGGGTATAATATATATCTTTGTGTTGGTTATCTATACTTTTGCTAAAGGCTTTACAATTCCACCTGGTCCATTTGTCCAATTGACTGCGGGCATCATCACTTTTCTCGTTGCACCAGGACTTGTTGTCCTGTTTACAGCCATACGGTATGTAAATGAGAAAGATAACAAGATACTCGGATCATTGGGTGTCAGCTTTTCCATTTTATATGCCGTCACCGTATGTATCAATCGCTTTGTTCAACTTACTGTGATCCAACAAAGTCTACCAGATATACCTGCAGATTTGATACGCTTCTTGCCTTATGGGGATGGCTCAATAATGCTAGCTCTGGAAGTATTGGGCTGGGGGTTCTTCTCTTCGCTGGCATTTTTGTTTGTGGCACCACTTTTCTCAAATTCCCCACTCAATAAAGCAATCCGCTATCTATGTGTTCTCTACGCCATCCTCTCATTTGGTAGCGTTATAAGCTTTGCCACCAATATTTTTATTCCCACAGGTCCAATAGCCTGGGGTCCAATTCTCCTAGCGCTATCTATCCTTCTGTTTATTCATTTTCGTGACCTAAATAGACAGTTACCTTAATGTCCTAGATCAGATTAGGGAAAAATGCAAATTCGAAGTTATCGTCAATCAGATGAATCATCAGTAATCACACTGTGGGATAAATGTGATTTGATCAGATCGTGGAATAATCCGAAAAAAGACATACATCGGAAACTTAAAGTTCAACCAGAATTGTTTCTTGTAGGTGTGCTGGATGGAGATCTTATAGCTTCCGCCATGGCTGGATATGACGGGCACCGTGGTTGGATTAATTATTTGGCCGTTTCACCAGATCACCGTCAGAAGGGTTTTGGACGAAAAATAATGCTTGAGGTTGAAAGGCAGCTTGAGATTGCCGGTTGTCCAAAGCTTAATTTGCAGATTAGAGAATCGAATATTCAGGCAGTAAAATTCTATAAAAGATTGGGTTACAAATTAGATGAGGTCTTAAGTCTGGGGAAAAGACTTGACAGTGATGAGTAGATAACCTACATCCTGAGAAAAGACCCAGCTACGCTGTAACCGCTATTTTAGGAAGGCCAGACTACGCCCTGGTAAGTCTGTCTGTCTTCCTGAGATACGAAAGTAAGTAGGCGCATCCCAGATGATTGGCGAGACATGTAAAAATTGAAGGAACCAATAATGCCAAATCGCAAAGATTCTATTGAATTCAACCAAGTTGCTCAGGCTGAACAGGCACTGGCAGAGGCACATATCAGAATAGATATAGACGCAATAGACAATTTGTTACATGCTGATTATACAATCGTCCAACCTGGGGGAAGGGTTGAAACTAAAGCTGATGTTTTAGCATCATATCGGTCAGATAAACGATTTTGGAGTGTTGCCAGAACTGACCAATTAGATATTCGTTTTTATGGAGATACAGCGGTTGTTATAGGTCGTTGGAAGGCAAAGGGTAAAAATGGAGAAGAACAATTTGACTACTCCTCACGTTTTTTGTCGATATGGATAAAGGAGAGTAGTCAGTGGAAAAATGTAGCCTTTCAGTCTACAGATATTGATGGATAATACAGGAATACATGCCTGGGAAACATGGATTCACCTTTCGAAGTGCTACTAGTTGAGACACCATTTTGAGCAGGTTCAAGAATTCCCATGTACGCTCACAGGATATAAATGTGGTAAAAGTGTAAGACCGAGCAATGGATATTAATGTAGCTCTAGTGAGGAAATTAGTCGATACTCAGTTTTCAGAATGGGCCGACCTGCCCATCAAATCAGTTGATATCGATGGTCATGATAACAGAACCTTTCGTCTCGGTGATACCATGTCGGTTCGAATGCCCAGCGCCGAGTGCTATTCAGAGCAAGTGATCAAGGAGCACAAATGGTTAGGACAGCTTTCACCCCTCCTACCAATCCCCATACCTGTTCCTTTAGCACTGGGAAACCCATCACAGGACTATCCCTGGCAATGGTCAATAAACCAATGGCTGGAAGGTGAAAATGCTAGCCTTGAACGCATTGATGATTTAAACCTCTTTGCGAGTTCGTTGGCAAACTTTCTCTCTGACTTACAGAGGATCAATACAACTGGTGGACCTCTTCCAGGCAAACACAACTTTTACCGTGGCGGTCCACTTGCAACTTATGACACTGAAACACGTGACACCATTGAACGCTTACAGGGCAAGATTGATACGCATGGAGCAATGGCCGTGTGGGAAACTGCTCTGGATTCAGAGTGGCAAGCGGATCCAGTCTGGCTTCATGGGGATTTTAGTGCCGATAATCTGCTTGTTCAGCATGGCCGATTAACGGCAGTTATCGACTATGGGTGTTTAGGTCTTGGTGATCCTGCGTGCGATCTGACAATTTGCTGGACTCTCCTATACGGGGAGAGTCGAGAGACGTTCATCTCAGCACTTCCCCTTGATAAACAAACGTGGGAACGAGGTCGTGGCTGGGCACTCTGGAAGGGACTAATCACACTTCTGGAGAATATTGACAGCAACCCCAGAGCTGCTGGAAGAGCTCACCATGTTATAAATGAGGTAATTGCAGAGTTCAACATCTTGGCCTAACACAGCCGAGCTCAAGATTTCCCCGGCCTGCCAATGGAAGTCCAGTAGGACGCAGATTGGTAGTTCAAGGGACGAAAATGTCAAGTATCGAATCGATATAGCTTATATCATAATCATACTCTTATGCTAAATACTTGCCCACTAGCGATTGGGCAAGTACTTGATCCTATTGATTATAAATTGTGACTCTCAACTGTGGTATATATTTTGATATTTAAACCTATCAGGGAAAAACTTCAGATTGATACATAAAGGGGAAACACATGAAAATTAGGCGACTACTTCAATTAATTATACCACTATTGATCTTTGTTTCTTGTCTCTATCAGAGACCAGATATGGATACTGACATGACTGTGGATAATCCAAAATTCGATCGTGATAATTCTCCAGTTGTTTTATTTGATGCTGGCCACGGGAATTTTCACGATATCCAGTCAACCTATAAACCCTTTGCTACGCTACTCCATAATGATGGCATTGTTTTAGGCACCCATACAGGTCAGTTTACTGAAAAATTATTACAAAATGTTGATTTGCTCATCATATCAAATGCCACAGGTGTGCAACAAAAAGATGGTGAGATGACAAGTGCCTTTACGGAGAGCGAAATTCTTGTGCTTTCAGAATGGATTGCAGAAGGAGGATCACTGCTTCTCATCGCCGACCATGACCCCTTTGGCAATGCATCGTCTGATCTAGCCAGTACCTGGGGTGTTGGAATGGAAAGCGTATGGACGGTGGACACGCTCAGATTAAACCCAGAGATAGGGAGAAATACCTGGTTGGAGTATAGTCATGAGAATGGAGGACTTGGACAGCATAGTATTCTTGGAGTTGACACAATGAATTCTGCTATCCGGCGAGTGATTACATTTACCGGTCAGTCATTGAGCTTTGATTCGACCTGGACCTCCATCCTTCAGCTTTCAAATTCAGCTCAGAATTATAAAACACGGGCAGATGCAAAAATCTTATCTCCAGATCATTCAACCTATTTCCCTGTACCTGGCCAATCTCAACTCATCATGCGACAATACGGTGAGGGGAGGATTGTCATCGCTGGAGAAGCTGCCATGTTTACGGCTCAAGAAGTGAGAATATTTTTTAAAACCATGCGCGCTGGATTCAACTATGAAGGCTACGATAACAAGAAGTTAGTGCTCAATGTGATTCACTGGCTGCTTTTTGAGATTGATTAAAAGTTATCTGGCCATGATTTGTAAGTGACTATGGGCAGAGAGATAGGGACCAGGGAATTAGTCGGCATCCCAGGATATGATATATTCCCAATTTCCAGGAAATGGGGACGTGAGCTCCTGGTTTGTCCATTGTCCTCCCAGATTGTGCTCCTGACAGACTGATTCAAAATGGTACATTGATATACCCATGTCAATTCGCTGGAGATCGCAGAATAAATTTGGTTTTCGATACCCTGGTGTACGTTGCAAAAAAAGATGGACTTCATGCTCATCCAGAACATACCTCCAGGGCTGCTTATTTGATGCCGAAGGACTTAAACGAACCATGTCCAAAACATGAGCATATTTACCTGCCCTTTCACGTGTAAGGGGAGTCTGGAAATCAGATTCAAAGAAAAGACTCTTCCACTCTTTCCTGTTTTTTGATCCTGCAACATTTCTAATAATCCTGTCAATAACATTTCTGTTGTCGGCGGGAAGCCCTACGGATACCACTGCAGGTACTATTTCGTGTGGTTGAATATTAATTCTAGAAGAGAAATTATCTTTCCTAAATGATCCACCAAGCCAGCAAGTTGCCAAACCAAGTCCGGTGGCAAATAAGATTATATCCTCCATCAAATATCCGTAGTCTTCAAGATTGCTTATCTGCTTATCAACGGCTCCTACGATAAATCCAGAGGCTCCCCTGATAAAGCCGTAGGTCCCCAGCCCTCTTAATTCTTCTGAATCTTCAGCTGTGGCTGCAACCAATTCAAATCGTACTTTATCTCCCTGAATGCCTTCTGTTTTACTTTGAACATAATCATCCAATAGTCTAAGTTTATCAGGAGCAATAGCTTGACCTGTACAGCTCCTCCACGAACTTCTTAATTGAATGAGATTTGAGATTGATTGGTCTGGGGGGAATTCCATGCTTTTATTTAGCTGTATTGTCGACCAAGACAATACTCTTTTTCAACAGTAGTGAAACAGTCGGAATCCTGCATGTATCCCTGGCTTACCAATGAAAAGGGGCCAGCCGGAGCCAGCCCCTTAAGTGTATTGAAGCAGGGGGGACTACCTCAGATACACCATTTTGATTGCTTGACTATATTTTCCAGCATCTAGTCGACAAAAATACACACCTGTGCTTACAGGATTTCCTCCTTGATCCAAACCATTCCACTGAACGTCAAAAATACCTGGAGGTTTCTCCACATCCTGGAGCATCAACACCTCCTGACCCTGAATATCGAAGACAGTCAGTTTGACCCTTGATTGCTCTGGTAATGCGTAGTTGATAATTGTGGTGGGGTTGAAGGGATTGGGGTAGTTCTGACTCAAAATAATGGTCGCGGGTAGGTTGCTTTCAACCTGGATGCCCACGATCATCAGGGTGTAGTATTCCTTCTCTCCAGTATATGAAATATCAGCCAGGCGGTAATCGTAGATCTCCTCTGATTTGACATCAACATCAACGAATGAATAGCAGCTTTGACCGGTTACACTTCCCTGGCCAGTTAGACCATCATTAGTTTGATAATTGGCGATCTCGATCCAGTCTGAAGAACTAGTTCGTCGCTCCAGGCTAAAACCAAGATTATCAATCTCACTTTCTGTGATCCATTCAAGTACAATGAGCCCTGCTTCACCCCTGGCAGTGAAGGAAGAGAGCTCCACAGGCAATGAATAGTCACCACCCCCAAAGGTCCAGGTTTCATCATTAGAGGTAGAGACGGTGCCTCCAAACAGTACGATATAGCTTGCACCACTCATGCTGGTCTCACATAGGGCGTGATCGAATCGGGCTGTGGGTTGACCAGAATTAGCATCTTGTGTCCAGGTATTGGCACTGAGATCATAAACCCAGGTGTCATTATAGTTGCTTGAATTTCGACCACCAAAGAGCAATGCTTGATCCCCACCCATATATGCCATGGCGTGATAAACACGAATGGGAGGTGGGCTGGAAGGTGCCTTATTTGTCCAGATATTGTCACTAAGATCATAGAGCCAGGTTTCATTGTCATTGGAACCATCATACCCGCCGAATAGAAGTACCTGATCTCCGCCGATATATGACATGGCATGTTCCTGCCGGCCGGAGGGTTTGCTGGATGGCGCTTTATTTGTCCACGAATCGGCACTTAAATCATACATCCAGGTTTCATCGTCCAGAGCACCATCGTATCCTCCAAAAAGGAGGATCTGATCATTCCCAATGTATGCAATGGCATGATCCTGACGGTCGCTTGGTGCTGGGTTGGGGGTATTTTCCGTCCAGGAATCTGCACTGAGGTCATATATCCAGGTATCAGAATCCCGTGATCCACTGACGTAGCCTCCAAACAGGATACCCTGGTCATCACCGATATAGGCCATGGAATGAAGCTTTCTACCTACGGGTGTGGTAGAGGGTGATTTCTGGGTCCATGAATTATTTGTAGCATTAAAAACCCAGGTATCGGTGCCATAGGCGCTATTGTAATATCCTCCAAAGAGAACCGCATGAGAACCACCTACAAAGGCCAGTTCATGCCAGTGGTTGGCAGCAGGTTTAGTCGATGGGCTCTGCAGTGCCCAGTCGTCCGCTGCCAGCAGGATGGATTGGATAAATACCAGTCCAATGATTGAAAATAGAACTATTCGCATAATTCCCCCTATATCTTGGCAATGATTTCATCAAGTTTGAGACTCAGAAGGAGTAAAAACAGGTTGTTTTCGTGCAAGGAGTGCGCAAAAGATAATGCAACTAATGTCTATTCGCAAATGATCATGGATGATCAGAGGTGTTCAAGTGTGGGTAAGTGATATGAAGAGAGTGCTGCAAGTATGACCAGTATTCTTAAACGGGGAAGCAATGCAGAGAAAACGAGAGAAGCGTAGATGTAACCCATTGATAAAAAAAGGCGAGGAGTGAAAAATGTTTTCTACTGAATTTCCATCAATTAGTCAACCAGGTGAACCATTTGTCTCATTGAGAACAGTATTTATGACAAATTGCGTTATCATATATAGCGAGTACATTAAACCATTGAAAATGCTTGATATAATTACACAAGTATATTCGCATAGAAAGAAGGAAACGCTTTGAAAAAATTAAAATTTGGAGTCATTGGTACTTCAAGAAAAGAGGATGAGCGACGTATCCCAATCCATCCGGAGCATCTAGTACGTCTTCCTGAAGATATTCGTCGTCGGTTGATTTTTGAGAAGGGTTATGGAACTCCTTTCGGTATTACCGATTCAGAAATGTCTGATCAGTCAGGTGGGGTTGCCACGCGCCACGAACTACTTGCCAATCTCGGGAACGTTATCCTTGCCAAACCTGTGTTGGCGGATTTTGAAGAACTACGTGAAGGTGGAATTCTTTGGGGTTATCCCCATTGTGTTCAGCAAAAAGAACACACTCAGGCAGCCATCGATCGCAAGCAGACACTCATCGCCTTTGAGGATATGTTTGTGTGGGGACCCAAGGGACAGATTGGTCGTCATACTTTTTATAAAAACAACGAAATGGCAGGTTATTGCGCAGTCCTACATGCTTTGCGACTGAAAGGAATCGATGGACACTATGGAAACCAGCGTAAAGTGATCATTTTTAGTTTTGGTGCAGTAAGCCGTGGCGCGATCTACGCCCTGAAAGCGCGTGGTTTTAGAGATATCACAATTTGCATTCAACGTCCAGACCAATGGGTACGTGAAGAAGTGCTTGATTGCGAATATATTCGCATCCGGGAAGGCAATGCCGGCGAAGCGCGCATGCTGGTGGTAGAGCATGATGGCACGGAGAAACCGTTAGCTGACCTCATCAGCGAATCAGACATTATCGTGAATGGGACTTTGCAGGAACCGAATCATCCTATAGATTTTGTTACAGAGGATGAAATGTCCTCCCTCAAGCCAGGCTGCCTGATTATAGACGTCAGTTGTGACGAGGGAATGGGATTCTTTTTTGCCAAACCAACCTCATTTAAAAATCCCATGTTCCAAGTTGGAAAAGTAGACTATTACGCTGTGGATCATACACCAAGTTATCTATGGGAAAGTGCCTCACGCTCTATTTCTGCGGCCCTGGTTGTCCATTTGCCTGATGTGTTAGCTGGGTATGAAAGCTGGCAACAAAATGAAACCATTCGACAGGCCGTGAATCTTGATGCTGGTGTTATTGTAAAACCAGATATTATTTCATTTCAGAATCGCGAGCTGTCGTACCCACATACTGTCCTGAAATGAGAAAACCTCTGAAAAGATTGTGCTACAAGGCTTCTAGGGGAGTGATCCGTCTACACTTTCAACTAGGCCGAGATGCAATCAATTGATGAAAAGTTATATGACTGACTCACACTCAAGGAATATGTTACATTATGAAATATTTTAATTTACGGTATAAGGAGAAAGGCAGTGAAATTAGTTAAATTGAGATTTGGGGGAGCTGATTATATGGTTTGTCCGGCCAACATAACTTACATATCAGCACCCATTGCTGGTGATTTACCTGCGGATCATTCTGGGGATAAATTTTTCACAGTTCATTTTGTTGGGGGTGAGAAGCTAGATGTGAGTTTTGAAGATGATATCTCTGGAAAAAAACTATATGACCAACTCATTACACAATCAAATAGGTAGCAGACCTTAAGACGGCTTTACAAAGATTTCTGAGTCAGATCATTTTTGGTTGCGCACGAATATCTAGGAGGGGAATGATTGGAAGTGCCCGACTATGTGGGGTAGGATCCGAAGCATAAGAAGAAAGAATTAAGCATCCCTTCCCATCCCCATCACACTGATATACTCTCATTCTACATCCAATGGTATTTTTGCAGTATGTTTTAATTTTCGAGAAGTTTCACCCAAAAACAAAACCCCCCTGAGAGTATTATATTTCAAGGATTCCAGGGGTGTGATCGCGGCAGGGATCGAACCTGTGATCCTTGGAAAACAATAAGCTGAAGAATATATTTATTGCACACACCAAACCTTGGGGGAGACATGACTTTACCAAAATCTTCAGGTCAGCGTAAAATTTCAGCGATAATGTTCACTGACATTGTTGGATACTCCAAAATGATGACAATGGATGAACAGAATGCCTTTAGGTTACTAGAAATACATGATGACATCTGTGAGAAACTCATTGCTGGAAGAAACGGTCGCCTGGTCAAGAAGATTGGGGACTCGATCTTTGCGGAGTTCAGTTCATCCTTAGATGCCAGCCAGTGTGCAATAGAAATACAGAATGAGTTGAGAGTTTATAATAGCGATAAGAATACCGAAGATCAGATTTGGGTCAAGATAGGAATCCATGTTGGTGATGTTGTTGAGAAGGGTGGTGACCTATTTGGCGAGGGAGTCAATATCGCAAGTCGTATTCAGCCACTCGCGGAAAAAGGCGGTATTTGTATCTCAAATGAGGTGTTTCGCTCGATCCAGAACCGTAAGGAAATCTCGGCGGCTTCATTAGGTCACTATGAACTAAAGAATATTCTTGAGGAATGGAATATCTATAGGTTGTTCACATCAGAGATTGAATACAAAGACTGGGCTGAAAAAACATATTCCGAGAAACGAAAAGCAGAACGAAAAGCAAAATTTCATAGGACTCTATCAATTGCATTTATCGTAATTATAATTGCTCTCATAAACATACCTATCATAAGACAATAATATATTTCTTTCGTTCATGAGAGAGCCCTTGATACACTGTTTGTAAGCCTTGAAAACGTCGTTAAAGGTTTTGCCTTTGAATATCCGAATGTGAAACCGAAAAGAGTTGATGGGGGCGTTTATCTCACATTGAGTACAGACTTTTTGTTTTCTGCTGGAAGTACCGGGATATACCTCCAGGAAGCCCAAAAGTCGTTACTTGATACTTGCCTTGGCTACATTAACTCATTTAATGGTTCTGTTAGTTTGAATGGGCATTCAGATAATGTTCCGATTAGAAGCCCGATATTCCCTTCAAATTATGAGTTAACTGGATATAGAACATCCTTCTTTCTGAGATACATGTTATCTAATGGTCTTGACTATGAGTCTGGGAATGTTTCAACATTATTCTGGGGTGATCGATTACCATATAAAGCTTTGGATTTCACGGAAATGCCGAATCCAGAGCAAATAGATATTCTCAACAAAACCCCAGAGGATAGAGCTGATAATAGACGAATTGATATTTACTTTTATTATTAATTCGTTGCATCCAAATTAATGTCACCTTTGTAGCGGGTCCCCATTATTTGGGTCAACTATGACCACATATGACAAGCTGTGATCACTTCATGGGAAAATGATCTAGAAATGAAAAATTCCTGTGATTCAACATGACGTTGAAACACAAGGACTTAAGGGTGTGATCGCGGCAGGGATCGAACCTGCGACCAATTGATTAAAAGTCAACTGCTCTACCAGCTGAGCTACGCGACCATGAGGCGTGGGGATCATTTAAGTTGAGACCCTTTAAAAAGCGAGGCAATATAGTTTTGTCCCCCCCTCGGGCAAAACAATTTCCAAGTCATTTAAAGGTTTTTAAATCACCCATTTGGGATTGGTTGTTTTTATATAATATTTATCTTGGAAGCATGAAAAAATTAAATAGTCCCTGGAGAATCATTTCTACAGCGGTATACGGAGCCCCCAATGAGGGCAAAATTTATGGCTATCTGGAAGTTGACGTAACCAGCGCCTGGGAAATGATTGTAGCAAGCCGTGCAGCGGGCAAGCGCATCACTATGACGCATTTGGTGGCGGCAGCTGTGGGTCGCGCCATCGGCTGGGATATTCCTGAAATGAACGCCTTTGTTAAAAGGGGAACCCTGGTTCAGAGGGGAGAGGTTATTGTGACGGTGTCCGTCAATATGCACGGTGGCAAGGAGATGACCAGCGTCAAGTTGTATGACGCTCACAAAAAGACCGTCTTTGAAATTGCTGATGAGATCCGCAACCGAGTGGCCAAAGCCCGGAGTGGAGACGAAAATGACACCATGGATAACAAGTTCTTTTTGGCTAAAATTCCCTGGCCCTTCCGTCGTATGGCCTTTCTATTGTTCCGATTCATAACCAATACGCTGGGAATCCAGATCAAATCCATGGGGCTGGGTCACAATGCCTTTGGATCCATTCTCCTCTCCAATATTGGTTCTCATGGTTTGTCTACAGGATGGGCTGCGTTATTCCCTGGATCGAAACTGCCTGCAGTTTTGGTGATGGGCAAAGAAGAAGATAAGGCAGTCGTTAGAGATGGTAAAATTGTGATTCGAAAAATTCTACCACTTACAGGTACTTTTGACCATCGTATTATGGATGGTTATCATGGAGGCATGTTAGCCCATCATATAAAACGCTATCTAGAGAATGCAGATCTTCTCGCCGAAGCGCCAGTGGAATTGAAAGAGGAAGCTTTAAAGAGTTAAGTGGATCTGGAAGACCAGATTTAAGATTTTGGTTGAACCACCCTTGTTCGATATTCCATAAGAGCACAACTGAGGAATAATCCAGTATTTTGAAGGATTTTCAATAGTCCCACATTGGATTCTTCGCTATTCATGCTAAAACACCCACAATTAAAATCAAGACCTCGCGCCATGGCTGATGTGATTGCCAGGATAAAAACGAGCAATAAACTGCCGATAAGGATATAGGCCGCCCGCTGGTATCGATTAATAACCAGGGCAACTCCACATACTAGCTCAAGCCAGGGAAGAATAATTGCTGAAATATGCAAAAGGGGTAAGGGTAACAATCGATAATTGGCAATTGACTTTGCAAACAGACCGGGATTCCAAATTTTATCTAGACTGGCGTAGATAAAAAGTAGACCTAACCCGATTTGAATGCTTCGAACAAACCATTCACCGTGTTGACTCCTCAGGAAATTGTCTAAGCTGGCGCGCATCAGGGACCACTCTCAATAGGATAGCCAGCATCCCGCCATTCCTGCCAACCCCCGAAAAAGAAATTCACGTTTGAAAATCCCATCATCTTTAAATCTGCAGCGAGATCTAAGGAGGCATTACAATCTTCACCATCACAATAAGTGATGATGTGTCTACTAAGATTCAGATTCTCCAAATAGGTGAGAGAATCCATAAATGCATGGACAGGTAAGTTGATGGCGTCCTTTATATGACCCGATCCGAAATCCTCAGGACTGCGCGCATCAAAAAACAGGGCTGTATTATTTTCAAAGGCTGAGTATGCATTTCTGAGAGAAATATTTTGGGCTGCTTCACCATCGCCATTAGGATTTATGGAGACGGCAGGGACGGCTACTCCTGAAGAATCATCCCCCACAATAGTAATCTCAGTTTTTAAACCAATACCATTGGGGAGTACAGCCTGTGCAGATATTCCCAACACGGTGGATACGACAATCAAAGTGAGAATATCTCTGGTGAGTTTGTTCATCTTATTCATAACGAATGATAATAAAAGATGCTCCAATTGAATCCTACAAGAAACTAGGGAGATTCCATTAGAGAGTGGAAAAGAATTGATCTAAATTCCGTATTCACCTGACTTTCAATGAGACGGCTTCTATATTCAAAGGCTATAACAAAAGGAGAAAAAAAGATGGCTGGAAAGCGTGTTGTTATTGGTGATACTGAGGTCGAGATTCCAGATTTTGGAATGAAGACCATTATTTATCCAATATTGTTATTATTACTGGTCTGGATATTTTTTGCCGGACCATTTTATGTTGTAGATCCTGAGCAAAATGGGGTTGTTAAAACATTCGGAAAACTCAGTGATATCACTGAACCTGGTTTAAGATTTAAATTTCCCTGGCCCATACAGACTGTTGAATTGGTCAATGTCGAAGAAGTTCGGCGTCTAGAGTTGGGTTTCCGTACTGTCAGAGCCGGTGGTGCATCAAATTCTGCTCAGTATAAAAAAGTACCTACTGAGGCCTTGATGCTTACTGGGGATGAAAATATCGTCAGTGTGGATCTTGTGGTTCAGTACAAGATTAAAGATGCTGGTCAATTCCTCTTCCGCGTGGCTGATCCTGAGCGTGCGGTTTCACACGCTGCTGAAGCTTCAATCAGGCAGGTTGTGGGATCACAACCGATTGATCAGACCCTAACAACTGGAAAAGCAATGATCGAAGCAGCGACGAAAGAATTGCTTCAAAAAGTGCTGGATAGTTATGAAGCCGGTGTCTATGTCTCTGAGATCAAGTTGCAGGATGTAACGCCACCTCAACAGGTTGATGCCGCTTTCAAGGATGTTCAATCTGCTAAGGAAGAAAAAGAGAAGAAAGTGAATATTGCCCTGGGATATCAAAATGAAATTATCCCTCAGGCCCGTGGAGAAGCAGCTCAGGCCTTCCAGGAAGCTGAAGCTTTCAAGCAAAAACGTATCAAGGAAGCTGAGGGTGATGCATCACGCTTTACTCAAATGCTGTACCAGTATCGTCTGGCCAAAAATGTTACCAGAACCCGTATGTATCTTGAGACCATGGAAGAGATTTTACCTGGTCTTGATAAGTATATTGTTGATGGAAAAGATGCTGGTGGTCTGGTGAATGTTCTAAGCCTTGAGAAAGTGAAAGGGGGTGCGAAATGAGAAATATTGGATTAATAATCGTTCTCGCCTTAGCTCTTCTCGTTCTATGGGGCGGAGTCATGATCGTCGATGAAACTGAACAGATCGTTATTGTTCAATTGGGAAAACCTGTTCGCAATATTATGAAACCTGGTTTGAACTTCAAGGTTCCCTTTATCCAGTCAGCCACTGTTTTTGAAAAAAGATTGCTGGAATATGATAGTGCACCGAATACCATCTTGACTGAAGACAAGAAAAACCTGATTCTGGACAATTATGCCCAGTGGAGAATTTCTGATCCTCTGAAATTCATGCAGACCATGCGCACCCAGGCCCTAGCTCAATCTCGTTTGGATGATATTATTTATTCAAGCCTACGAGTTCAGCTGGGTACTCATCTCATGCATGAAATTGTATCCACCATGCGTGATTCACTCATGCATAAGGTGACACAAAACGCCAATTTTACGGCAGCGGACTACGGGATTGAGATTGTGGATGTTCGTATCAAGCGGGCGGATCTTCCTCGTGAGAATGAACAGGCTGTCTTTGATCGTATGAAGGCTGAACGTGAAAGAATGGCAAAGCAGTTCAGATCCGAAGGTGACGAAGAGGCGGTGAAAATCAGAGCTGAAACTGATAAAGATCGCGAAATCATCCTGGCTGATGCTTATAAATTGGCTCAGGAAGTCCGTGGAAATGGTGAGGCTCAGGCGATTAAGATATACGCCGATGCCTACAAACAGGATCCGGATTTCTACGAATTTATTCGAACCATGGATGCCTACAAGAAAGTCTTTGATGACAAGACCAAACTTGTATTGACACCCGAATCCGATTTTCTCAGCTATCTAAAGGAAATGAAATAGTCCTTCAAAATATCCTGAAGAATACCTGTTATATATAACCCAGGGGTGGCTGTCGTAATGGCAACCACCCCTTTGTTTTATCAGCAATTCTGGTCCCAAAAAGGATTGCGGCAACAAAGAGCTAATTTATATTCAGCGGCTTTAAAATAATAAAGCAATGAATAGCAAAAAGAGGCACCGATATGAACATGTTTCCTGATCTTCACTCCACCACAATTCTGGGAGTCAGACACAATGGCAAAGTCGCCCTGGGCGGAGATGGCCAAGTCACCTTCGGGGATACAGTAATGAAACATGGGGCAGTAAAAATACGCTCCATCTATGATGGTGATGTCCTGGCAGGTTTTGCCGGATCTGCGGCAGATGCCTTTGCACTATTTGAGAAATTTGAGGCCAAGCTTGATGAATTCGGTGGCGATCTTGTGCGAGCCGCGGTGGAACTGGCCAAGGATTGGCGTATGGATAAAATGCTTCGAAATCTTGAGGCCATGCTGGTTGTAATGGATATCGATCATGGACTGATTATCTCGGGCAATGGTGATGTGGTTGAGTCCGATGATGGTGTCATGTCCATTGGATCCGGCAGTCCCTATGCTACAGCTGCCGCACGTGCCTTTATAGCCAGTGGGAAAAAGTCCCCCAAAGAAATTGTCCGTATGTCCCTGGAAATCACTGCTGACATATGCATCTACACCAACGACAAAATAAATGTTTTAGAATTGAAATAAGAGAACATATTATAAATGAGTAAATTTTCACTTACACCCAAGCAAATCGTCCATGAATTGGATAAATATATTATTGGTCAGGATAGTGCAAAAAAATCCGTGGCCATTGCCCTGAGAAATCGCTGGAGACGTCAACAGGTTACTTCAGAAATCCGTGATGAAATTCTCCCCAATAATATCATCATGATTGGCTCAACTGGAGTTGGAAAAACTGAAATTGCCCGGCGACTGTCAAACCTGGTGCAGGCTCCTTTTGTAAAAGTAGAGGCCTCAAAATTTACTGAAGTTGGTTATGTAGGTAGAGATGTTGACTCAATGATTCGTGACCTGGTGGACAACAGTTACAATATTGTCAAGTCAGAGCATGAGATTACTGTTCGTGAAAAAGCCCTTGAAATGACCAATGAAAGGATCATGGATTTACTTTTACCCCCACTGAATAACCCTGACAAAGAATCTGCTGATTATACGAGATATTTAAGTACCCGTGAGAAGATGTACGCCAAACTCATGGCTGGTGATTTTGAAGATCGCCAGGTGGAGTTCAAGGTCCAAGAAGATAGCAGCAACGCCATGATGCAGATCTTCAGCCCCATGGGGATGGACGACCTCGGTATGAATATTCAAGATATGCTGGGCAACGCCATGCCTAAAAAGAACAAGATGCGTCGCCTGAGTGTGACCGAGGCAAGGGTGCTAATTACTGCAGAAGAATCTGACAAACTCATTGATGAGGAAAAGGTTCAACATGAAGCGATTCGTCGAGCTGAACAGGATGGTATTGTTTTCGTTGATGAGATAGATAAGATCGCCGTTGAACGAGGTGGCAGTGGCCCCGATGTATCACGGGAGGGTGTCCAGAGAGACATCCTACCAATTATTGAGGGCAGCACAGTTAAAACCAAATATGGAACTCTGACAACGGATCACATTCTATTTATCGCAGCTGGGGCTTTTCACATGTCCAAACCTTCTGATCTCATCCCAGAACTGCAAGGTAGATTCCCCATTCGGGTGGAACTTGAAAATTTGACAGAAGACGATTTTGTTCAAATTCTCACTCAGCCCAAGTCAGCATTGTTAAAGCAGTATACTGCACTGGTGGGGGCGGAAGATGTCAAAATTACTTTTAACAAAGATGCCATCGCAGAGATTGCCAGAGTTGCTTTTGAAGTCAATGAAAGTATGGAAAATATTGGTGCAAGACGTTTGCATACCATTATGAGTAAACTGCTTGAAGAGACTCTGTTTGACTTGCCCGATGATAAGACAAAAAATATAAAAGTCACCAAATCTATGGTTATCAAAACATTCAAGGACACCATGGCTGATCAGGACTTGAGTAAATACATACTCTAGCGAAAGATAATTGAAGACACAATATCAAATCAAAATACACACATTAAGGACTCCGTCTATAGGCGGAGTTTTTTTTATCAATTAAGGTAAAGGAGGCCTAATGAAGCGAGATTTTTTAGCCGTAACGGATTTTAGTAAGGAAGAGATCTATGAAACATTCCGCATTGCAAAACAGTTAAAAGCAGATGTAAAGGCAGGAAAAGAACATCATTATTTTGCCAATGAGACGATGTCAATGGTTTTTGCAAAGCCCTCATTAAGAACACGGGTAAGCTTTGAAACGGGTATGGTTCAATTTGGTGGTCATGCTCTTTATCTGGGACCAAACGATATCAGCATTGGAAAACGCGAATCTGTCAAAGATATCTCCCAGGTGATATCTCGCTATAACAATTGGATTATGGCCCGCCTTTTTAAACATGAGCATATGCTGGAAATGGCGAAATATGCCACAGTTCCCGTAATCAACGGGTTGACTGATTATAATCACCCCTGTCAGATCATGGCAGATATGCTGACCATTTATGAACATCACGGCAAGGTTGAAGGTCAGAAGGTTGTCTTTATTGGTGACGGGAATAATGTCTGCAATTCATTCCTGAATTTTGCCAGTGTCATTCCCTATCATTTTGTACTGGCTGCACCAGAGGGCTATGACCCAGATCCTGAGACTTTAGCCAAGGCACAGGCTGCCGGTCTCAGCAAAATTGAAGTCGTTCGAGATCCAATTGAGGCTGCAAAGAATGCTGATGTTCTCTATACGGATGTGTGGACCTCCATGGGTCAGGAAGCAGAACGTCAAAAACGCCTGGATGATTTTGATGGATTCCAGATAAATGCTGGACTGCTGAGTCATGCAAAATCAGATGCTCTGGTAATGCATTGTCTCCCGGCTCATTATGGTGAGGAGATCACTGAAGATGTGCTTGACGGACCAAATTCAGTCGTATTTGACGAAGCAGAAAACCGTATGCATGCCCAAAAGGCTGTGATGGTTATGCTGGCTAAATCTGGTGGAGCAGATATTAAGATATAGCTCTTAGAAGCATTTGGTGTTCAATATCTAGTAAATAAAAAAGCCCCGACAGGGCTTTTTTATTTACAGTTCTACAACAAACATTTTCTATGGCGTGCGGAAACCAGTAACTGGGGTAAAGACGTTGATATCTTCAGTGTCTTTTGAGTAGCCGGATACAAACCAGTAATAGAGTGTGGTGGTTGCTAATGGGGTCGTTGCGTTGGAAGGATAAGTAATCGTCATCTCCGCAGCACCTTCAATTGCATCAATAGTTGATTCCCAAATATCCCCTGTAACTGACGATGTACGGACAATGATCTTGTACTTGACAGCACCATCAACATTCACCCAATGAAAAGTGGGTGTGGTTGTATCAATGGGGTTACCATCGATTGGCGATACCAGTGTTGGCACTTCAAGAGGAGTGTCAGATACTGGACCAGCTGCTGGTGCTTCCAATATCCCACCTTGATCATAGGCGATGAGCTTGTAGTGATATGTTGTACCAGGAGTAACATTCTCATCCACATAGAAATTATCTGTGGTTGAGTCCACGAATGAGGCTGCATTGGCTGCAAACAGATCGCTCACATCAGATCGGAAAACTTTATAGTGTGAAAAATCGGCTTCAGTGTTATGACTCCAGGTGAGTTCAACATTGACCTGGAATTCAGTGGGCAAGTTGTGTGCTTTGATAGACAGATTCTGTGGTGTCTGTGGAGGATTCAGATTGATTGGAGTAACCGCAACTACGCTGGTAAAACCACTTTCATTTCCTTCATCATCTATGGCAGCAATTTTGTAGGAATATTCCGTGTCGTAATCAAGTCCGCTATCCAGATAAAAATGTTCCTGAATAGTAGCGATCAGGGTAAAGTCCACAGATCCATAACTGCGATAGATAAGATAGGCTGAAAAATCCGATTCGGTGTTTGGATCCCATGTCAGATAAACACCACCATCACCCGATTGTGATCCTGAATAGGTAAAATTAGCCGGAGTTGCTGGAGCCTCAACATCATCTTCCTCGGGGTCGCTGCAAGCCCACATGAAAAGTGCCAGGCTGATTGCTAAAAGTATAGACAGGTAACGTTTTATCATATTATCCTCCAATTATTAATGTCTGCTAATTTAATATTATTAGCTGAGAGTCAAGCGCATTATCACGAGGAGTGCCTGGGCACTATTGAATCAATTCTATTGTGGGGCTATGGTGTTTTTATGAGGAGTTGATCAAACCCATTGATTTTGTAGCGGGATTTTACCTGAGCCGTCTGAATTGTCCTGAACGTAATGGGGGAGGGCGTAGCCAGGAACTTCGCCCTGAAGTTCTTTAAGGAGTTCCAGTCCACGCTGTTGTGATACACGGAGATGGCTGGTTCCCTGGACCAGGTCAGCCTGGTGGAGATAATATGGTTTTACCTTTATCTCAATCAGGGACAGAAATAACTCCTTTAATGCTTTCATGGAATCATTGACACCCCTGAGGAGTACACTTTGATTCAGAAAGGGGATGCCCATGGAGATCCAGTTCAGGATATGCTGGCGAGCTGTTTCGGTAATTTCGGCGGAATGATTAAAATGAGCTGATACCCAGATCGGTTTCTGACTAGATATGATCATCTCACCCAATTCAGATGTGAGTCTGAAGGGATTGACCACGGGGAGGCGTGTGTGAATCCTGATCACCCGAAGATGTTGAATACTACCAAGCTCATTTAGAATAGTGAGGAGTGCCTGATCTCCCAGGGTGAGCGGATCGCCGCCTGTGAGGATGACTTCCTCAATCTCCGGGTGGGATCTGATGTATTTATAGGCTGCGTGGAGATCTTCCTCACGGGCGTTGTGCGCCGTGTCCCCAACCAGTCGTTTTCTGAAACAGAATCTGCAATATACGGCGCACTGGGCCGTTGGTATGAGCAGGACTCGATTGGTATAGCGATGGATCAGGGCTTTCAATGGCCTCGATCCGCGAGCGGGATTCTCATCTCCAATGGGATCAAGGAGTTCCTCAGGTAAAATGTTGAGCTCCTCAGAGGAAGGAACTATCTGTCGGTAAATCGGATCAGTATGATCATATTGATTTATCAAACCAAAATAATAGGGTGTGATTCCCATGCGGTAATTGGAGGTAATCTCATGGAACAGGTCCTTCGGCATATGAATGTTGCCTCCGGCACTTTCCAACCAGTCAGTGAGAGTTGCCAGGTCTTTGCAGCTATGAGCGTGCTGCCAGGTCCAGTCATTCCAACGGGGGTTGTTCGCATGAGAAATCATGAGCGAGTCTAAACCATGGGGGATTGAATGAAAACGGTTTTTCAGGTAAATATGATACATAATAGAACAAATCTTTCAGGTGTCCTATATCCCTTTCTGTCTCGCTGAGGGTACTCGAAGCGTGAAGGGACCTCGAAGCGTGGGTTATCCATGGATCGATATCCTTCGAGTCCGTCCTATGGACTACCCTCAGGAAGACAAAACAAGTTTCCTCAGTCCGTCTCGCTGAGGGAACTCAAAGCGTGAAGGGTCTCGAGGCGTGGGTTATCTGTGGATCGATATCCTTCCTGCCTGTGCGTAGCCGCTCCGGCGAAGACAGGCGAGTCCGTCCTGTGGACTACCCTCAGGAAGACAAGCCAAGTATCCTCAGTCTGTCTCGCTGAGGGAACTCGAAGCGTGAAGGGTACTCGAATCATGAAGGGTCTCGAGGCGTGGGTTATCTGTGGATCGATATCCTTCCTGCCTGTGCGTAGCCGCTCCGGCGAAGACAGGCGAGTCCGTTCTGTGGACTGCCCTCAGGAAGACAAAACAAGTATCCTCAGCCTGTCTCGCTGAGGGAACTCGAAGCGTGAAGGGTACTCGAATCATGAAGGGTCTCGAGGCGTGGGTTATCTGTGGATCGATATCCTTCGAGTCCGTCCTGTGGACTGCCCTCAGGAAGACAAAACAAGTATCCTTAGCCTGTCTCGCTGAGGGAACTCGAAGCGTGAAGGGACCTTGAAGCGTGAAGGGTCTCGAAGCGTTAAGGGAACTCGAAGCGTGGACCAGAATCCGAGATGGGTGGAATTAGGAATAAAAAAAAGAGCCCCGATCAGGATCGGAGCTCTTAGAAAACAAGTATGCAATAAAGCTATTCCGCCATGGACTCAAGGAGATATTGAGCGATATCCTTGCTTGATGTTTTTGCATCCAGCTCTTCGGCCTTGATACCATCATTTATCATGGTGGCGCAGAAAGGACAAGCTGTGGCTACTTCGTCAGGCTTAACGGCCTTCACATCCTCCATACGTTCAACATTGATGGTCTTGTCACCCAGGGTCTCTTCCAGCCACATGCGACCACCGCCGGCTCCGCAACACATGCCTTCATTCTTGTTCCGGGGAAATTCTTCAAGCTTTACTCCAGGTATTGCCTTGATCACGTCCCTTGGAGCATCATAAATGTCATTGTGTCGACCGAGATAACATGAATCATGATAAGCGATGTTAGCGTTGCTGGCTTTGGAGGGGCTGAGTTTGCCCTGATCTACGAGCTCAGCCAAAAATTCAGCATGATGGATCACTTCGTAAGTTTTCCCTAGAGCTTTGTAGTCATTTTTAAGTGCATTTAAGCAATGAGGACATTGGGTGATAATTTTAGTTACGTTGTAGTTATCAAAGGTATCGATATTTTGTTGGGCCATCATCTGGAACAGATATTCATTTCCAAGACGACGAGCCGAATCACCTGTACAGGTTTCTTCAGTTCCCAGAACAGCATAATCAACATTTGCATGGTTCATTAATTTGACCATGGCCTGTGAGACTTCCTGTCCCCGGGCATCGTAGGCACCGGCACACCCAACCCAATAGAGATACTCAGCCTGACCCTTTTCGCGCATCATTGGAACCTTCAGGTCCCCGATCCATTTCTCACGATCCTGGGCAGATTGTCCCCAGGGATTGCCATTCACTTCAAGATTTTTAAATGTAGTGACAGCCTCTTTGGGGAATTTGCTCTCCATCATCACCAGATCCTGGCGAGCACGTAATATGTCGACCATGGGTTCGTTAGCTACTGGACAAACTTCCACACAATACCCACAACTGGTGCAAGCCCATATTGCATCTTCAGAAAGCATCCAATCTGCCAGGCGGTCAGTTGTCTCCACACCTTTGGCCAGATCAGAGACATGATCACGTATGTAATAACGTTTATTTACCTCAAGGGCTGAGGGTGAGAGGGGTTTCCCAGTGATATAGGCCGGACAAGCATCCTGACATCGGTTACACATGATACAGGCATAAGCATCCAGGATGTTTTTCTGAGGTAAGTGCTCCAGTAGTGCGGCACCATATTGTTCCAGTGATTCATCTTCAAAATCAATTGATTCAAAGGAGGCAGGGGTGTGATCATTATCGGTGATCATATGGTTGAGCGGACCCATGAACAGGTGGGCATGTTTGGTGGTTGGGAAGTAGGGAATAAAGGCCAGAATGAGACCAATAGCCAGCCACCAGGCCGCATGTTCGCTGAATACCAGGGTTCCAGGATTGAATCCGGTCCATAGAGCTGCCAGGGCAGATGCAGTGGGTTGAAAGGCATCAGTACCAGTCTGTGCAAGTTCAAATGATGCACCGATCAGTCTGAAGCCAACATGAAAGAAAATGAAAAATGCAACAAGGGCGGAGTCATTAAAAACACCTTTCCGCGCTTTCACGTTCAACATGACGTTTTCATTGATATGCAGTGCTGGATCATTCTGTATAAAGCGCCTAAAGAGGAAATAAATAACTCCCAACAGAACGATCACGCTAAAAATGTCCACGAAAAGGCGGTAAATGTTGCCAGCTATGGAATCGGGGAGGAAATGAAATCCACTAATCAATCCGTACATGATATCAATCAAGTTTACCAACATATAGAGGATGAAGCCCCAGGAGACACCGGTGTGGACGATGGTAGCGATGGGTCGGGTTTTAAAAAGTGGCTGACCAAAAAGAGCTAGTATACCTGAGGGGATGCGCTTGAAAATAGACGGCCAGTCAATGGGATTGGCACCTCTCCCGATAATCTTAAACATATTAGTGAATGTTGTACGTGTGGCTCCCAGTGATCCCAGTAAGACAAGTATAAATACCGCTTTTTCCCAACCTGTTAACATGAAAATTATCCTCCGTAATGCCAGCCTGTCTCAGAGAGACACATGGCTTGCTCTTCTTCTTTATGAATACCTGAATCTACAACCTGGGAGATGATGATATGATGGTCTCCCTCTTCAACGATAGTTTTAACCTCACAGGCCAGCCAGGCAGGGCTGGAATCCAGTATAGCTCCCCCTAACTCGTGAGCTTTTGCAGGGAAACCCCCAAAGGTCTCGTTATCCCAGGAGCCAGGCTTAAAAAATGCGCCAGCCAGACCTTTATCATTTTTGGATACAAGACTTATGATCAGATTTTTATTGCTGCTGATTGCCTCATACAATCGGCTATCCGCTTTGACCGCCATGGTCACGAGAGGTGGCTTAAAACTGCTCTGAGTGAACCAGGTAACTGTTGCTCCAACGGTGTTTGCACCTTTTCCAGAGGAAACGATGGCGACGTTGTGATGGAACAAACGCAATGTATGTTTTTTTGCTTCTAAGTTGAAAGTCATGATAGATTCCTTTGATTGTTTAGAACTAATCTAGTCAGACTCTTGTCATTTATCAAATGAAAGTCCACCCCTAAAAATGAGTGAAGGTATAATCAATTTTTGTGTCTGACTTATTGCAAATATTGAACCGAACTCAGCCTTGTCAGCAGGATCAATATATATTTATACTGCCCCTAAAGCGTTGAGCAAAAGTTGGGTATCTTCTTCACGGAGTGCATGAATTTGACCCTGCAGGCCCAATCGCCAGTTTTTTGCCGGCCATTTTCTGAAATGGAGGAGTTTTTCTGAGAAATCAGACATATTCAACCAGTGTGGTTCAGCCAGAATGAGGTGGGGAGAAATTTGAAATCTCCAGGGATAACACTCCTGAGGATCCTTACCCAGATTAACCCAAATTTTATCAGAAGCTTCTGTGACGAAGGAATCTATCCTCACCACAGCCGCCAATTTCTGTTCCCCCGTTATATAGTAGAAAAAGTAATCTCCTGGCTCAATCTCAAGGGCTTTTTTTCGATGACGCTTCTTCAAACCCTGTTGTGTGAAATTGAGCGCGGATGTAATATCCAAATTCTGTTTTGATGAAATTATGAGCCAACCTGACATGGGCTATGCTAATCTCTGGTCGATTGAAGGCAACTAAACTACGCAGGTTTCGTTTGGGATTACCGTAGTTTTACTTTAACACTTGTTGGATCCATCAGCGAGCCCATGATATCAAGTTCATGGTTGGCTGCATGGTGTCGGAGAATGTGGTAGAGAAGTATTTCCTGACCAGCCAGGGACAGCTGGTCACTGATGTCTTCTATGGATAAATATTCATCACTTCCACTCAATAACTCAAGTAGGGAGTTTTTGATATCAAGAACATTACCAGCAGCTTTTTTACCAGCTTCAACACCAGGTTGATGATAGGCGTTAATATTGATCAAGGTGGCATAAAGACCGACAGCACGTTCATAGAGCGCTATAAGAGCTCCAATGCTGCGTGGGGATACATCAGGGATGGTAATGGTTATGGATTTACGATTGCTGCTGCTGAGAGCCGTCTGGGTGCCTTTATAAAAGCCAAATAGATAATCGCCACTGCTGTTTTGTCCATCTACTAGGATGGAGGAACCCTCACGATCTGAAAGCACTTCAATAAAGGTCACGAAAAAATTGTTTAACCCATCGCGCAGTTGCTGGACATAGGCATGTTGATCAGTTGATCCCTTGTTACCATAAACAGCCAGACCCTGATTCACAATATTACCCTGAGTATCCAGACGTTTCCCCAGAGATTCCATAATCAGCTGCTGCAGATATCGGCTGAAGAGGAGTAGCCTGTCCTTATAGGGTAAGACAACCATGTCTTTGCTGCCCTTGCCATCTCCGAGGATGAACCAGGCTTGAGCCAGGAGAGCTGCTGGATTCTTAGAAATGTCGCTGGAACGGGTGACCTCGTCCATGGTGGCAGCCCCTGCTAAAAGGGCGTCAATGTCTATTCCCAGTAGTGCCGCAGGGAGAAGGCCAACAGCAGACATCACTGAAGTCCGACCACCGACCCAATCCCACATGGGAAAAATGGATAACCAGTTGTCCTCGGAGGCGAGTTTATAGAGTTGGCTGTCCTGCCCGGTGATTGCGATGGCTTGTCTCCCAAAATCCAGCCCTTGATTTGTAAAGACATTCTGGGTTTCAAGCATACCATTGCGGGTTTCTGCAGTACCACCAGATTTTGAAATTACAATAACTAGTGTTTCTGATAAAACTCCTGACAAGCCTGAAAGCACACGGTCGATTCCATCAGGGTCAGTATTGTCAAGGAAGTGGATATTCATAGCTGTTTTGGGATCTAAGGCATCAGCAATGAATTGGGGACCCAGAGCAGATCCACCTATACCTATTAACAAGATATTGGAAAAAGCCAGTCCATGAGGATTGAGTAATTGACCCTGGTGTACCGTGGCAGCAAATGATTTGATACTGTTTATGGTCTCTTCGATTTGCGTACGGATTTCCGATAGGGGTGCCAGTGTGTGGTTTCTCAACCAATAATGACCGACGGTTCGGTTTTCATCAGGATTAGCAATAGCACCATTTTCAAGATTTTGCATCTCATTCAAGGCTTGGATTAATGCAGGCTGTAGACTGATGATGGAAGTCTCCGTGAGATCAGCATCATTCAGATCCAGATAAAAATCGAGGGTCTCATTGGTATACAATTTATCAGAATAACTTTTGAGTGTAGATGATGTAGGCATCAGGGGTATCCTCTGTAATTGAAAACATTTATTACTTGTCCAATATATATGGAGTGGTTGAGAGTTGAACAATAAACTTGGTTTCAGAAAAGAAAACCCCCTTGAAGACAGGGAATCTACAAGGGGGCAAGTCAGTGGAGATTATCCGATGCGATAAAATCTGACTATGTATACAGGAAGCTAGGTCAAAAACAGCTGTGGATAGTTGACATAGAGATGGAAAGAATTAGTTGATGTGCTCTGAAACTCATCACTGATTTTAACCTTTCCAATATCTCTAATCATCTTGTTTCCTCAATGTTTTTGCAGCGTCATTATGCCAACTATACACTCAAGAGGTATGCCAATACACATAAATTCGATATAACATATTGTATTATATGGATATAAAGTAAGGTGGCATCGGTGATAGTGAATTGGTAAAATCATGTTTCGATATAATGCAATATCATAATGATATAGTAACATCCAGAGAAATAACCGATCATTATTTGAGAAATAAATCAAAAGATATTGTGCAGAAGCACAGGTGAGAAGCAGTCAAAAAGTTTGATGGGGACAAGACTATGGGGTTTGTTTTATTTCATGAAAATAGAGTCGTGGTAAGAGAGCAAATTATTCATGTGTGGGGTGGAAGGCGTTTCGTAGAAGGCTTTTTATGGGAACAGGGAAATTATATATATTGATTCCACTATATATATAAAGGGCATTTTAAGGATTTTGAGGAGAACAATGGTAGGAAGAGAGATTCCGTTTGTAATTAATAGTTACTAACGGTAGCTACATAAAAGCACATATTACATTATGCACATAAATATGATAAGGGACTTTGGACTGATAAGTTTAAATATTTTGCGAATATATAAAGTATAATAGAGTTTAGTGAGCACTATGATACGGTGCTGAACAATGATTTCGAGGATTTGAACAGGCTGCGCAGAGGTACCCCTGCTGTCCTGTGAAAAATGATGAAATATGGAGGTTATCATCTCAACATGGTGCTGTACAGCAGTTACCCTAAAACAGGATTGTCACTTTGAACTCGATGAGATACCTCTCCACAAGAGGACTTCTGACTTGTCGAAATTTTTCTCAAAAATTAAATATAAATGATAAAATAACTCACCAATTTTATTGTGTTGGGATGAGTGGAATACAAGACGGTAAACATGTTAATAGCAAATGTTATAATGAGCATATTATATCACGAGTTAAAAATGATGCGACCATCAGCTTATTTTCACTTCGAAAGTCTCCAGAAAAATTAGAAATAGGTATTGAAATCTGGGTCACTTCAGAGTACAAAATATATCACATCTGATAATTGTCGTGTTTAAAATCATCCCAAAATATCATCTCCAGGAATGGAAAAAATCTCAATTCTCCTTTCAGATCATTTTTCCAAACAAGCTAGAATTGGTGGCTGAAAATGAATGAATGTTTAGTGCATGATTTGATGAAATCCTTGCCCAGCACCAGCTAAAATGAGACGAAATCTACTGGCTGAAAATTTTGCAATATTCCAGGTGATGTAATAAAAATATGCGAAATATGACAGTATTCGTCAAATAATTGTGACACTCCAATTCGTTGTTCCATATATCTAGCTAAAAAAATAAATCTAAAAACATAATAAACAGTATGATAAGTGGTGTGTTTTAGGGTGGCATGTCATTTGACTTATATAAGGAAGAGACTATGAGAACGAGAAACGAAACATATAGTGGCCAAACATCGAGAGAGAAAACTTCTGTCTCCCAAAAAACGTATTGGCTGAAATCATCCGAGATCGCAATTGCCGGGACGAATGCTGAGAACAGCAGTCCGGTAGGGGCTTGGAAAAATAGAAAAACTTCGGTTCAGAATCACACTGACCAGATGATTAAATCCATTTTTAATGTGACAATTCTCACATCAGGAATGGGTGATAAATCAGCACAAAAAGCTTCAGCACAAGATGAAATGGAGCACAATCTGGTGGGTAATCAAATCGAGTTGAAGGAGAGAAAAATGAAAGATGTGTTAGGCAGTATTACAAAATACGCAATATATGCTATTATGACTCTTTCGGTGGTTATGGGCCAGGGCACTCCAAAGCTGGACATTCATATTGACGATGTAAAAGTCAACCTGACTGCAGCTGAAATGAAGGATGCTTCCCTGGTTAATTACAGCCCTGGAGACACACTTCGTTATGTCCTTACCGCTTCAAATGTTGGTGACGGCCTGATGACGAATCCTGAGATTGTTGATCCTATTCCTGCTGGTGTGACATATGTCCCGAACACTGCCAGAGGCGCAGATACTGAGATCACCTACTCGATGAATCAGGGCAACACCTACATGGCATGGCCTCCATTTTATACAGTGAGAAATTCAAAGGGCATTCTGGTTAAGCGAGATGCAACACCAGAAATGATCACCCATATCAAGTGGAACATATCAAAAAATCTTGATCCTGGTGATGTGTCATCCATGGAATTCCTCGTGGTGGTGAACAAATGAATAACAAAACTTTTTTATACAACGATTCCAGTATGGAATCCAAAGATATGAAACACAAACAGAAGCTAACAAAAGGAGGGTTTAAAATGAAACCTACACGCTTCTTAATCGTCGCAATAGTCCTGATGGGACTTGTTGCTACAACGAGTGCTGCCATAACACCGGCCGGTACTGTAATCGAGAACCAGGCATTTGGTAATTACAATGATGCCAACGGAAATCCCATGACTGAAGTCTCTTCAGCTGTGGTACAAACAACAGTGAGTCAAGTAGCTGGTGTGAGTCTTGGTGGAAATCTAGCCAACGCTGTCTCAGCTATGGACTCAACCCTGTATGCTGTGACGCTGACCAATACTGGTAATGGTAAAGACACCTACACCATTGGAGCGACAGAGTCTGCAACTACTGGTGACTTTGATTTCTTCGTTTATCACGATGCTGATGGTAGTGGAACTTGTAAGTCATTTGAACATTTGGCACAGTTTGGACAATAAAATAAGAGAGACTTCCTTGGCTTCCTAATCATGTTGCGGACACCTCCTGGTGTCGCTGTTTGAGATTGATTCGCTTGCGCCCTGCAAGCGTTTTTTG
>JADHVL010000004.1 GCA_016784025.1 Fidelibacterota bacterium | reverse complement strand
TCCTGCGTATCTCTTTTACGCGTCTTTCAGACTCTGACTTTTGATTCATTTGATGCTCCTTTCAAGCTTTCAAACTAGCCAAAGTCTCTCTTAATAAATTAGACTTTCATGTCCATAATGCTAAACGGCTAAACAGCGATGAGGATACTGAGGATATGGCAATGATTCCGGATGCCTATACGCTTAACCAGAACTATCCTAACCCCTTCAATCCAAGCACAACTATTAGCTATGGTTTGCCTACATCAGGTCATGTAAGTCTTGTGATTTATGATATGCGCGGGTCTACTGTTAGTCAGCTGGTAAACACCTACCAGTCTGCAGGAACGCACATTGTTCATTTCAATGCTGCTGATTTCCCTGCAGGTACTTACCTGTATATGCTGGAAGCAAATGGTGAACAGCATGTGAAGCGGATGCTACTGCTTAAATAGATCTATACTCATATTACGAAAGAGAAAGCCCCTGACCAAAATCAGGGGCTTTTTTTTCTTACCCAGGGCATGTTATTCCGAATCCATTTAATCCACACAAGGAGCTAATAACAAAGTTGTGATTTAATTACCCTTGCCACTAACACCTAAATTACTACCTTAATATTTCCTTTGGGAAGGCACTATGCTGAAAAATGTAAAGATTATAATCAGCCTTTTAATCACACTCCAATTTCTTGGGGCTGCAGATCAATACCTGCCAAAGATGGAATTAAACTCAATTCCTGGAGGAGTCAGGATTAAACTTGATTTTCAACATGTTACTCCAGACCAGTGGCAAACCATGCTTGAAAATCCCGATCTCTTTACAAAATACGGCTGGGGCATAGCCGGGGCACCTGGCGATCCTGCAACTCCCATGACAACCCAGATGATACCCATCAGTTCAGCACAAGATATCAGTATCGAAGCTATTCAGCGCCAGGATGTAGTTCTACAAAATATTCGTCTAAAGACCGTTTCTGAAGGACATTTAGATTCAGAACCATCTCTAATCACTTCAACCCTTTATGATGATTCTCAATCATCAGGTGCGTCGTCTGAGACACTCATGCTAAGCGATCCAGTATTCATGCGAGGTCGGCAATTTCTTCCTATTACACTTCATCCAGTCAATCTTGACTCACGCACCCATACCATTCAAGTGCCCCTGACCATGGAGTTTGAATTGCATGGTGTTCAACTGGGAGATGATCTGGAGACTTTTGTTCAAAATGGCATGCGTTCAATCGTGCCACCTACTGGACAATTTCCCAGGAAAGGTCACTACCTTATTGTTACCCCCCCTCTCTATGAACCCTATCTCCAAATCTTGACGTCCTGGAAGCAGAGAGCCGGTTATGAGGTCACAGTGGTAACAACCTCAGTAACAGGTACATCCAGAAACGCCATCAAGAACTATATCCAGACCGCTTGGGATACCTGGGAACATCAACCTGATTACCTGCTGTTGATTGGTGATTCAGATCAGGGTATGCCAGGTTTCTATATCCAAAATAGTTGGGGCGACTATTTGATAGGGGACCACCCTTACTCACTACTTGATGGTGATGATACTTTTCCTGAACTCATGGTGGGTCGACTGTCCATAGATACCATCTCTGAGTTGATTACTTTCACTTCTAAAATCGTTCGGTATGAGGTCACTCCCCCTATAGATGAAACAGCCTGGTTTGAAAGTGCCCTCATGATTTCCACTACTTTGGGAGCAGCCTCTACACAGGCAACCAAAGAATGGGTGGCTGATAAGCTCATAGAAAATGGCTATGATGAGGTCTATACTGCCTATCACCCCGAAGTATCATCTCCAAGTGCTATTTCCACCCCCATTAACCAGGGTGTGGGTTTTGTTAATTATCGGGGATATGGATTCTATACAGCTTGGGCAGGTCCAGATTTTTCAATTGGCGATATATATGGATCAATTAATAATGGTGGTAAGACACCTATAATTACCTCGGTGGTTTGTGGCGGTGGCAATTTTGCCGCTGGTGAGGATCCCTGCTTTGGAGAAGTTTGGACTCGCATTGGAACCGCAAATGTCCCCCGAGGAGCTGTGGCCTTCTTTGGTCCCAGTGAGTTGTATACGCATACTCAATTTAACAATGTTATAGATATAGGTATCTATTCAGCTATTTTTGATTCTGACGTTCAGGTTCTGGGTGAAGCGCTCTGGGCTGGCAAATATGAACTCTGGCGCAACTATCATCAAAACACTTACTTTCCCTTCGAGCAAACCGCCGAATTCTATCATCATGTCTACAATCTATTGGGTGATCCAGGGATGCAAATGTGGACAGCAGTCCCACAGTTACTGAATGTGGTTCATGCGGATACGCTCAGCTCCGCGCAGAATTCAATAGGGATTACTGTCCATAGCGATGATGGTTCTCCCATCAGCGAAGCTTATGTCTCCCTCTTTAATGATGACAATGCCATTGGAGCATATTCCGATGCCAATGGGATGATCAGCCTGCCGTTCAGTGCTGGAGGGAGCGATGAACTTCTGGTAACAGTTACGGGGAAGAATCTCTACCCCTATTTGGCTGCCATCCCCATTGTTGAAAGTACTCAGAGATTGACACTCCAAGGGTGGACCCTTGATCCTGATGCCCTCCCTGGTGCGGGACATACGGCACCAATGAACCTGGAGTTCTATAACCACGGCGAAGCCATGACCAATGTGGAGTTCTCATTTTCCTCTCAGGTCTCAGGTGTTGATGTGACCTCCCAAATTATTGTTGAGTCAGTACCAGCGAATAGCGTTCTGGATCCCATCACGGTTAACCTCACCGCTGATGCGGGCATACCCCATGGTACGACGACCATTATTGATCTTGAGGTTGAAGGGGACGGTGAGATCTGGACCTGGCAAAAGCATATCTCAGTGCAAGCCCCCCAATTAGATATTCAAGATTTTATCTTACTCAGCGGCAATGTACTTGCCGGCGATTCGGCTCAGTTTCAAATTGAAATGATAAACCGAGGGGGAGCCATCTCTGGTCCCATGACCCTTTCCCCAATTGCCCATGACCTGTTAACCTTTTCTGGTGATCCCTTGACATGTCCAGAAATTGATATTGATGCTACTGATGAAACAGAAAATGCCCTCCAGGTTGTCTTTAGCGATCAAATTTTTCCAGGAGAACGTATTAACGTCGGCTTTGAATGCACAACCCCTAATGGGACGGACACTATCGAGGTGAATGTTCAGATTGGAGATGTAACTCGCTTTGGTCCTTCACAGGCTGATGATCATGGTTATCGTATGTTTGATGAATTTGACCTGAGCTTCTCCAAAGCCCAGTCCTATGAATGGGTTGAAATTGATCCAACCTTGGGTGGATCAGGCACTTTGATTGGCATCACTGATACGCATGAAGAAAATGATGCCTCGGCAGTTATCAATCTCCCTTTCCCCGTCACATATTATGGAGAGATATTCACAAATATTACGGTCTGTAGCAATGGCTGGGCTGCATTTGGTGAGCATGATGTCTTCAACTTTCACAATCGCATCATTCCTTCCACCATTGGTCCCCCTGGCATGTTAGCTCCATTCTGGGATGATCTGGTCACCGAGTTTGGACAAATTTACCAGCATACCGCAGGAGATGCGGGTCAATTTATTATTGAGTGGAGCAACGTGAGCCATATATACCAGCATGATCTGCTCAGCTTTGAGCTCATTATTTTTAATACGGATATGTACCCCACAGAATCAAGTGACAATGATATCAAGTTTCAGTATAATCTTTATCAAAACACCGATATTCTGGCAAATTTTGCCACCATTGGCATAGAATCTCCTGATAGCAGAAGCGGGCTTCTGGCTTCCTACAACAATGTAAATGATCCCAGCGTGGCCTTCCTGAGAAATAATACCGCAATCCTTTTCTCCACCGACAAAGGGACAGTTTTCCAAGATGCAAGTGTCTCCTTGAACACCACTAATATTCATTTTCAGCTGAATCCCTGGAGCACATCAAGTGATTCAATCATGATTATCAACACAGGTGAAGCTCCTGTCGCCTATGCCATCAGTCTTGATGTGGAATCCAATCGAATGCCTCAAGCTCCTCCGGCAGTTTTCGATTCAAACATTACCAAGGAAACCCCTGATGCTCCACCAGTTTCATCTGGAATCCGCGAAGGAGAGGATGCCTTTGGCTACCAGTGGAGACGAGATGTAGATCAGGATGGACCCATCTATACATGGTATGATATTGAAACACAAGGGAACCTTGTTGAGTGGGTTGGTGATCCCGATGATAGTAGTATCGGTCCAATATCCTTAGGATTTGAATTCCCATTTTATGAGCATAATTATGGGGAAATGTATATTGGCAGCAATGGGACCATCAGCTTTGAGAGCTCATTTTCTCCCTGGTTAAACACAGCTTTGCCCAACCCAATGAGTCCCCCAGCCATGATTGCTCCCTGGTGGGATGACTTGAATAACGATCAGGATCCCAATGGTAGTATTTATTATTGGACCAATGACCAGGATGAGTGCATTATCACCTGGAAGAATTTCCCCAAATGGGGTACCTCACAATACTATACTTTTCAGGTTGTCCTGCACAAAGTTGGCATGATCATCTTCCAATATCAATCCATGGATGCCTCAACCACATCTGGAACCATTGGGATGCAAAATGCTGAAAGGAATATTGGATTAACCATTCACCATAACGAAACAACGCCACTGGAATCTGGGACCGCAATAGCCATCCTGAGACCGATGGAATGGTTTTCTGCTTCTAATTGGCATGGACGGGTGGATCCTGGCGAAAGTACAGCTTTTTTATTAAACGCTTCCTCCATAGGTCAGATTCATGGTCATTACGAGATTCCCATGTATATCGAAACCAGCGCACCCAATTATCCCAGAGGCAATATCATGGTATCCATGGATATTGCACCAGGTGAGTTGCCCTGGGGCGATATAAATCAGGATTATCAGCTCAACATAACCGATGTTATCAGCTTGATGGACTTTGCTGTTCAGATCGAAGAGATGTCTGAGGAGCAATTTGAACGATTTGACCTTTCTGAAGATGCACAGGTGGATATCATGGATATTATCATCCTTATTGAAGCGATCCAATCTGGACCTTAGATGAATGGGGAGCTGAATTCCGTGACCAGACGAGACTATAACAGGGCTGGTTTTTCTCAGAGGTGGATGATTGCCCTTGTCGCTATAATTTGCATGGGTTCATTTGCATTTAGTAGTTCAAACCAAGGTTCTGAGGAACTGAAACTCAACGGTAGCTGGGATCAAACCCTCGGGCATTTTCGTGAAGGGGAGAGTGCGCTTGAATTTAGCCTGGTGCTGAATGAGACAAACGTTCCACCATCACCTCAACTCAGTTTTTCTGAATCCCTGACTCTTGAAGCCTGGATCAAACCCAATGGATGGGGTGGCGGACCAAATTATATTGGAACCATTCTTTATAAACCAAGCATCTGGATATTCATTATCCAGGATCATCCCTCAGCAAGTGATAGAAGTTTAATTTTTCAACTCCGACATAACGATGGGGTAAGTCATAGTTTTTCACCAGTCGGGTCAATCGTGTTGGATGTATGGACACACCTGGCTGTTTCCTACAGTTCAGCTACAAGCGAGGCGAGGATACATATAAATGGTATAGAGCAGGAAATATCATATATCGTGCCTCCCTCAGGTCCAATTCGTAACAATTCATCAGAGGGATTCGAGCTTGGTTCACTCCCTCAGGGAATGATGAATTTTATGGGTGTGATTGATGAGGTGCGGATTTGGAATGATGTTCGTTCTCCTGGCGAAATATTTCATAACATGAACTCTATGCTTAATGGAGATGAAACAGGTTTACAGTTGTATTGGCCCATGAACGAGGGCGGGGGCGACAGTCTCCATGACATGAGCGGTAATGGACATGATATCAGAATCTCTGGTGTGGATTGGACCTTTGGAACACCCTTTTATCCCACTTCCATTGCAGATCCGATTCCAGCTGAAGTCATTCCTGAACTATTGATAAATACCTATCCCAACCCCTTTAATCCCACGCTGACGATTCAAACTGAATTGTGGGTACCAGCAGATCTGCAGATACGAGTCTATAATTCTACAGGTCAACAAGTCTGGTCAAAATCGATTCTGAATCAATCAGAGGGTAAGGCTTCCTTCATGTGGAACGGTTTGGACGATTCAGGTGCTCCTGCATCAAGCGGAGTATACATCATCACCGTGGCTACTCCAGAATTCATGGCAACCCAGAAAAACGTCCTGCTCCGCTAATCTTCCTCAAAATAAATAGCTGGTTTTAAGTGAACCCCCTTTGGACAGGTCGTGTCATATCTTAATTTCCGCTGTCAAAGATGACGGGAGGAGAAATTGAACTCATTGTTTTCAACAAGTGCTAGGTTGCTGAATGCATATTTGCTCATTTTGCTGCTCCTCTCCACGCAACTTTTTGCCCAACAAGCTCCTCAGGTAGAAATAACTTCTCCCCCTGACAACACTGACTTTGTTCTGGGTGATGATATCCAGATAACTGTGCTGGCGTCTGATTCAGATGGAACTGTTGGGCTGGTTGAATTTTATGCTGACAATGAAAAAATTGGCGAAGATGCCATTGCCCCCTACGAACTATTATGGGAACAACCTGAAATAGGCAAATATGACCTCATTGCCACAGCTAGGGATAATGAGGGTTTGATTGGTACATCGGAGAAGGTTGATGTATCTGTCAATTTCCCGGAATATGATTACCATGTCAGTTTCTCAACAGAAACGTCGTTTCACACCGATAACTTCTATCTCGATTTGACCACGGCATTGGAGGATGCAGATATATGGTATACCCTGGATGGATCCGATCCCTTGCTCAGTTCCTCAACTCAAGTTGCGAGTGCCCCTGTCCAGATCAATATAGATCCCCAGGATGTCAGCAGTGGCCGGGGGAATACACCTGGTGTGCTTGTACGGGCAGTCGTGTTTGATGGCAGTGTTCAACAATCCTGGGTTGCCACCAAAACATATCTCTTTATCGAAGAAGTAAGAACCCAATCATATCCTGGTGGCGACTGGCCAAACGGGCACCCCAACAACCAGATCCTGGATTACACTGTTAATCAGGAGGTGGTAAATGATGTTCTCTATAGTGAACTGATTGATGATGCATTGTTGGATATTCCCAGCATATCATTGGTCACCGATCTGGATAATCTCTTTGATGAGACCGTGGGAATTTATGTCAATCCAGAATTTCATGGCAGGGAGTGGGAACGGCCAGTTTCAGTAGAGTTACTAAATCCAGATGGAAGCCCCGGTTTTCAGATAAACGCTGGTTTTCGCATACGCGGGGGCTGGAGCCGACATCACTATTTTCCCAAACATGCATTTCGGCTGTTTTTTAGAGAAGACTATGGCGAGGATAGACTCGTTTTTCCACTGTTTGGCGACGAAGGTGTTGATGAATTCAGGAAACTTGATTTACGTACCAGTCAAAATTATGCCTGGAGCAACGGGTTCATCCATGAAAACACCATGAATCGTGATGTGTTCTCAAGAGATTTACAGGCAGAAATGCACAATCCCTACACCCGAAGTCGCTACTATCACCTCTATTTGAATGGGATGTATTGGGGTCTTTTCCAATCTCAGGAACGTCCAGAAGCCAGATTTGCCGAGAGCTATTTGGGCGGAGATGATGATGATTATGATGTGGTCAAGGTAGATGTTGGGGAAGACTGGAACCTGTATGAGATTGAGGCTACAGATGGCAATTTAGACGCCTGGGAAGCCGTTTGGAATGCCAGCGAAGCAGGCTTTGCACCAGTTGAAAATTATTTCGCCCTGGAAGGTCGCCTGCCTGATGGCTCACCAGATGCAGCCGGGACGCGACTGGTGGATATTGACAACCTCATAGATTATATGATCATCATTTTTTATACTGGAAATTTTGACGGACCTGTAAGCAAGTTTAGAGGCAACATGAGTCCTAATAACTTCTATGCCATCTATGATCGGACTTCCAATGACGGCTTTATTTTTCTAGCCCACGATTCTGAGCATACCCTGTTGGTAAATCCTCACTCACCAGGAGTTGGTGTAAATGAGGATAGGGTTAATATTAGTATGTCTGTGGATAGATTTGAAACATTTCACCCCCAATGGCTGCATGCCAGACTTTCCGAGAGTCTCGAATATCGAATCAGGTTTGCAGACCGGGTTTACAAACATTTTTATAATGACGGTGTCTTGCAACCTGGAACTCTGGCTGAGATATTCAGTCGAAGTGCTGAGGATATCGAATTGGCCATCATTGGAGAATCCATGCGTTGGGGTGATCTCCAGCGTTCAAAATTCAATGCCTGGGAACCTGCCATCAATCAAATCATCAATGACTTTTTCCCAGTTCGTGGTGCCATAGTTCTGGATCAGTTTGAGATAGCTGAACTATATCCTGGTTTTGACCCTCCGCTCTTTAAGACTGATGGGTCTGCAATAGCGGAAAGTATAATACAGATTCAAGGTGAAATCAGTATCGAGCTGGAGCTGTCTGAGGGAAGTTCTGGGTCAATTGTATACACCCTGGATGGTAGTGACCCACGGAATGTCGGCGGTGGTTTCTCAGCCTCTGCCCAGGCTGCAGTAAACCACGAGTTGATCAATATTGATGCCACATCAATATTAATGGCTCGCCTGTATAGTGGTGGTGACTGGAGCGCTCTCCATGAACTTACCATACACCATGGTGGCGATTTAAGTCCACTGCGCATCACTGAAATTCATTACCATCCCCTGGATGAGGGAGCGACCAGTGGTAAGTATTATGAATTCCTGGAATTCTACAACCCAGGTCCTTATCCTCTCGATTTATCGTTACTTACTTTTACCAATGGTATCGAGTATACCTTTCCAGTTGGGACGACCCTGGAGAGTGAGGACTATCTTGTCCTGGCCTCCAACGCAGCTTTATTTGAGGAACGTTACAGCATGTCAGCCTTTGATGAATTCAATCTGCAGTTGGATAACTCTGGTGAAAGGGTGGTGCTTGAAACCACAAATGCAGATACGCTAATCAATTTAAGATATGATGATACATCACCCTGGCCTGAAACACCAGATGGCGATGGACCCTCATTGACCTGGACGGGGGCAGCTGAGAATGAAGACGTTAATGATGCGGCAAACTGGGCGGCATCCAGCATGATTCATGGTTCACCGGGAACCGCTGATCCAGTGGCACTCAACCCAGCAGCGTCCTTGCTTCCTGAGCATTTTTCTTTATCCCAAAACTACCCGAATCCATTTAACCCCACTACAAGTATTCGCTATGGTTTGGCTGCCCAAACTGAGGTTTCGTTGGTGGTTTATGATCTACAGGGTAGGGAAGTAGCCACCTTGTTTTCGGGGGTAAAAGCTGCAGGATGGCACAACCAGATCTGGGACGGTAGGAATGTTGCTGGAGAATCAGTATCAACAGGTCTTTACTTCCTGAGAGTGGAAGCAGGCGTGCATAAAGGCTCAATCAAGATGCTTTACCTGAAATAGGAACTCAACCTTCCTGAGACAACCCCTCTTCTCATACTTTTTACAGCAAAAGCGCCACTCAACCTGATAAACCTCCACTAAAAGAATAGCATGGATCTCCGTGAAACGGAGAATTGTATATTTTCTCGCTTCGCCGCATCAATCTGAAGGAGGGAGAGATATGAAACACCTTGAACCAATCAGGATTTTTACGGCATTCATTTTCACCATCATTTTCATTGCCTGCGATGAACCTGACTCAAAGCCCCTTGAGAGATTTGCAGGAGATATTGTCAACGTTACTCATATTCACGAGTACAGCCCTGAGGAAGCTTCTCAGGTATTACAAAATATGGGTCTTGCTGAAATTGGATCAATTCCATACTCGATTCTGGCTAAAAAAATCACCTACATGTCACCAGATCACAACCAGGAGCTCATAGAGTTATCTGGAGCCCTCATCTATCCTGTTGACAATGAATCGCACCCTCTCCTTAGTATCCAACATGGTACTGTTACCAAGCGAACGGCAGTCGCTTCAGAGAACCCACTGAATTCATCTGCAGGAATGACGGCTCTATATACAGCCTCACAGGGATATATCACCCTCGTCCCCGACTATGCAGGCTTCGGTGAATCCTATGATATACACCCCTACATGCATGCTGAATCTCTGGCAAACTCCGTCATTGATCTGATCAGGGCGGCAAAGGTTTATTGTCTTGATCAAGGTATAGAGTTGCAGGACCAACTCTATTTAACTGGATATTCTGAAGGTGGCTATGCCACGTTAGCGACACAGAGGAAAATTGAATCAGATTTGAGTGATGAGTTTTCTCTTACAGCAATTGCTCCTATGGCGGGACCCTATGATTTGAGTGGTACGGCCAGACTAATAATGAGGAATGATAGCTACGATTGGCCAGCATATATCGGGTTTATGTTTGTTGCCTATGAAGAGATATATGGGTTGGACAATCTATCGGTGGTGTTTGATTCACCTTATGATCTGCAGATAGCTGATTTTTATAACGGTGAATATGATTTTTTTGAGATCAACAACCAATTACCTCAATCGATCTCAGAAATGATAAGTTCTGATTTTCTTGAGAGCTTTAATAATGGAACCGAGATTGAATACTCCTCTGTTTTTGAGGAAAACAACCTCCTGGATTGGGAACCGGTCACGCCAACCCGTTTTTACCATGGGATGGCAGATTCAACCGTACCCTATACGATTGCCGAGGCTACAGTTGCGAATCTTAGCGAAAATGGAGCCGGTGTGGTTGAGTTGGTGGGTATCCCTGATGCGAACCATGCAACCGCTGGTTTGCCTGCAATTCTTGCGATGATGGATTGGTTTTCAACCTATCATGTAAATAGTTCCAACCTGGGCTATCAAATCAATTAATACTTATTGGAAAAGATTGTAGTTAGCTTTGAATTCTATTTGAGCAGTTATTTAGGATATCGGCTTATTCCATTTAACTGATCTCCAGCGACCCACATGCTTTGGCCAATCATAGTCATGCTGGTTGCCAAAGCCCATATTCCACCTGTAATAGTCGGAATGAAGGTCATCTCTGAAATCCACATTACCTGTGAGGGTAACGGAGTTGGCCAGGACTGGACCTGTGAGTGCAGCATTTTCAATGTCCAGATGACCAGCACAGAAAACAGCCCCCTCGACATGAGTCCCATACCTGAGGGTGAATTTTGTATGCGGATTCATAAACACCACTGCAGGTACTGCAGGTAAAGAGTCGACAGGTGCAGGTGCCTTAATGGTGTTGCTCCCTCTAAAAGTTATATCATCTCCCAGAAAGAGAAGGGTGCTGTTTTCCAGGTCTAGACCGCTGATTTCCACGCTGTTACCGAGAAATATATGGATTCCTTCGATCTGAAGGTCTTTTTTTGACCAGGTGGTTTGATCGCCGTGATGTATAAAGGCTCGATTTATTATAAAGTATGCCGGGTCAACTGTGGGAATCAGGTCAACCTGTTGAACCGGATGCTCTTCTTCAACATCGGCAAAATAGCCGTTTGTCTGGATGGGTGTCCTTGAGGCTATGGCGCTTGAAAATGGAGTGCTCTCGGTTAGATCCAGCTGGATTTCCGATTCTCTCTGACGATTCTCAGTACCGATAGAGAGAAGATATTTTTCAGAATCCCAGGCTATGGTCACCCCGTCAGCTTTCAGATTGACAAGCTCATCTGCACCTGAATTGATGCGCCACAAGGCTTCATTTATGCTGGATTCCATTTCATACTGTTGCTTGATATTTCGCGCAGATTCCATGGAACCAGAATTTGATGCAAGGGAAACACTCAAGTCAGCTACACTTGTAAATGAAAAAACTATGAAAAGTATTAGTACAGCGACGAGCATGTTGTATTCTCCTCATACATTCTGGCCTGGGACTATTTTAGCTAATGAGTAGTTTTTAGATATGAGGGGATACCTGATATGGGTGGGAGATTGCCCTTCTTTGATGTCCTGGTTGCCAGGTAGTTCTTTTTGAACCAAAAAAAATCCCCCTTCAAAGGAGGATTTTCTTATACAGTCTGTCAGGAAAATTAGGCGTTATGATGCTTTTTCTTCCAGGACTTGGTTTTCCAGCGACCTATCTGCTTGGGCCAATCATAATGTTTCTTACCCTTGAAGCCTTTGTGCCAGCGATAGTACTGAGGGTATTCTGTATCCTTGAAGTCGATAAAGTTTTCGTATTGTTCACCGTGTTCCATTGATATGGTGTTTCCAACAATAGGTCCACTGATCTCACCCTTCTTCAAAATAATGGTACCGGCAGTGTAGATAGCCCCAAGGATAATATCTTCTTTTCTGTAGTGTTTACCTTCGGCTTCAATTTCGAAATAGTTATCTGGATTGCTGAATACTAGTGCTGGCAATGCATATAAAGTGTCCTGTGGGACGGGAGCAGAAATATGATTGTCCTCATTAAAGAATATATACCGACCTGTGAAGACCAGTGTGTGATTGTAAAGATGCATTTTTTTGAACTCAATAAAAGAACCGGTGAAAACATGAATACCATCTTCAAAGTCATCGTCGTCTCTATGTTTACCACCGCCATCCCATGTATGAAAACTCTCACTATGAATAGCAACTGCACTGTCCATGAAATAATCCAGATCTACTTCAGGTAAAAAGGTAAAGAAACGGCTGCGGTTCTCTTCATCAACTCCTGAATCATAACCATTGGCGTTGATGGCTTCATCTGAAGCAAGTGCTCTATCAAAGTGAGTATCCTCAGACAGATCTAATAAAATTTCTGATTCCATATTGAATTTTTCAACCTTTACACTTAGCACATTCAAAAGAGGATTGAACTCGGTAGCTATTCCATTGGCTTCAACATTGATGAGACTATCAGGACCATTATTGATACGCCATAAGGATTCGTTGATTGAAGATTCCATAGCGTACTGTAATTTGATATTGTTAACAGTCTCAGCTGAGCTGGCAGTTGAAACGTACGCTACATTGAGCACTGCAACACCGGTAAAGGAAAAGACTACGAATATCATGAGGACGGCTACTAACATGGTGCAAACTCCTTTTGCGGTTGCTGCTTGGACTATGTTACGCAGGAGCTACTTTTTTGATATGAGGGGATTCCTAAAAGAAGGAGAGGAGATACCTTTTTTCACTTTTCCTATAAATCCTCTTTTTTAGGGGGATAATCATCAGAAGAAATTGATTTGAGTGATTGTTGAACAAAAAAAATCCCCCTGGTAGGAGGATCTTTTTACTATGCAAATATGTGAAGTGGCTTAGACTTCGATATGTTTTTTGCCCCACTTAGTCGTTCTCCAGCGACCGATCTGCTTGGGCCAGTCATAATGGTTCTTTTGTTTGAAACCAGCAGTCCAACGATAAAACCAGGGGTGCTCTGTATCTCTGAACTTGATATCATTTGAATAGCTTGCACCATCTTCTAAGGAAATGGTTTTTCCCACAATGGGTCCGCTCAGCTCGCCTTTTTTCAAAATAATAGTCCCAGCAGTATAGATGGCTCCATTGATAACATCTTCTTTTTCATTCTGAGAACCCTCAGCAGACACTAAAAAATAGTTACTGGGATTAGTAAAAACGAGGGCTGGTAGCGCATCAGCACTGTCAGCTGGCACTGGCGCGTTGATGTGATTGCTATTTGAGAAGATCACGAATCGTCCAGTGAATACCAGAGTGCAATTCGTCAGTTCCATATCTCTTAACTCTATAAATGAACCAGTAAAAATATGGATCCCTTCTGCAAAAGCCTCATCATCTTCATGTTCACTGTCTCCATTCCAACTTTTAAACCAGTTACTATGGACAGCGACAGCATTATCAGTAAAGTAGTCTAGATCAACTTCAGGCATAAAGGTGAAGTTACGGCTGCGATTTTCTTCATCCATATCCGTTTCTGTTCCGTTGGTTTCGATGGTTTCATCAGAGGCAAGGGCTCGATCGAAATGAGTATCTTCCGATAGATTCAGGAGTATTTCAGATTCCATTTGAAATTTATCAACTTTTACACAGAGGATGTTCAGTACTGGATCAAATTCAGTTGTAATGCCATCAGTATTTATGTTAATAAGACTATCGGGACCATTGTTGATACGCCATAAGGATTCGTTGATTGAAGATTCCATGGCATATTGTAATTTGATATTGTTTGCAGTCTCGGCTGAAAGAGAGCTTGAAAGATATGATACATTCAATACAGCCACACCTGTGAATGAGAAAATTACGAAAACCATTAATACTGCTACTAACATGATGCACTCTCCTTATGCGGTTGCGTCTTGCACTATGTTACGCACGGAGAGATTCTCAGATATGAGGGGATTCCTGATATTGATGGGGGATTTCCCCCGATTTTTGGGATATATTTAAAATAACGGTGGGTATCCACCATAATTTGTTAATTCCCAATGATGAAGAAGGGGGAAATCCCCCGTTTGTTAAATATATCTAATGATAGTGGTGGAATTCCACCAATTCATGCAAGGGAGATTGAAATGGCGAAAACATTCTTTGCAAAGGATTAGTGTTTGGTTTTTGGATAAATGGGGCTGGGGGCTGGGGGCTGGATTGAATGGGCATTGATAAGGGAGAAAATTGTTTCCCTATTTTTAGATGGGATCTACCTGTGAGTAAAATTCCATATGACTTAATTCACGAGGTTTTAATCAATTTGGCAATCAGTATGTCCAGGTTCTTTCATTGGAAAAAACACAGACCAGACTGTCACTGATGTTTTCTGGAGAAAACCAGGCAAAATTTATAACCACTCTCATCATATCTGGAATGGTGGTATCTGCTGGGGCCAAACCATCTGAACTATCATCAATAGCTGTAACAATTGTAGATCGGTATCCCTGGATCCCACTAAGGGTCAGAGATACCGATGATTCTGAAAGACTATCTTGAAGAGAAATAAAACCGAGGTCAATCGCTTTTTCCATGCGGGAGGCCATATTGGCCCAGGCCAGTTGAGATCTGATACCCTTTTCGATTTCCCAGCGACTGAGGACAAAGTATTGTGAAGTTCCCAAAACAATGATCGCCAGGAGCGTTGCAGCGATCATGACTTCAACGAGGGTATAACCGTGATTATTGATACTCCGCTGCATGTGTTGTGGTCTGACTAGTTGCCACCGTTGAAGACTCCAGATTGGTTTAGTGTACGTTCTGAATCGAGAACTGACCCACCAGCACAGCTTAAGGTAAAGTTCATTCCATCCAGACTTTCGTAGGTGTAGGAACCATCCGCAAAATATTTTCCATTCAGTGCATTGGTGCTAAAATTATTCCAGTCTGCCCCAATAACATTTATTGCGGAAGCTTCTATAGGATATTCACCATTTTTTTCCTCATAAATACGCAATTGTGTTCGAAGACTGGTCATGGCTGCATCAGCCTCACTCAATTTCGCCTTCGTATCGTTTATGGAAACTATAGGAACTGCTATTGCAGATGAAAGACCGACAATGACAATGACTATCACTAATTCAACCAGAGAAAAACCATCCACCATTCTTGAAAATCCTGCTCCCACGTTTGAAAACCCACTAAAATATTGTTTTGTCCTGGTACTCATATCCATAACTCCTTCTGCATTTTTTGCTTGAACCATATTACAGCTAGAGATGATTATAGACATAAGGGGATACCTGATATTGAATCAGAAAATCCCCTATGAGCATAGCCAAATTATGGAAGTTTAGGTATTGCAGGATCGGAGGATTACAGCAGCCAAATGGCTATAGGGAACTGGTTCGAGACGTGGATCTGTAGATATTATCCTTCAGAGATGACGTTGGATCAGGAACAATCTGATATGATCAAACAAAAAACAGTTTGATGGCCAAAACAACTGTTGAAAGAATGGCCCCAATGGCCAGTGACAAGTAGCTGAATCTGAGAAGTTCATACTTCTTTTGTAGGACCACGCCAATTTGATACAGATCCTGTACCATCAAACGACGGGCTGCTTCGTTACTGTTAACAGTATCCATCATATAGTCTGTATACTCTGCCTGAGTGAAGGAGGCAAAAAATCCAAAAAACAAGGGATTGGGCATTTGGGAGGGTTGGGTATAGACGTGCCCACGCTTAAAACGTGGCAAAACTACCATGATTGCCAGAAAAAAAGATATAAACACGGTCAGGGCAAGGGCACTTATGGGAAAAAAGTAGATAGCATCTAGGAATTCCGCGGAAAATATCTGTGACTGAATAACTGAAAAGAAAATCAAGGCAAACCCGATGATGATATTAGCCTTTTGATCAGCGATCATACTCAAAGTGACCTGGTGCTGCTGCGCGGTTCGCAGGGTATGGATGATGTCCTGCTGGTTACCTCGATTTATTTCGATTGGACTCTCGATATCTGTTTTTTCAGTCATTGTTTAGTATTCCTGTTTTTTCTTATATGGCACTCCCATAATAAACCATGCAATACATGATAAAAATAGGTAATCGTGCTGAACTGTAATTGATTGATGGGGAAATATACCGATCCAGCGAGCTAAAAATACTTCCCTTGAATACTTAGCGAACTGTTTATTTTAGTCCGATGCATTTTAAAAGATGCTTTGCATTGTAAGTCAAATACCCTAAATAATATCCTTGATTGTATGATGTGTTTCGGTTTTCTAAAAAAGGTAATAAATCATGAATGCGACAGCTAAAACAACAACACCCAGAGCAGGTCTTTTATCAGTAATTCTTTTCCTGCTGATATTCTCAGTTTCCTCAGCCTCTGAAGGTGGTCCAAGGTATGATTATCGCATTGATTTAAACACCATTGAGAAGAACCGCTTCCAAGTCGAATTGTTTTGTGAAGATTTTGGTCAGGATACACTGGTTTACCACTTTCCATGGATGATTCCAGGGACCTATGCTGAAGCTAATTATGGTAAATTCATTCATAAACTGGCTGCCTTTGATCAAGAGGGGCAAGCACTCCGGGTGAAAAAAAAGGGTAAGAACACCTTCATTGTCACTCCGGCTAATAACATCAAATCCATCAAATATTGGGTGAGGGCCACCTGGGACAGCAAGAATCCCAGAACTATTTGGCCCATGGCCGGTACTGGCATTATTGAAGATCGGGTGTTTGCCATCAATGCCGGTGGTGTATTTGGATATTTTGCAGGTCAGGAAGAAAAAGCTGTAGATATGCTATACCTTTATCCAGAACATCTCTATGCCATGACTGTCCTGAAACAGAATTCTAAATCAGTTGGAGAGGTGTCCATATCAGCCCTGGACTATCATGAACTCATTGATAGCCCCATTCTCTTTGGGAAACCTGATACGTCAAGCTTCAATATCCACAGTACTGAGGTTATGGTTGGTTTTGCCCATGAAACTGACGATACAGAACGGGCAGCAGATATTACAAAATCTCTTGATGCCTCCATGGCAGCCATTGGATCATATATTGACACCCTCCCCGCTGAGGAATACGCCTATCTTATTTATTACGCAGATGAATATGGCTTGGGAAAAATCCTGGATAATCAGAGATTTCTCATACTAAAAGGTCTCATATATGTTATTCGAAATGGCCTGCCCGTAGGTGGTGCTCTGGAGCACAATAAATCATCATTTTATTACCTCCCTGATCCGGGACCAGGCTATACCGAGGGCATATCTGAGATTATTGAAGATATCGCCATCCATGAGTTTATGCATATTTTAACTCCCCTCAATCTCAGGACCCAGCATATCCACAATTGGGACTACACTGAGCCTGTTCTGTCTAAACATTTGTGGTTGTATGAAGGGGTTACAGAGTATATGTCACTGATCATTCAGGCGAATGGTGGCATGCTCACTCCCAAGGATTTCGTTGTAAATCGTCTCCAGAGAAAAATTCGAAACGGAGAGAGTTTCCCCCACGAAAAAATGAGCTTTACCGAGATGTCCTCTGGTGTACTGGAAAAACCTTACAAGAAAAACTATAATCAGGTTTATCAACGTGGTGCTGTACTTGGATTGCTGCTGGATATAGAAATTATCCGCCTCACAGAAGGTCAGAAACGTCTCATTGATGTGATGTATGAACTCATCAACGATTATGGACCAACCAACCCAATGGATGAAGACATGGTTTTCGACCTATTCACAGACAAAGTGCATCCTGATCTAAGAGACTTTTTCACAAAATATATTGAGGGTCGTGAAGCTTTGCCCTACGCCGAGATTCTCCAGCATGTAGGAGTCATATATGAAACAGATACTACAGTATCGTTGCCTCGTCATCCCATACGTGATAATGGAGGTAAATATACCAATATCGCCTTAGGTGGAAAACGCACCATTAAAAAGATCAGCAAGAAAGATGAGATTGGCTTCAAAGCTGGCGATAAAGTAGAGCGAAGCATTTACTTAGATACTTACTTTGACGATTTTGGTAATCCTCTACCTGAAGGAATGCAGGTCACCTTTGAAGTGGAGAGGGATACAATGGATGTTACCCTTTTTGATACAATTAGTTACAAAGAGGAAGAGGTAACCCATCAATTGAGGATCATGAAGGAGATGACGCCGGAGCAGTCCAAGTACTTTAATATTTGGCTGGGTTTTGAGGATCCACTGATTAAGGAATAGATATTTTTATATGCGTTGAGCGATTTATGCTCAGGCAAATAGGGGGTCTATCGTGTATAGAACATCATCCATTGCCATTATGCTGACATTTGTCTTGGGTCTCGCTGGTCCATCAAGACTTTTAGCTCAATCACTTACCATTTATTATGGTAACAACAAAACCCTCCAAGATTGCCAGGTAGTGAGTGTCTCAGAATTTAATGTTTCTGTGGAGTATGTACCCTTTCTGCCAGGAGTCTATACCAGGACAAATTTGAGTTTGGCAGAGATCACGGGGATTCGCGAATTCAGTCGGGCCAACAGATACACACCCTGCCTCATGGTGCTGGGAAGTTATCTGGGAGTGAGGTTTTTTTTCAAGGAACGTGGTTCCATTGAAGAGATGACATTGAGTGAGAGATTTGCCACATTTCTGGACACCCCCTTAAATTTTATCACTACAATAAGTGTTGGAGGGGCTGTGGGATATTTGACCGGACACTATCTGCTAGGTGGGAATCACGAGCTCATTGCCCTGAATGAATTATCTAATGCTGAGAAACAGAGTATTCTGGCAGCGTACATGGATGTACCTTAACGTCCATACTATGAAATTATATATATCATCAGCCCTCCTGAAATGGGCTGTAGATCAATGCTATTATTATGTATGAGCATTTTTTGAAGTATATTACTTGATTAATACTAGAAATGATTTTTAAAGAGCAACTATGAACGATCAATTGAATAACTCAACGGCTTCTGATGATATTGACCCCTTGTTTCTGCGACGCTTACAGGAGCTGGGAGGAACAAAGTTAGCCAGTGAGCTTGTAGGAATGTATTTGATCAGAGGAGCTCAACTTCTGGAGAACATTTCACATGGCATTGATACACAGGCATTCTCAGAGATTAAAAATGCGGCCCATTCCCTCATCTCAAGTGCGGGAAATCTTGGCGGAAAAAAAGTTTCTAATATCTCAAAGTTAATGGAAACTGCTGCCATTGAAAAGCAAATAGGCAGCATGCCAGACCTCCTCTCGGAATTATTAACAGCCCAAAAGGTTTTTCAGAAATATTTAAAAGGAGCTTTAGAAGGTTTATGAGACGCATAGCTATCGTAGAGGACAATCCTGATAATCTCATGCTGGCAGAAGCCATACTTGGTTCGCTATATGAGATTGTAAGTTATGAAAATGGGATAGATGCCCTGGCAGGATTGCCCGATGCAAAGGTTGAGCTGGTGTTACTGGATATTTCTCTCCCACGTATGGATGGTGTCGCCGTACTGGAATCTATGCGCTTAGATGACAATTTAAAACACTTGCCTGTTATTGCCCTGACTGCCCATGCTATGGTCGGTGACAGAGAGAAATACATGGGGAAGGGTTTTGATGAATATTTTACAAAGCCTATTGTTGATTTCAATGCCCTCATCGAAATGGTTGCACGCTTAATCGATACGGTCCATTAAGGGGAGTTTACCTCCATGTTGATGCTGGCTGAACTGCTCTTTCTGCTCACCTCGCTTGCACTCCTTGTTTTCCTCGTCATTTTGGGTGAGCGTTTTCGTCTCCATGTCCAAAGGGGCTGGTATGTCATCATCACCGCGTTCTCACTGTTGTTTATCGGTGCTTCCATTGAATACTTTGATAGTTTTGACCATAGTTCGCTTGCTGATTCCCTGAATACGCCCCTCATTCAAATTGGTGTAAAGTATTTTGCAGGTTATGCCTTGGGATTGTTACTACTCCTGGTAGGCCTTCTCTTGTGGGCTCCCACTGTGGTGGCATCTCGAGAAAAGTATCTCCTCAGAATTAAAAATAGCGAACGCCGCTATCGTCTGCTTACAGAAAATGCAAGTGATATGCTCGCTGAGCATGAATTGGACGGGAGCTTCAGTTTTGTAACCCCTGCGTCGACTTTAATTGTAGGCTATGAGGCTGATGAGCTTATCGGTCATTCGATATATGACTTCGTGGACCCTGATCAGTTGGAGTTTATCCAAAATGAACACCGGCGAATATTAGAGTCCAACGATCCTGTCCCAGTCACCTATTTGTTTCGCCACAAGGAAGGACATTATATCTGGTTGGAGTCTTCCACCAGAATTTACCAACCCTCAGAAGATGAAGAACCCAAGATTCTTTCAGTGAGTCGTGATGTTTCAGAGCGTGTTGAATTTGAAGAGAATCTTCAGAAACTAAATATATCCTTAGATGAACAACAACGTCGGGTTCGTCTTCTATATGAGCTTTCAGCCAGTACAAATCTCTCCATTGAGGAGCAATTGGAAGCCACACTAAAAGCCGGTATTGATAATCTGGGTATGGATCTGGGAATAATAAGTCGAATTCTGGATGAAGAATACAAGGTATTACATTTTTACCCGGAATCATCTGGGCTGTCTCAAGGACAAATCTTTGACCTGGGAGATACTTACTGTAGCATTGCCCTGGTAGCCAAGGATATTGTGGCTATTGATGAAATGAAATCATCTGAATTCTCTACTCATCCATGCTATGCAGCTTTTAAACTAGAATCATATATTGGTGTACCCATAACCGTAAATGATGAACCCTACGGAACCCTAAATTTTTCACGCTCCGCACCCAGGGATATTCCATTTACTGAATCAGATCACGATTTTGTGCGCTTAATGGGGCAATGGGTAAGTCGAGTTATCGAGCAAGACAACGCCACAAAGAAATTGATTCAGAGTGAGGAGCGATTCAGAGCTCTTGTGCGTTCTGCAGTAGTGGGCGTAATTACTATGGATGCCTATGGCAAGATTGAAAGCTACAACGATGCTGCACAAAATATTTTTGGTTATTCTTTGCAGGAAGTGTGGGGAAAGAATATCAAGATGCTCATGGGAGCACCCGAATCCCAGGGGCACGATGAATATTTAAAGCGTTTTCGCGAAGCCAACACAGATGGAACCGTAGCAGAATCACGAGAGGTTGTTGGACAACGTAAAGATGGTAGCGTTGTCTATCTTGATCTTGGAATAAATGAGGTTCGGACAGAAGGAAGTCACTTTCTAACGGGGACCTTTCGAGATATTACGGAGATGAAAAAGGCAGCCGACGATTTAGCCAATGCTCATCTCCAACTAAAGAGTGTTTTTAATTCAGCTACTCAAGTAGGGATTATCGCCACTGATCTGGATGGCAAGATTACCATCTTCAATCCTGGTGCAGAACGCATGCTGGGATATAGTAGTGATGAGATAATTGGTCAAGAATCTGATATCTTTCATCTTGAGTCTGAAGTGAAACAGCGGGCAACTGAGTTAAGTAGTGAACTTGGCCGTCCTATTGCAGGTTTTGATACCTATGTAGCCCTGGCAAAGTTGGGTGGCTACGCTGAGAAAGAATGGACCTATGTCCGCAAAGATGGAAGCCAGTTAACGGTGGATTCAGCAGTAACCGCTACTCGCGACACATCTGGGGAAATCACAGGTTTTCTGGGTATTGCTCTTGATATTACCCAGCGGAAACGTGGTGAAGAAGCCCTCCGGTTGGCTAAATCAGTGGCCGAAGCAGCCAACCAGACCAAGAGCGAATTCTTGACAAATATGAGTCACGAGCTGAGAACCCCATTGAATTCGGTAATTGGGTTTTCAAACATCATTTTGAGAAATACTGAATCAAAGTTGGATGAGAAGGAAATTACCTACCTGGAAAGAATTCAGGCCAATGGAAAACACCTTCTGGAATTGATCAATGACATCCTGGATCTTTCCAAAGTTGAAGCCGGCAGTATGGACCTGGAAATAGTTAGCCTCAATATCGTAGATTTAGTCCAAGATCTCATTGGTCAGGTGGAGAGTCAGGTTGCTCAAAAACCAGTTAATCTTGTGAAGGAACTTCCTGAAAAAATTCTTGAAGTCCAGACCGATCCTGGCAAGCTCAAACAGATTTTACTGAATCTGGTTTCAAATGCAATAAAGTTTACTGAGGAAGGTGAAGTAACAGTTAAGGTAGCGACAGATCCCCATACAAATCGCCCTCTCTCTATTAGCGTGATTGACTCAGGAATTGGAATTCCTGAGGATCGCATCGGTCACATTTTTGATGAATTTGAACAAGTAGATTCCAGTACTCAGCGCAAATATGGCGGTACAGGATTGGGTCTGGCCATTAGCCGTGCACTATGCGAACTCATGGGATATAGCCTTGATGTAGATAGTGAGATTGGCAAAGGGTCCACATTCAGAATATCAATACCCCTGGATGATCCAGTGGCACAAATTGAAGAATCAGTCAGGCAAAGCACTCGTTCATCAGATCGAGTTTCAGGCTCAACCACAGGAGGTAGTTTCAAAGGGAAGCGCATTCTTCTTGTTGATGATGATCCAGATTCACTGACACTCCTTTCACATTACCTGAAGGATACAGAATGTGAGCTTGAAACAGCAGTTTCTACTGCTGCTGCCATGAAAGCGGTGAAGCGTCAAAAACCTGATCTTATTACATTGGATCTCAGGATGCCAGATGAGACTGGTGATGTTTTCCTGGCAGCATTAAGAGCAAAAAAGGAATTTGCTGATATTCCAGTGGTGGTGGTGAGTATCGTTGCCCGTGAAAATCGAGGTAAAATTCCAGGTGCCACAGATTTTGTGCAAAAACCAGTGAATCAACATGACCTGATATGGGCCATCCGTAGAAATATTCAAAATGCTCCTTGTTGCGTGTTGCTTGTAGAAGATGATCCTGACATGAGGGATCTTATCTCTGAATACCTTTCCGATCTTCAACTTGAACTCAGAACTGCTGGAAATGGACAGGAAGCATTGGATATTCTTGAAGATTATGTTCCTAACTTGATACTCCTGGATTTAAAAATGCCAGAAATGGACGGGATGAAATTTCTTGAAGTTTTAGAGAACAGAACCAGTCATACCATGCCCCGGGTGATGATTATTACTGGTAAAAATTTGAGTCCGCAGGAAGAACTCTTGATAAAAAATGATGGGATCGTCATTATCAGGAAGGATCAAGATTTTGAACAAGAACTCAGGCACCAAATGCTAACCATATTTCTAGAAAAATAAAGCATGGAAGAATTTCAAAAAGTATACCTGCAAAAGATGGGCTCAAGAATTGAAGCCTTGCGTGCTGCAGGTAAAGGGCTCACCCTCAATTTCGTAGAATCTGCCGTTTCTATCAGAAGGTTAGCACACTCCCTCCGAGGATCTGGTGCAACTTATGGATTTCCAAAAATTAGCGAACTTTCCGCTGCAGTAGAAGATTCCGGTGACATGATGTTGGCTGAATCACTGGCACACCTGGTTGATCACCTCCAGGAGCTATATGATGAAACCAGAACAGATAGTGAACGCATCCTTGTTGTAGACGATTCAGACGAGATAAGATTGATGTTGGGGGTCATACTGCAAAAGCAAGGCTATGATGTGACCACTGCCGAAACTGCCCAGGAAGGCATGGACATCCTGGCAAAAGAGTCATTTGATATAATGATATTAGATTTAGTCCTTCCTGATATTGATGGAAGAAATTTTCTAATCAAGCTGAGAGAGGATCATCGCACAGCCTCTTTGCCAGTTCTCGTTCTTTCTGCCAAAAATAGTCCTCAAATCAAGGCAGAATGTTTTGCTCTGGGAGCCGATGATTATTTTGAAAAGCCTCTGGATCCAGCTCTGTTGACCACCCGGGTCGCCGTCACGCTTCAGCGTAGTCGCAGCCTGGAAAAACAAACTCGTTTTGATCACCTCACAAATCTTCCCAATCGGGCAGCTTTCTCAGAGAATTATGAGTCCCAAAGTAAACTTTCGCTGCGCGAAGATTCTCCCCTTTGCCTGGCCATGCTCGACATAGATGATTTCAAAACAATAAACGATGACCATGGACATATGGTTGGTGATGAAGCGCTTCGCTATGTGGCGACACAGATACGGGAGAAATTACGTCAATCAGATTATGTAGCTCGTTGGGGGGGTGAAGAGTTTGCCGTGCTGCTTCCATCTACACTGGAAAATGAGGGAAAAGCAGCCTTGACCAAAGCGCTTTCCCATTTAAATCAATTTCCACTTGTTACAAAAACGGGGGCATCAATTTCCATTTCCTTTTCAGGCGGAGTCTATCAGGTAGAGCCCGGTGAAGATATGGAGCAGGCTCTTTCACAGGCAGATGCTGTGCTATATCGTGCAAAAGCGGGTGGAAGAAACTGCATCATGAGCTCAGGTGACGAAGTTGAAATTCGGCCTACACGAATTCTCTTGGCCGAGGATGATGACCTCACGGCAGAATTTATTCTTCATCGTTTACGCAAAGATGGTTTTGAAATTGATCACTTCGATCGTGGCGATGCCGCCCTTGAGGCTGCTAGAGAATCACAGTATGATCTGGCCATTTTTGACGTGAAGATGCCGGGGATGGAAGGATTTGAATTGCTCCAGAGAACCCGGGCTGACTCAATGAATCAAAAGACCCCTGTGATTATGTTGACATCCATGGGCAGTGAACAGGATATTTCCCGAGGTCTTAAATTGGGAGCCAATGACTACGTCCTGAAACCATTCAGCCCCATGGAGTTACTCGCCAGAATCCGACGCTTGTTGAAATGAGCTATTCACTATTAATCATAGATGATGACGAGGATATCCGCCTCATCCTCAGCTCAGTTCTTGCTTCAATTGATAGCTTGACCCTTTTTGAAGCTGCGGATGGTGCCACAGCCCGCGAATTGATGCAGAATCAAAAAATTGATGGAATCATTTTAGACTACCAATTGCCCGATAGTAGTGGTGAAGAATTACTGGGAGTTTTTAAAAACTCGTCCTCACCAGGAGATCCTGAAATTGTTATGCTTTCTGCCAGAGATGACAAGGACCTCACAGAGAAATGGCTTCGAATGGGAGCCAAGGCTGTACTGAGAAAGCCATTCAATCCCTTTGAGCTCCTTACTCAACTCAGGATTCATCTTGAATTCTGAACAATTCGTAAAATATTTGAAACAGTTCCTTGCCTTTTTAAAGGGTTTGGGTGACGAATTCTTTTCCTATTTTGAGAAACTCCCTCGTCTCGAAATGGCCCTGCAAATCCTGATCCTTACCGTCGTATTTCTATTTGTCCTTACCGTCATCATAGCCGTAGGTGTTGTACTCCTGCGGATGAAGAACAATCTGATATCAAAGAAGTATTCCCGTCTGGAAAAGAGTTGGGAAGGTCAAATCATGGAAATTCTTTCCAGCGATGAGGGTGAAACCCCTAGTATGATTATAAAGCGGAAAGACATATCGTTTTTTGTCCAATATCTTTATCGATTCGCCTCAAGATTAAGAGGGCAGGAACTTCAGATTATCAAGGACCTGGCTCAACCTTACTTAGCGAGCATTGCAAAGAAATTGAAACGGGGATATCCGGAACTACGAGCCCGGAATATCAATATCCTGGCCACCCTGGGATTTCCAGAATTTATTGATCCCATCATTCTCGCCTTGCAAGAGGATGTCCCCATTGTAAAGATGGCTGCAGCGAGAATTTTAGCCCACGCAGATTATCCTGAACATATCGACCTCATCCTTCCAGAACTTTCACATTTTGATGAGTGGAGCATGAACTTTCTGTCCTCTATGCTGTCTGAGATGGGACCTCCAATTGCCCCTCGCTTGCGTGAGGAGCTTCTCAACCGCGAAGCCTCAGTTCGGGTACGAATTGCAGCTGCGGAAGCCTTAAGACATATTGGAGATCTGGCGGCTCCAGATGCTGCAGTGAAAGTTCTGGAGGCTGGAGATGATCCAGAGCTAAGCGCAACCTGTTTAAAGATATTGAGGGATATGGGTACCCACCGGCATAGACCGCTCTTACTTGACCTTGTTGTATCACCTGAGGAGATTATTCGCATCCATGCCCTTTCAGCTCTTGGTTCTGTTGGTTTAGAATCTGATGCATCCATCATGCTAAAAGGTCTTGACGATCCCTCAAGTTGGGTAGCGCTGCAAGCCGCAAGAGCCCTGCATCAGATTAAAAGCACCCAATTACTTGAGGAAATCGCCGCTTCAGATCATTTTAGGGCTTCAATCGCCCAGCAAATCCTCACAGAGGTCAATGGCCTATGACCATTTTTGTTCGCTTGTTGGAAATCTTATTGGAAAGTTTCAACTATGTTGTTCTGGCCTACTTCCTCCTGCTGAATTTCTTTTACTTATTGACCACGATTTTCGCTTTTTTCTCTTTGAGATCATATGCCCGACGAATGGAGGCGGTGGACCTGCAATCTTTGATGGCAAAAGCTGGTGTACCTCCTGTAACCCTTTTTGCACCTGCTTATAATGAAGAGGCCACATGTGTTGAATCAATCCGTGCCCTGTTAGCCTTGAACTATCCCGAATATGAAGTGCTGGTCATTAATGATGGTTCCAAGGATTCCACCATGGAACAGCTCATCAATGCCTTCGAACTAAAACCCGCTGCGCGATACAAGGTCGCAGATATTGATGCAGCCGCTGTCAGGGGCATTTACCGTAGCGAGTATCAACCCAATCTGTGGGTTATCGACAAGGAAAACGGAGGCAAGGCAGATGCCTTGAACGTAGGAATAAACTATTGTCGCACTCCTCTCTTTTGCGCCATGGACGCTGATAGTATTCTAGAACGAGATGCACTCATTCGTATCGTGAGACCCTTCCTCGAAGATGCCCATACTGTTGCTGCCGGTGGGATTATTAGAATCGTAAATGACTGTACACTCCAGCGTGGTACCCTCACAAAAATTAGATTGCCAAAAAATATTTGGGCCAAGTTTCAAGTCCTGGAATATTTGCGAGCATTTCTCTCCGGTCGCATGGGATGGAGTGCCCTGAATGCCACTTTGATCATTTCTGGTGCCTTTGGGATGTTTAAACGTTCTGCTGTGGTTGCAGTTGGGGGCTATGCCCATGATACCGTTGGTGAAGATATGGAACTGGTGGTCAAACTTCACCGCTATCATCTCGAGCGGAAACTGCCCTATACCATTTCATTTGTACCAGATCCTGTCGCCTGGACAGAATGTCCTGAATCCACTAAAATTTTAGGACGGCAACGTGACCGCTGGCAGAGAGGACTGTTTGAAGTGCTTTCCCGCCATAGAGTGATGCTGTTCAATCCAAAATACGGGCGTATAGGAATGTTCGCCTTTCCATATTTCTATTTTCTGGAAATGTTGGGACCTGCTATAGAGATGCCTGGCTATATCACTTTTCTCATTGCTGTCATCTGGGGATCTATTTCATACACGTATATGGCGGCATTTTTTGTCGTCGCCTTTGTCTTTGGTGTTACACTGTCCTTATTCTCAGTAGCATTGGAGGAGCTAACATTTCGACGATATCCTAGGACGAGGGATCTCTTCCAACTCTTCTTTTTAGCAATCATTGAGAATTTTGGTTATCGTCAACTCACCATCTACTGGCGTATTCATGGATTTATATCTGCGCTCCGAAAAGTCGAAGGATGGGGTAAGATGGAACGTAAAGGCTTTGCCACCGCGCCTGATGAAAGTTCAAAATGATCAAGATAAATACTGAACGAATTCTGCGCTTTATCACAAGACCTCTCGAGGTTGTGATTTTACGATATATCTTTATTTTTATGTTTGCCGCTCCATTGCTCATGTATTTGATGTGGGCGTTCTCTCCAAAACATGAGCTTGAAATCGTCATCGTGAATAAGTCTGTAACAGATGATACAAACATGGAGCTACAGTCAATAAACTGGATTCTCAACCATGAACGTATCGTGGATAGCACTCAGGATTTTTACCGACCAGATTCTGATTATTATGGATTTTATCCCCGTTTGGGTGGGGATTTTATAGTTCGTGATTTTCGCTCATATGATTCATTGGATGTTGTAGATCTGGTTAATCATTCTGACTTGCTTTATCTCACCGATTCTTATGGTGTATACACACATGATTATGGCGTTGACCTGGAGTTGCCAAATCGTCTTTTATATGGCGGCTTCAATCGGAGCGACCTTGAAGTTCTGAAAGAATTCCGTGCTCAGAAGAAACTCATATTAAGTGAGTTTTCACTGTTCACGCCACCCACCAGGCGCAGTATGCGGGATTCGCTCCAGAACATTCTGGGAGTCCAGTGGTCAGGTTGGTCAGGACGCTATTTTTTATCTCTTGATTCCACGGCCCATGATGAACTACCACCGTGGGTGATTAACCTTTACCACAAAAAATATGGACCGCATTGGCCATTCACTGATTCAGGTATTGTATTGGTCCGCTGGGATGATATCGTGATTCTTGAATATGGCACGCATTTGTTTGAGGAAGCTCCGGTTATAAAAACCCAAACCGTGGGCGCCAATCAATATGGTCTCCCGCCCTCTATTCAATATCCCTTCTGGTTTGATATTGTTTCATCTCCGGACAGAGACAATCAAATCGTTTCTATCTATCATCTAGAAGTGAACGCGCGGGGTGATTCCCTCCTCAGTGCACACTCCATTCCTAATATCTTTCCAGCGGTGCTGAAAGAAAGCAGTGGTGAATATCCCTTCTATTACTTCGCCGGTGATTTTGCTGATAATCCAGTCACCTCCTCACTTGCAAAATTTAAGGGAATCGAGCGTTTCCATAAGTTTTTCTATAACAAAAATGATGTGGAGGATCGTCAACAGTTCTTCTGGAGATATTACCGTCCTCTGATTTCAACAATCCTCAAAAATGAAGCGAGTCGTTTACACCGCTAATCCATATATTTATGGTTTATAAATTGTTATGATTGCTTGTCTTTGAAGAAATTAAACCTTTACTAGTACAGTAGAATTTATTACCACATCAGATAATTCACACTACTTTGTGATGACAAAATTAGTCACGATTTATACAAATAGGGGAACTAAAACAATGACCTTCTTGTACCGTACGCATACAATCATTCTTCTTTTTCTACTCTCTTTACCTACCTATGCCTGGGAAATGCACACACTCATCGCTGAGCCCGTATTTTCTTCCATGGAGGAGATTGTGTCAGCTGAGGATGTTGTCGTGACGAGTTTGGAAGAATTTCTCATATTGGCTGAGCTTCATCTTGAAGAGACACTTCTGGCAGAAGAGGCATGGGCCATAGAAAATTTGGAATTTTACGCACCTCTACCAGACTCCCTTACTTTTCAGGCAAACAATGACGAGAACACAGTACGCCAAAGATTTGCCAGAGCCATTCGAATCAATCCTGAGTCGAAATTAATCTCCTACCTTCAATTGCTGCCTGGCAGAGAAGCTGGTTCTCATCCCATACTGGTTCCTGAGGATGTCACTCCGCTCAAGGAGAATAGTGGGTTTTATAATGTCGTGTTTGTTGAGTTAACACCTGGTGAAAAAATTGATCCCCTCAGCGTGTTGGTTTCTGCCAACCATGAACCTGACCTGGGCCTGGACATCGGTCTTTATGAAAACAATGATACAGAATGGGGCAAGAGTTACGGAATCGGAACCCAGCCTTTTGGAGATGCAAAACTTGAATACGGATCCCAGGCTCCTATTCACATGGGGCTTTATCATGAAGCTGCATTGATCAATATGATTGCACCATTTATAAAAAAATGTTATCCAGAATATAGAATCCACTTATACAAGACACTCTCTGAGCTAGCCTTCAGTCTGGGCCATGATTACTGGGGTTGGCGCTTTATGGGTTGGGGACTCCACTATCTTGCTGATCTAACTCAACCCTACCATGCCCAGGCACTTCCCGGTGTAGGGACATTTAAAATGATTGTAATGAATGTCATGGATATGATGGGTCGTAGTCGGATGAAAGATGAGGCAATTCAATTGGTCTCAAACAGACACATGGCTATCGAGCTTTTAGAAAGGCAGCTCCTGGAACGGGCTTATCTGGAGAACGATATGGAATATTTGCATTTCCAAACCTTGTCCTCCAAAGGTACAGTTCCTCATTATATGGATATGATACCTCGTGAAATTATTACCAAAAAATCATATTCCCGGGCCAGGAAACTGAACAAAATCATAGCGAAGAATTTTCCAGAACAGTTGGTATCTGACCCTAATTACCAATTGGGGGATTTTGCGCAGAAAAATGAATTATTAGATGTACTTAAAAACTCTGGCAATCCAGAAGCACTTCAGAATCTCGAGCTGGAACTCAATGATATCTTGATAGAGTTTTCCGTCTATGGGCGCAGCTATGCTGGGAGTATTCTTTCGAAAAATCCCTGAGTATACTATTCCAATCAATCTCGTCAAAAGATGAGATGAATATAGAATCAGCAACTCTCTTGTGCCATATTCTACGCTTAATCTTGGTGGTGATATTCACAAAGTGTGTATCACAGGATCAGGGAATTCTTATTGTTTTGCGTTCACAGGGGGCTTTAAATAAATGTCCAGAATCTTTCCGCTTTTCAGCCTCTTGATGTTGGCTTCCACACTGATTTCACAGGGAATCACCAAAAATGACGCCCCCAACCTCTATATAGATTGTCGCTCATGTGATATGAACTATATCCGCAGGGAGCTAGACTATGTCAATTACGTTATTGACCGCAATGACGCTGATCTTTTTATCATGATTACCAGGCAAAGTACAGGTGGAAACGGTCGCAAGTACACCATGACTCTGGAAGGACACCAGCGATTTGAAGGACTAAGCGATTCTTTAACCTATGTGACAGATCAAGAAATGTCTGATGATGAGATTAGAGCAAAAACTCTGAAATGGCTTCAATTGGGAACGGTGAGATTTTTAAACTACACCCCCCTTGCTGATGATATCAACATAAGTTTCAATAAAAACAAGGTGATGGAACAACCTGAGGATAAGTGGGATTATTGGGTTTTTGAATCTAGCCTTAATGGTTGGTTTGATGGAGAATCTACCTATAGTAACACGAACGCACGCTGGAGTTTTACTGCTCGCAGGACGACAGAAGCATGGAAGCTGAGGTTCCAACTCCGTGGATCCTACAATGAGGAACGCTTTACCATCGGTGAAAATGAATATGTCAGCATCAGAAGAAATCCCGGTTTCAATTCTATGGTTGTGAAGAGTATTTCAGATCACTTCTCGTTGGGGTTTAGAGCTGGAGCTTTCATCTCTTCCTATTCAAACCTGGATCAAGCGATATGGGTGAATCCAACCCTGGAATACAATATCTTTCCCTACCAGGAATCCTCCAGGCGGGAATTCCGATTTAAATATGTTCTGGGTTGGAACATGAATGATTACCACGAGACAACCATCTATGATCAAAACGAAGAACAGCTCCTCAAGGAAGCTCTTGAAATTGATTTCGAATTGCATGAAGCCTGGGGCTCGGCCGAATTGAATATTGAAGGATCACACTATTTTCATGACTTGAAAAAGAATCGTTTGGATTTAAGGGGAGAAATTTCACTGAAAATTATGAAGGGCTTTTCATATAATCTTCATGGTGGCTACTCTCTCATCCACGATCAACTCTCATTGCCAAAAGGTGAGGCCAGTCAGGAAGATATTCTACTCCAAACCCAGGAGCTTGAAACTCAGTATAGTTATTGGGGTTCAATGGGCATCAGCTACACGTTTGGTTCCATTTACAACAATATTGTGAACCCAAGATTCTAGCTTAATCGCTCCAAAAATCACTTAATACCACCCACTTCCAATTATGGTCCAGTTGGGGAGTATATCAATTCCATATAGATATGAATCAAAATGATGCCTTTTTGTGTTAGAAGAGAGTGGGTACAATTAGTGTATCTACCTGTATATATTGTATATAAGCATTCCTGGGTGTAGCTGGCATATGGATTGACTTTATATTGCTCATGATTCTCATTGACAGAATTGAATATGCATTCATTAATACTGGTTTGGATCAAGATAATCTCACATACATGACACCTGTGCGGTCGCGGAATTATTGATCCTGAAAAGCTTTTGACACCGAACAAACACATTGGGGCTACTATGAAATTCACTATCATCTTTTTTTGCATTATTGCAGGCTTGTTGGGCTATGATGAACCTTACGATCCAAACAATTATAGAGAACGTGAGATAAGATCTGTGAGAATATCTGAGCCACTTGATATTGATGGTCACCTGGACGAGGCTTTGTACCAGGGCATCAGTTATTCTGATTTTATTCAATATGAACCCTTTAATGGTGCCAAAGCTTCCCAGAAAACTGATATGTGGATTGCCTATGATGATGCCGCCATCTACGTAGGAGCACGCATGTGGGATACTAGCCCTGATTCTGTTGTTGGAAGAATAGGGCGCCGGGATGCCTATCTCAATTCAGACATTTTTGAAGTCATAATAGATTCATATCATGATAAGCGATCAGGATTTTCCTTTCAGATTAATCCTGCTGGATCCATGAGGGATGAGGTGTATTTCAACGATAGTTGGACCGATGATTCATGGGACGGCATCTGGGAAGGTAAGACCAGGATAGATGATAGGGGCTGGACTGCAGAAATGCGAATACCTCTTTCTCAATTAAGATTTAGTGAAAAAGAAGAGTATGTATGGGGAATCCTTCCTACACGTTATATCCAACGCGCGGGTGAGTGGGACTACTTTGTTTATTTCCCCCTTAACGAGAGTGGTGCTATGAGTCGGACTGCTGATCTCACTGAAATTCGAAATATCCACCCTCCAAAACGCAGAGAGTATATGCCTTATGTAACTGCTAGTGCAAGCAATCTGCCCAACAGTAAGGACAATACATTCATAGAGGGCAAGGACAGTGATTTTGGAGTCGGAGCGGATATCAAATTGGGGATTGGTGCTAATTTGACTGTAGATGCTACTATCAATCCGGATTTTGGTCAAGTCGAAGCTGATCCATCTTCAATCAATCTTAGTGATCATGAAACATACTATTCTGAAAAGCGACCTTTTTTTCTAGAGGGGCGTAGCATATTCAATTTTGGCAATGGCGGTCCCACCAACAACATTGGGATTAATTTTGGTGAACCCAGGTTTTTTTATAGTCGTCGAATCGGACGACCACCTCAGGGTTACAAGTATTCAATTGACGCTGATTCATTGGATCAACCGTCCAATACACGGATTCTCGGAGCAGCGAAGATTAGTGGTAAAGTTGGTGATAATTGGTCAGTGGGTGGATTAACTGCGTTGACAAATAGAGAGTATGCTCATTATTATGAGAATAGCAAAATCATAGATGAGCAGGTTGAACCATACACTTCCTACAACGTGTTACGCTCCTTAAAAGAGTTTGATGATGGGCGATATGGTTTGGGATTTATGGGTACCTACACCCATCGCATTATGGATGGCATTGAGCTGCTTGGTGATTTTGATGATCAGCACGAATCAGCTGATCTTCTGTCTGAAAAAGGACTTGGACTTGGTATAGATGGTTGGGCTTTTCTCGGTGAGAATCGAGATTGGGCGCTTGGTGGTTGGGGAGGATTTTCACAGATCAATGGTACAGAATCAAGAATATTTGATCTTCAAAATAATTCCAGTCATTATTTTCAACGTCCAGATGCTGTCCATGTGAAGCTTGACACAAACGCGACATCACTATCTGGTCATGCTGGAAGAATTAAACTTAACAAAGAAGCTGGGACCGTCACTTTTAATGCGGCTCTCGGGTGGATATCACCCGGTTTTGAATCCAATGATCTTGGTCTGACAGGCTCAACAGATGTGATTAACAAACACATTATGTTAGGTTACCGCTGGTTAGATCGAGGACAGTATATCCGGTCAGCCAATGCAAGTGTCATTTATGCTAATAATCATGATTTTGACTGGGTTAAAACCTCTGATGTGTTTTTTGGGATGGGACAAGTTCGGTTTGTTAATTTTTGGAATATCCATGTAGATGGGGGATATGCCCTTGAGAATATGAGCAATAACAACTTGAGGGGTGGACCTAGAGTTTTAGAGCCCGGTGAAGCCTTTTTAAGCGGAAATCTTAGTTCTGATTACCGAAAAAATTTATCATTTAATTGGTCTTATAACTATGGATCTGAAGATGATGGTGGTCATGAAACAGGTTTATCCATGCATGTTAATATGAAGATAGGAGACAGGCTTAACCTATCATTTGGTCCTGCCATTTTCTGGGATACAGAAATGGCTCAGTACATAGAAACCATTGATGATCCAGCAAATACGCAAATGTTCGGCAAACGTTATGTCGTCTCACAGCTGGACCAGACGATCACCTCAGCAGATATCCGTATTGATTTTCCAATTACCCCACAATTTACGCTGGAAGGTTATTTTCAGCCATTTTTTGCCGTGGGTGACTACTCAGGATTCAAGGAGTACAAGCGTCCTGAGTCCAATGAGTTCCTGGTCTATGGTGAAGAAGGATCAACCATTGATGAAAATTTTGTCATTGACCCAACTGGTGGCAGTGATGATGATGCGTTCACACTGTATAATCCTGATTTTAACTACAAAGCATTGATTGGAACCCTTGTGCTTCGCTGGGAGTTTTCACCTGGTTCTACCATGTTTTTTGTTTGGACGCACAATGGTTCTAACTATGAGAATCAAGGAGTCTTTGATTTTGCACAAGATTTCGATACGCTTTTGAAATCTGAAGCAGATGATATTTTTGCTTTAAAAATGTCTTATTGGTTTGGGCAGTAACCCTGCTCTAACAGACCTTTAGGAATACCATAGAGAGGCCAGCTTTGCTGGCCTCTTACTTTTTATCTTCCCCTGTGGATATGATGGTTTAGTTTTATCCTACATGAACTATAGGGGTAAAAATTGAAAAAATACAACTGGGGTATTATTGGAACGGGTGGAATCTCCAATCTATTTGCACAAGGATTGACCACTCTTAAAAATGCCAACATTTATACTGTTGGTTCAAGAAACCAAACCACTGCAGATATCTTCGCTGAGAAGTGGCATATTGCCCATGCCTATGATTCATATGAAGCCGTATTTGCAGATCCTGACGTGGATGTTGTCTATATAGGTACTCCCCATATTTTCCATTTTCAAAACGTCCGGGATGCTTTGAAAGGTGGAAAAAATGTCCTCTGCGAAAAACCATTCACCATTAATGCTGTTGAAGCTCGTGAACTTGTCGCTTTAGCCCGGAGTAGAAATTTGTTTCTCATGGACGCTATGTGGAATCGTTTTCAGCCCTGGTTTCAGGTTGTGAGTGCACTTCTGAAGGAAGGACGCCTGGGAGATTTATTACATTTTAAGGCAGATTTATCATTTCGTTTCGATGTTGGACCCGAACACCGTATCTATAATAGAAATCTGGGAGGAGGATCCCTGCTGGATCTGGGAGTATATCCCATTGCACTAGCTTCCGCTTTCCTGGGTAAGCCCATTGAGATACAAAGTATGGCCCACCTCTATGATACTGGTGTTGACGATCAGGTTGCCATGTTATTTGGTTACCCATCAGGAGCTATTGCTGAATTGGGTTGCTCAAGCCGCTATTTATCAAAAAACAATGCAACACTACATGGCTCAAAGGGGTTTTTGGAAATACATGGCATGATCATTCGACCGGAAAAAATTACCATCCATGAGCAGGGACAGGAAATGATTGAGATGAAAACACCCTACACATCAAATGCTTACCAATATGAAGCCCAGGCAGTCATGGAAATGCTAGAGATAGGAGGGATTGAACACCCTCTGATGCCCCTGGAAGAAACCATTGAAATAATGGAAACCATGGATCAGATTCGTCGGAATATCAAGGTTAGCTATCCTGGAGAATAAGCTCCGAGCACGATTCATTCTGATCCAAGGGAAGTGACCAAAATCCTTATATGAAAGTTTTTTAATGTTGAGGAAGTATGATACAAATAAGATCATGATTTGCTAAAGTGTTGATTATTGAGTAGTAATGAAGGGATGCCAATCAGCGCTTATCAAGGGATGAGATTTGTATACAATTACTACCATGTTGCAATTAGAAACACTCTCTATATATTTCATAGTTCAAAAGATTTTTCTAAATCAGGGAGTGTTTTACAAAGGCACATATTGTGTTTTGACCGTTGTGGTGGCATTCTTTTTGCGAGATTGTACTTCACACCTTACCGTCCTGAAATTGAATTTGATAGATTTTTCTCAAGCTTGAGCATACCACCCGCAATTGAAAGTAGTCTAAGTCTTTGACAAATACTTACTTGGTGGGTTTTTTTTAAAGGAAATACTTGCTGATAATGACTGTTATTATCATCAAGACATTCCAATATATAGGAATGCTTAAGAGTTGTTTCTCAAACGTAAGAAATGATTGAAATTAACAATAGAAGTAAAAATGGAGGAAAGAAATGAGTAAAAAAATCAACCTGTTCGCTATCCTGGTTTTATCCCTGATGGTGATGTTTACGATTAGTTGTGAAGGCCCTGCAGGCGCTGATGGTGTTGCTGGTGCCGATGGTACTGATGGAACCGATGGTGTTGATGGAGCCGATGGTAATGTCTCTTGCCTAACTTGTCACAGTACGGCAGGCATGGATGCCATTAATGGTCAATTTGCCTTATCAGGTCACTCTGCTGGTAACTATGTTGGTTATGCTGGTAGTCGTGGAAGTTGTTCACGTTGTCATTCAAGTGAAGGTTTCATGGATTTCATCGCCGGTTATGGTGGCGAAGATATTCCTTATCCTTCAGCTTGGTCTTGTGGAACCTGTCACGGTAGCCACAGCAGTCTTGAAGAAGGCATAGAGGCCCCATTACAGACAACAGCTGCTGTAACAATTATCGAAGACGGAACGACTGTTATTGATTTTAGCGGTCCTTCAAACTTATGTGCAAATTGTCACCAGTCTCGTAGAGGCTATGCATACTATGAAGCTATCGATTCCGTAAGTATAGATGGTGTATTGACTGAAGTTGGTGCTGGCAATGTTGCTATCAATAGCTCACATGCTGGTCCTCATCATGGTCCACAGGCAAACACACTGAGTGGTTTGGGTGGATACGGCACAAGCTCTACTGGTGCTCACCTGACCGCTGGTTGTGTTGGATGTCATATGGGTGATGCTACAGCCACAGAGGGTGGACACTCCTTTGTTCCTAATCTGGAAAATTGTACTGTTGCTTGTCACAGCTCGGTAACTGATATGGCTGCATATACTACAGATGCACAAGATGCTGTTAGCGCACGTCTGACTGCCATTGCTGGTGAATTGGTAACTGCTGGTGCACTATCTCTTGACGAGGGTGAATATCATCCACATGTAGGTATTGTAACTGAAGCACAGTTTAAAGCATTCTGGAACTATATGGTTGTTTATGAAGATCATAGCCACGGTGTACACAATCCTGGTTACTTCAACACGCTGTTAACTCAAGCTGAAGCCCTTCTTGGTCTGTAAGCCTTAGTTAATAAAGATTCACAAAAGAGGCCACCCATTGGGTGGCCTCTTTTTTTTGTCTAGATTTATCGATTCCTACAAGAAACCGGACATTGAGCTGCCCTTTACAGTCGATGCCTGCAAGGCGTAGACTGATCGAAATGTCCAAACTCCTACGGCAAATGAGAAAGGCTTCGAGGGCCTCAGCCGCCGGTATCCATTTTCCTACGGCAAATAAGGAAGGCTTCGACAAGCTCAGCCGCCGGTGAAGGTGGCAGTTTTGGCATAAAAAAAAGCAGCTGATCGAAACCAGCTGCTTCAGATAAGTCATGTAAAATGAGTTTAGGTGAAAATGATTGATGCTCCAGCTGAGCGCTCGTAAAACTCACCCACAGTCAACACAGAGGAGACCTGATCACATAGATCATCCTTGGTCAGCTTAAACATGTCCATGGCCAGCTTGCAGGCGAAGACTTCACCACCGGCATCTGTGAACATCTCCAGAAATTCTGGAATGGTGGGAATATCCAGATTTTCCATCTCATTCTTCATCATCCAGGTAGCAAAATTGGAGACGCCTGGAATGGCACCTAATAAGGTGGGAAAGGGCATGGTTATAGGCATCTTCAACATAGGCATAGCCATATTCATGGCAGGGTTACCCACAGTGGCCACCTTCAAAGAGTTCTGGGTCTTTTTAATCAAAGCCCCCAGTCCAAAGAATGTGAAAAAGATTGAGGCTTCCATGCCTTCCATCCGAGCACCATTTCCCATAACTAGCGCAGGATAAACATCTACCAGAGAACCCTTGGAAACGATTAGCGAGACTTTTTTGATTGGTTCAGGTTGTTCACTCATCATATCTCTCCTTTAGATACAGCCCTGGGGTTTTCCCAGACCTGCGATTTTTGCTGCCTTCTTTGCTGGACCACCGGGAAAAAGCGCGTATAACTCCTTGGTGGGTACGACATTCAGCTTATTCATTTTACGAATTGAAGGGGCTGTACCATTTTCTTCGAATTCTTTACGCATGAAGTTGAGTACCTCAACATGACGATCAGTCAGGGGATCAATACCCTCTTCCTGGGCAATAGCTGCTGCCAGGTCAAGGTTCCAAATTTTGTGGTCAGTCAGGAATCCCTCTGCATCAACATCTACAGTGATTCCGGCAAGTTCTTTTGTTGTCATTTTATTTTCTCCTTTAATAGATTTATGATTCTTGTTTTGACATATTTTTCATGAAGGCGATGATAAACCCCAGACCTCGTTTCATCTCAGGTGTGTTGAGCTCTTTCATAGCCTGCCAGAGTGAAACTTCCTGGATATCTTCGGTATTCATTTTTGAAAAGATGGTGATGGCATTTTTAATTGAACCCATCATCTCAGGCTGAGTAATTGATTTGAGTGCTTCCAGTATAGGTACAATATTATCGGCCAATAGCTTGACATCTTCACCAGAAAAATGTTCAACCACATTATCACTGATATGGACTGCCTCGCTGGCGAATTCGAAATACTTGGCTCGATCAAACTTGTCCAATGTATCCAGGGTGTCTCCAAAGAGTTCTTTACCAATTGGCTTGAAATCTTCAAAGAAATCCAGGGCACTTTCAAGCTTGCCTATCACCTCGGTGATGTTATTGGTGTTTCTGAGGATGAGTTTGACGAGATGCAGGAAGTCACCAGTCCGAACAAAAGGAGCAATATCCTCAAATTCTTCGATGGCTCCTGCAAATAGATCCTTGGCGACTCGTGTTAGATCTTCTTTGAGATCTTCCATCTCCCGTCGCTGCTGTCTGACCAGCGCCAGCTCGGCCGTGATACCATCCAGTGTTGTCTGGATTTCAGCCAGCTGACCAGAAATGTCAGTGCCACTCATGTCAGGCTCGCTTTCCAGCCATAAGCATATGGGATTCGATGGGCAACTCAGCCCCTTTTAATAGTAAATTCCAATACATCCAGCGGAACATCATTTTGCCATAATGATTCATGCGGGTTTCTTCTAATAGGGAGAAGGGACCGACGCCGGGGAGGGGAAACTTGCCAGGTAGTGGCTCAGTATCATAGTTAAAATCAATGAGAATCCCCTTGCCAAAGCCCGATTCAATATAGCAATTGGCATGACCATCAAACTTACCCCTGAGTGGTTTACCATCAATGTAACTCAGAAGATTATCCTGAAGAATGTCGGCCTGGAAGTGAGCAACAGAACCTGCTTTGGAGCTGGGTAAGTTGGTGGCATCACCGATGACAAAAATGTTGTCATTTGCCTGTGATTGAAGCGTGAATTTATCTGTAGGAATGAAGTTCAGCTCATCACCCAGACCTGATCTGGCAATAAGATCATCACCCATATTGGTAGGGATGGTTATCAGCAGATCATAGTCAATTGATGTTTCATCCCAGGAGACCAGTTTATTATTTTCCCAGTCCACTCTTCCTGTACTGAATTCTGGGGTAAGACTGATGCCCTTCTTATTCAAAAATTCACCAAATACTTTGGAAGCTTTAGGCTTTGTAAAAGCTCCTGGAAGGGGAGTTACAAACTCGATATCCACCTTGTCTCGGATACCCTGCTCTGTGAACCACCAGTCTGCCAGAAACACAAACTCAAGTGGGGCAACAGGACATTTGATAGGCATCTCAACAATATTGAGAACCATTTTCCCACCTTCCCAGTATTTGAGAAACTGCTGTAAAGCGACGGCTCCTTCAACAGTGTAAAAATCAAATATATTTTTGTGCCAGCCACCTTCCTCCATACCATCGGTTTCCCCAGGGTTGATTTTAGTACCAGTAGCGACCAGAAGGATATCGTATGATAATACTTTGCCACCATCTAGGAGTACCTGGTTTTTGTCAGCTTCGATAAGATCAATTTTGGAAAATATGACATTGACACCTGGAGGGAAAAAATCGCGTTTGGGTTTGATGACGTCACGGCGGTTATAGATACCAAAGGGAATAAATAAAAATCCAGGTTGGTAGTAATGGGTTTCATATTGATCAACGATGGTGATATCCCATTCCTCTTTGTCCAGAACGGATTCCATTTTATTAAGCATCATCGTGCCGGCAGTTCCAGCTCCAAGGATTAGAAGTTTCTTCATGTTTTACGCTCCAGTTTTGATGAGGGAAAGAACCTGTTCTGAAGTGGTGTATTACAGAGATAATACGTCAGTTCAGTCAGTTTCATGTCATGGTTGCTATGATTAAAATTCAGTATCATATGATGCTGAATTATATTTACAAATGTTATACCAAACTAATGTATGAATCGAAATGGTTGTTAGCCCTAAAGTGATGAAATCTATAGATTTGCATTATCATATCAGGGCCTTCAACGCTCAGGTGATGAAGGGGCATTGGACCTGAAATCTACATTATACCAGAATTGCAAGGGACGATATAACTCCAATAATAATTGTGAGATAGCCTATGGTAAATCATTGTCTACAACACCAAAAGTAAACAGGAAATTGACGTTAATTGCTCTTCGCAAGAGTTAGTTTTGGCAGGCGTGGCAATTGACAGTTTTGAGCCCCTCACCACGAAGATTAAAAGATTTTCATGTTACTGGATTACATCCTGATCGACGATATGTCTCCTAGACACGCGAGTTTCTCCACATCAACACTCCAGCTCCAGCATAGCACAACAGACCAACTGCCAGACCCATTGAATATCCCCAACTGATCACGATGAGAATCGTGACTGTGGAACCCAGCACTGAAGCCGCACCATTCACTGCAAAACTCCAGTCAACCAGAGGTCCAACATGTCTGACACCCTTTGGAAAAGGCATGCCCATGAAGAAACCCAATGGACTGACCAGAATAATGGTTGCGACGATTCGAAAGCCTTGTTCAAAATCACCAAACAGAAAAACAAAGTACTTGAACAATACTATATCTATGAAAAGCCATGCTATAATTGCCAAGAAAACCATTTTGGACTCAATAGTCGAGGAGTAACGACTTCCAATACCTGAACTGATCAAAAGGGTCATAAGAATTGCAGCCACACTATACATTGACGGACCTACTAACAGGGTAAATTGCTGCATAAGAATCAACTCCACGGACATATAGGCAAATCCAATCATGGCAAAATAGGCGTAGTTATTGAGTGACAGTCCAGGTCCCTTTTTTAGATAAGGAATGAGTGTGATGGGGAAGATGAGTACCAGAACCACCAGGATGATAATCACAACAATCATTTTTGTTAGAGGGAAGCCTCTGAATTCATAGGGCAGCAATCTTGCATCTTTGTCAAAACTCAGATTCTTCCACAATCCCATTTGAGCAGCAAAGGGGCGGTTATCATTATTGGGAGAAATATCAATTGCCAGTGAATCGGCCACCTGCTCCCAACCTTGATCCACTATTTTCTGGTAAATATTTTCCTGGAGTGAATCCACGGCTGGATAGACAAGATGAACATCATCAAAATTCTCACTGGTGATATCTCGTAGAGCGATCTGCAGGAAATCAGTTTCCAGGGGTCTTTTTGACATCAATAGAACTTTCCGGCGCATTTTGGGCAAATTGTAGACAGCTATATGATTTTTTGGTTGCTTAATCCCCAAATTGTCCAGAGCCAGGAGCGCCTCGCTCACCAGTCGAGGCATGTAGAATTGATGCTCCATCATGAGGTATCCTGAATCAGATAGAGCAGCCCAGTAGTCCTGGAATGCTTCGGTGGTGAACAGGTAATTTTCAGCCAGGGCGAAGGATCCAGAAGCCAGGGCAGCAAAGGTGTTAGAACTCAGCGAATAGATTACATCAAAGCGTGAGGTTTGGCGGCGGATATAGGCTCTAGCATCCTCAGAGATCACGGTTACCCGCGGATCCGAGTAAAAGTGATGGGTATACTCAGGCAGGGTTACCAGATCAGCCCCAAGGGTATCTCGGTAAGCGCGATGATAGCCCTCTGGATCACCCTCTAGGAGCATCTTATTAATCCAGGGATTCACTTCTACCGCATGAACTTCAGCGGCACCTTCGGCCAGGGCTTGCAGGACATCAGCCCCACCACCTGCACCCAGAGACAGAAATCGACATGAATCAAACTGTTGTATCAAATCTCCAGCAGGGATACCCCATAAATCTTCCGCTCCGCTGTCCGGTAATGAGAAATCACCATCGAATTTATAAACAGGTGTGTTGGCTGCGTTATCGATGACCATGCCTCGCGCTTCATCACCAGGGTAAGCGAACATTTTGATTTGGGCCATGGCATCCCAATGCTGGTAGATGCTGGGGAGACGTTCTGGCTTTCTGGATTTGAGCAAGGTCTGACCTTGATAGCTGGCCCCCATGGCCATCAAAATCAAAAGTCCCGAAATCAGGCGGGATATTTTTTCCCCATGTAGCATGGCAGCGACGAATATGGGAATACTGATGAGAAAACTGGCGACGGGAGTGCTGAACACATTCATCAGGATAATTGCGCCAATCACCCCTGATCCTGCACCAAACAGATCAGCCATGTATAACTTGGAGATGTTGCTGTGAAAACGTTTGAATAGAATTGCCAGGGCAATCCCGCAGAAATAGAAACTGGAACTGAGAATAAAAATGATCAGGACGAGTTTCCCCACCATAGCCAGGCTGCCCATAAGTGCAGAAAAACTCATCCCCAGACGATAGACCAGGGGAGGACCAATGAGAATCATGGCCCCACCCAGCCAGAGACTGTTTCTCATACCTCCCATGCTATCCAGTCTGGGAAAAAGACGCAGACTCAGGGCACCCAGACCCAGCCCAAGAATGGCCAGAGAAAGGACCAAAAAGGCGAAGGTATAATAGAACTCCGCTGCCAATATGCGTGTCCAGATGAGTTCAAGTGAAAGCAGTGAAAATGATAGTAATGCAATGGTAATGGTGTGTTTGCGATTCATGGTTCCCTCAGAATTCAACGTATGCTGTCCAGATTATGTGGAGGTCAAGTGCGGCTTTTCTCCATAAACTGAATGTAGCAATATATATTTCCTGTGTATTGACTCATATGGGAATCGGTAAATGGTTATTGAGTGAGCCAAATGGTAGCTTAGGAAGTTAAAAAAAGAGTCAAGAAATTTTCCCGCTTCCATCCATTAATTACCGTTCAAATCGAAAAGAGATTAGCCATTGTAAAATGATTTGAAAATCGTATAATTATTTTATCACTTACGAACAACCGATTCGGGGGAATCATGGAATTAAAATCACTCTGGAAACAGTTTATCCGCAGAATTACTCTGATCATTTCACTATTCACCCTGGGGATGATACTGGGACTTTTTCTTAAAAACAATCAGCTCCTGCGTCGAGATGTTGAATCAAGGGCCAAGTCCCACTTTGCTAACATTTTGCTTACCAGGAGATGGAATGCTGATTATCACGGAATATATGTTAAAAAAACTGAAGGCGTACTTTCAAACCCCTACCTGAAAAATCCAGATATTGTTAGCTCTGATGGAACCGTATACACCCAAAAGAATCCGGCCCTGATGACCCGCGAAATTTCAGAACTGGCCAAGGCCGATAGCTTGTATTCCTTCCATATAACCAGTTTAAATCCAATTAATCCCAATAATAAAGCAGATGATTTTGAAACCGAAGCTCTGCAGGCATTTGAGAAGGGTGAGAAAGAAGCATTTCAGAAATTCTATCCAGATGGTAAAACGATCTACAGGTACATGGCGCCTTTGCTCGTTGAAGAAAACTGTCTGAGCTGTCATGCTGAACAGGGCTATAAAGTGGGTGATATCCGCGGCGGAATTAGTGTTGATATTGATATTACCAAGATTGAAGCTGCTCAGCGCAAAAATAACATACTCATCTTTATTTTTAGTACCCTTTCTCTTTCCATCCTTTTGATTACCACCTACCTGTTTATTCGCCAGTTGATGGGTAAGATTCAACAGAATCAGCATGATATGGAAGAACTGGCTATTACCGACGAATTGACCCAGTTGCATAATCGTCGCTTCTTTTTTGAGAAGCTAGCACAAGAATATTCACGGTCCATCAGACATAAGCGCAATATGGCCTGTATTATGCTGGATATCGATTTTTTCAAGAAATTCAACGATACATATGGTCATCAGGTAGGGGATTTGGTTCTTCAGAGGGTCGCCAAGGTCTTGCAGGACAAAACCAGAGCTACTGATTCCCTAGCCAGATATGGAGGTGAGGAATTTGTTGTTCTCCTCCCAGAAACAGATGTGAAGGGAGCAGAAATATTTGCGGAGAAGATGCGTACTGCTGTAGAGGCTGAGGTTATTAGTACTGAGGATAATCAAAACTTGCAGGTGGCTATCAGCCTTGGTGTCTGTGGACTTAACTCGGACGAACTCGCAGAATGTGAAGATGAAACGGTGATCGTAAAATATGCCGACCAGGCTTTGTATCAGGCAAAAGAGGCGGGGAGAAATCGAGTTCAGACTTACCTGCCAGGTAACAAACAGGCCTAAGGAAACTCCAGACAGTCCTGCCACCACCTCTCCGTTTCACAATTTATTATAAGTGCGTCAATCGTGCATTTGGCTGGAGCTAAGGCCATGGTTATTTCATTGTCCTTGAAATTCACTTCCATTTCAACCCATAGCAGTTCAATGTCTGGTTCAGCCATATTGGCAACTGCCGCGGCAGCAGCAAAGGCAATGGCAAGATCCTTTGCTGTTTCGTTACGACGAGATACTATTTTGACTCTAATGGTCCGACCAGTCTCAGGATGATCGAACAAATCGACACAGACAAGTTCTGGGCTGACACGATTCAGTTTGAAGTATTGTTTGATAGAATAGGGAATTTTTACATCTGGAATTTGAGCATTTAAAACCTGGGGGATCAAGATTAGAGCCAGGAAGCATAATCTCAATTTCAATTATTGTAAATCTCCCCCTGACTGAAAAATATTACTTCTGGGCCAAAACCTAAGTTCTGAGCATGCTAAGGAAATTGTAAACAATTACTCCACCATTTTTCGGTTTCGACGTTTCCAAAGATAAGCGCATCGATGGTACAATTTGCCGGCGCCAGGGCCACGGTTGTCTCTGATCCTTTGAAATTGATATCCATCTCAACCCACAGCAGATCAAAGGGTCGTTCTGCCATGTTGGCCACCGCCGCTGAAGCTGCAAAGGCGAATGCCAGATCCTTGGCACTTTTATTCCTAGTGGCTATGATCTTGATTTTTATCGTCCGACCGGATTGACGATGATTCAGCACTTCAGTTGAAATCAGTTGTGGACCGGTACGGTTCATCTGAAAATATGATTCAACGCTGGCAGGGATTTTTGTGTCATGAATCTTCGCCATCAAAAACATGGGAAATAAAACAAAGCATAAGAATAAGTAATTAAATTTCATAATCTAGTAACCCCCTGACACATGCTATTCGAAATCTTGGAATTAATGGATTAGTTTACACATTTGGGGTAGTGAAATGCAAATTAATAATTGTATTACCCGCGTTGCGAATAAGCAGTCGAGCGAATATCTTATCCTCAAGAACGAGGAGAATTTTTCATGCAAGCATTAGTCTGGGAAGATCGTTTCAGTGTTGGGATCAAGGAATTTGACCAGCACCACAAGATCCTATTCGAGATGATCAACTCCCTCATTTTTGCCAATGAAAACAATAGTGACTCAGATATCGTTAAAAACACCCTGGAGCAGCTCAGGAGCTACACCATCTTTCATTTTTGGCTGAAGAAGCCATGATGCGGCATTTTGGTTTTGAAGGTCTTGATGAACATATCGCTGAGCATGAAGAACTACTGAGGCAAGTAGTGGAATATCAAGCTCGTATCGCCAATAATGATGGGGTAACACTTGATGAGGTTCTCAATTTTTTAGCTGCCTGGTTATTAGACCACACGCTGGGTAAGGATCAACTCTATGGACCCTTCCTAAGCCGATTTACTGAATAAAAAGAAATCTCCTCGTACAGTTAAATGACGAATACAGGTTTCATTGAAAAGATCTCATACTAAGCGTTTAGGCAGAGCAGAATGAACAATACTGAGAAAACACCAAAGAGAATTAAACAGGAACAGCATATTGCTGATCTCATTACCAAGGCCGATCAATTTCGTTTAGCCAATGATTTTAGGCAGTGTCGAGAATATGCTTCTTTGGCTCGAGATTTAGCTGAGCAAATTCAGAGTAAACGACACATTGTCGAAATCGAGAATCTGCTGGGTCTATACAATTTTACTATTGATGACTACAATCAAGCTATCTCCCACTATGAGCAAGCTATTCTAGTCTCAAAAGAAATCGGAGATAGCGCACTTGGTGCAAACGCCATGAATAATCTCGGGCAGATATTCTTCACCATGGACCACCTGGAGCGAGCACTTCAGCAACATAGCGAAGCCGTTCGCATTGATCCTGGAAATTATAGATCTCTCAATAATCTCGCTGGTGTTTTAGCAACATTGGAGCGCTATGATGAAGCAGAGAAACTTTTTCTAGAGGCGTATGAGATTGCCGTAGAGAAAAATTCTACCAACAGCCAGGTTATTTGTCTTGGTAATTTAGGTGAATTATCTACAGACCGAGGCGACAATGCATCAGGTATTCGTTATTTGGATCGAGCCTCTCAGCAGTTTGATCAAATGGAAGATTCTGTACTAAAAGGTAACATATGTTTTCAGTTTGCCAGCATCTTGATTGGTTCTAATGACCTGGAGCAAGCTCGAAAATACATTGATCGAGGCATGGAGATAGCCAAAATCTTCGGCAATAGCATGCTCAGCCTGGTACAATACGAAGTGCTTCAAAAAATTTCAGTGAAAAAGGAAGATTTTGAGCTGGCTTACAAGTATGCGCAGAAGGAAAATGAACTCCGAAAAAGAATATCAACCGAAGAAATAAAAGAGAAGATAGCACATCTGTCATTGGTGCACTCGGCAGAGCAGCAAAGTCTGAAAAACCATCAGCTCATGGAGAAATCAGCTCGGCTTGCCTCAATCGGAGTTATGGCTGCCGGGATTACACACGAAATTAACCAACCTTTGAATGCCATCTCTGTGAGTGCAAATTCTGTCCTCTACTGGCACCGTAATAATCCAGATCAACTACCTCTTTTTTTCGTAGAAGAGATGGAACAGATTTCAAAGAGTGTTGACCGAATTGACAAAATCATCAAACATATGAGATCCGTCTGGGCTCATCCCAATAATGCTAAAAAGGATTTGATCAGAGTCAGTAAGGCCATTGAAGGTGCTTTATCTCTGGTGAACAGGCAGATCAATGCGCATGGAATATTTTTGGAGACAGACATTGATCTTGGTGATGTAACTGTTCTGGCATCCAAAATTGATCTTGAACAGATGATACTAAATCTGGTTGTCAACGCCATCCATTCTCTGGATGAATCGGATGTTAACGAGAAAAAAATCACCATTAAGGCTAGACATGATGATAAGAAAATTATTGTATCAGTCTCAGACAATGGAATGGGTTTTCCTGCTCAAGATGCCGACCGCATATTTGATCCATTTTTTTCCACCAAAGCTCCTGAAAAGGGGATGGGGTTGGGGTTGGCAATTGTGAAAAAGACCTTGGATCAGTTACAGGGTAGTATTTTGGCTTCAAATGTGAATGAGGGTGGAGCCTCTTTTGAGATTCAAATCCCAATATCAGAAAGGATTAAGCAGAATGAACATTCTTCTGGTTGAGGACGACCACCTGAGTAGAGATTCTTTGGAAAAATTTCTTTCTACTTATTTAGGGCACAATGTGGATGCAGCAGAGTCTGTAGATATGGCTTTAGAATTGTTAATAAATGAAGATTATCAGCTCATTGTTTCAGATTTGAGAATGCCTGGCAAGAGTGGGCTTGATTTATTGGCGGAAGTTAGGCAAGTGGAGAAGAGACCAGAGGTTATAATCATCACAGGTTTTGGAGAGTTAGACACTGCCATAGAGGCCATGCGCCTGGGGGCTATAGACTATCTGCAGAAACCTGTTGATGTAGACAATCTGGCTAGAATAGTTGCACGCATCGAAAATCTGGAAATAAAAAAGGAATCCGAGAGCACTGAGGGGGCGAGTTCTAAGAACGAATTGAATCATATGGTCAGTTCAGATTCAGAAAAATCAACAGCAATCAGAAATATTTTTGGCATAGGCGATGTTGGGTTTTTCTCTAAGTCGATCCAAAAGCTTGTGAACACGGCAACAATTCTCGGTGAAACTCCGGATATCCCCATACTGATTGAGGGTGATACTGGCACAGGTAAAGAAATATTTGCTCGTATAATTCACATGGCGGCCAGGGGAGTTGAAGCCCCCTTCATTACCGTCAACTGTTCAGCCATCTCGCCTCACTTGTTCGAGAGCGAATTGTTTGGATATGAATCGGGTTCGTTTACTGGAGCCAGGCAAAAAGGTCAGATCGGTAAACTTGAGCTGGCTCAAGGTGGAACAATATTTCTAGATGAAATAGGAGACCTACCATTAGAAATGCAGCCCAAACTCCTGAGGGCTGTCCAAATGAAAGAACTATATCGTGTTGGGGGGTCAGAACTGGTCGAACTGGATATTAGAGTCGTTTGTGCGACCAATAGAAATCTGGAAGCAATGGTAAAAAGGGGGGGGTTTCGTGAGGATTTGCTCCACAGGTTGAACACTGGTCATTTAAAAATTCCAAATTTAGCCAACAGGAAATCAGAAATTGTTCCGCTGGCGGAGATGTTTCTCCTGGAATTTTCCAGAATGCGTAAACGTCAGTTTCGATTTATCACACCTCAGGCAGGGGAAATTCTAGAGGCAGCCGATTGGACGGGCAATATTCGTGAGTTAAGGAATGTAGTTGATCGAGCAACAATTCTGCACAATTCAAATGAATTGCTGCCTGAACACCTGAATTTTATCACAAATCGCGCTGCTAAACCGGCTGAAATTGGAGATAGATCTCTTGTGATCAAATTGAAAGACAAATCATACCCATACGATGAACTCGAGAACGAACTATTCTCACAAATGTTAGCTTTGTTTAGCAATAATAAATCTAAGCTTTCTGATTACCTATCAATTACCAGAAATCGCTTAAATCGTAAACTAAATCCAGACTAATATTGTCGTATACATCCCAATTGGTGATTGATATTGAATGATCCATAATGAAGCACTGCTTCATTATGGATCATTTTCTTTTCGTTCGATAAATATTTATATACAGAATAATATCAATAGTTTATGTTGATAATAGATCTCCTATTTATATTCGGCACAGCTCTTGACTATAGGAGAGTGTGACCAATAATGAATCAATAATGAGAATTTTGCTGGTGGATGATGACGCCATGAGTTTGAGGAGTCTGAATTCAGCCCTCAAGCTGCATGGTTTTGAGGTGGATGCATTTGAAAATCCACTTCAGGCATTTGAATGTTTCAGAGAAAAGGAACACGCTCTTGTGTTATCTGATCTCATGATGCCAGAATTAAGTGGGATACAACTACTGGAGAAAGTCAAAGCACTTAACCCACACTCCAGATTTGTCCTATTCACAGGATTTTATACAGCAGAAAAGTATAGCCAGGCAAAAGCAGCAGGTGCTCATCTCATGCTTATGAAGCCGCTCTCAATTCAAATGGTTCTTGAGCTTGCCATAGATACAAGAGATCAAAAAATTAGTGAAGAAGTTTGAGGTGTTTGATGATTCAGACTTCAAAATGTAATCAATCCGAAGGAGAGAAAATGAAAAAGATTTTGACCCTAACCATGATATCGATTTTGCTGATTCTTGCAAGTATCGCTAGCGCACAGGAGTGGACGCCCATAGGTCCACTGTCCAGCAGGTTCAATTCAATTGAATACGATGCTGATGATACGAATATTATGTATGCCTCCAACAAGTATACATTTTATAAATCGGTGGATTCTGGCGAAAGCTGGGATATTACTTATGTCGTTGATGGTGATAACTTTAGTTATGTGCAGATATGGAACATTCTCAATGATCCTTTTAGTGATAGCACAGTCTATTTCGTTGCAAGTATTTCCTGGGATGCATATTCATCTGAGAATGGGTTATATAAATCCACAGATAATGGTGAAAGTTTTACGCAGGTTCTAGCGGCTCCTATTGAAAATTATACGATCAATCCCATTACCGGTAGAATTGCCACCTGGCAGGATGGTTGGAGCGGAAATATCAAAATATCAGATGACGCGGGAATCACCTGGTCTGATGTCCCAGTTCCACAAGAAAATCTATTTTATCTAGCCATGGATGCTGTTGATCACAACATCATGTTTTTAACCACCTATAATGGTCTCCATAAGACGACTGATCTGGGAGTTAACTGGGAGGTCATTCCTGCAGATTCTATTGGCGCAGGTGTTGATAGAGGTCGCTTAATCGTGGCTCATCCAACCAATTCAGGTGAGTATTTTCTGGGATCATACAGTTCCTGGAATCAATTCTTTTATACTACCACGGATACAGGCGCAAGTTGGCAATCGGTTGATCTACCTCGCGTGAATAGTGTTTCTGATGCACCACGCGTGATGAGATTTGGTAGCAATCCTGATAATATTTATATGGCGGAAGCCAATGAAGTATTCATGTCAAACGATGGCGGAGTTACGTGGAGAACTCAAGCCTGGGACATTAACACAGAATTTTTCTTCTCATTTGATCTTGCAATCAGCGCTACCTCAGATGATGTAGCCATTGTCGTCTCTGAAATTGGATCATATATCACTACAGATAACGGATATACCTGGGATCAGTATACAATGATATCTGGTTCTACTCTTGAAATGAATATCACAGAAGAAGCAGACGGAGAGTTCACGCTTTACGCTGGTAACTATAATGGTTTAAATGTCTATTCGTCCTCTGAAGATACCTGGACAGATTATACCGACCCAGGAACATTTGGTGCAGAAGTCAAAGCACTGATGTCAGATCCAGCCATGCCTGGAATGGTCATGATCGGCAAGCGAAACGCCATAAATAATGGTCTGCTCTATCGAAGTACAGATTTCGGTGCCACAGAGGGTCTTGTATGGCACAATATGGATTATTCAGGTGGTGGATTCATTGAAATGGCTCGTTCCTTGACAACTCCAGGAACCATGTTCGCTACCACCTGGTATGAGGGTGTTGCTTCTGAACTTATCAAATCCGAAGATTTTGGTGAGAGTTGGGAAGTCATTGATGGCAATGACAACAACCACCATGCCATGACTGATGTCGTCATTGCTTATGATAATGATGATATTATTTACACCTTTGGTGACGGTCTGGTTGCAAAGACTGAAGATGGTGGAGACAGTTGGAGTCAGGTGAGCGATGACCTGCCAGGCTTTGCCGGTATTTATGATGGCAGTATCAGTCCATTCTCAAGCGACATGCTGCTGGTTTCCAGTGATGCAGGTACCTATAAAACCACAGATGGTGGTATGAGTTGGTATCTCGTTCATGATTCGGACTGCAAAGTTGTAGAATTCAATTCTGTTTTACCTGGAATTGTAGTCATGGTGACTTTTGCTAATGAAGTTCTCATCTCATACGACGATGGTGATACCTGGCAAGCATTTGACGGCAACATCACAGCTGATTATACCGATGTCATCTATTCGCCAGATGGATCCACCGTTTATATCTCTACCACGAGTCAGGGTATTTATACCACTGAACTTGATCTGGCCTATGTAAGTCCTTCTGGAGTGACAACAACGGTTGATGCCTTTAATGTGACAGTCAACTGGAACGCCGTTGACCTGGCCTCAGGGTATCACGTTTATCGCGGTGAAGATCTGGTCGGTGCAACAGATGCTGATGAACTCTCATATATGGATTACTATGTGTTTCCTGGTGAGTATATGTACACAGTCGTCTCATTATTCAATGGTATAGAGGCTGGTGCCTCAGAGCCAGTAGTTGCCACAGTGGACGAAAACGCACTTGCTATTCCTGGCAATCTGGTCCATGAAGTCCAGAACTTCAGGAATATTGCTTTGAGCTGGGATATACCGAGCGTTCCACCAACCACAGAATGGTTGCAGTATGACGATGGAACACAAGCTGGAACCTATAACTCATTCATGGGTGGCACCTATGATCTTGCTGTAAGATACGATCCTGCTGATCTCACAGAGCTTGATGGATCACTTCTGACCACCATCAGTTTTATACCAGTGAACTCCGGTGGTACCCACTCATTAAAGGTCTGGACTGGAGAAAACGCCACAACACTTGTGGTTGATCAGGCCTTATCCGGACTTGTTATGGGTGACTGGAATGAGATCACATTAGACTTACCTCACACAATTGACGCTTCCATCCCACTCTATTTTGGATTCACAGTAGATTTCTTTGGTGGGGATGCTTTCACGTATGATGCTGGACCTGCTGTGGCAGATGCTAAAGGCGGCCTGGTGGGTATCGGGGGCACCTGGTATTCAATGAACGACGCCTTTTTTGTGGATGCCAACCTGAATATGAAGGGGTTAGTTGAAACCGTTGCTCAGAGAGATGCTCGCATGCGTCTTAATACGCACATGACTCGCGAACTCACGGGCTACAATGTTTATCGTGATGGCGTTGTCATTGGTTCTTCAGAATCTTTAGAAGACCGAAGCTATACTGATGAAGCCCTGGAGTTTGGTCTCTATCATTACGGGGTGACTGCAGTCTCTGACGAAGGTGAGTCACTACCTTCAAATATTGCGGCTGTTGATTTGAAAGATCCCTATTTCCCCCCATCTGCAGTAATGGCCACTCAAACCGACGTTCATGACGTACTCGTGACATGGGATACACCCAGTTTTCCACCTGCAAATGCTGAACTACGTCACGATTCCGGTACGAACGCTAACTATTATGAAAGTTGGAGCGGTGGTATCAATAGTTTTGTTATTGTTTATTCACCTGAGGAGTTGGCTGAATTTGATGGCTTACCCTTATCCAGTATCGGATTTATCCCATCAAACTCTGGTGCCAACTCCTATACATTAAAGGTCTACACTGGCGATAATGGTGAAACAGAGGTTTATTCAGAAGTTCTGACTAGTATCACTTATGGTGAATGGAACGATTTTGCACCTACAACAGATTATATCATAGATGCATCTGTAACCCACTATTTCGGATATGAAATTGATGCCTGGGGTGGGATTTATTGCACCTATGATGGAGGTCCCGCAGCACCCAATGGTGTAGGTGGTATGGTTGGAATGAATGGATCGTGGACGTCATTGATGGATGCCTTTTGGATCGATGCGAACATCAATATGAGCATCAAAATCGAGCGTGAAGTGATCAATCCAGTTGTCACGAGTTATAAATTGTTTCGTGAAGATACTGAGCTAGCTGAATTTGACACAACCGCTGCCATGGAATATCTGGATTCAGGTTTGGATTATGGTGTTCACAACTACTCTATGATCGCCCTGTATGGTGAGACTGAAATGTCCCAACCTTCTCCAATAGCCTCAATTGAATTGGTGAGTCCGTACCCAACCCCTGATAGTCTCATGGTTATACAAACTGACATTAATGAAGTCAGCCTGTCCTGGGTCGCACCAACATTTCCCACAATAATGGGACAGCTTGGATACGATTCAGGTGTCTACGCAGGCGCCTATGAAGCATGGAGTGGTGGCACATATGATGTTGCCATCAAATATGATGCGGCTGACCTGACCGAGATGGTAGGTACAGAGTTACTGAGCATCGGTTTTATACCCGCCAATGAGCTGGGAACTTACACACTGAAGATGTGGACGGGAGAAGATGCAGTAAATGAAATATACTCACAATCTGTAGCGACCTTCGATCTTGATGTGTGGAATGAGATTCTTCTGGAAACACCATATGTTGTAAGCGATTCATCTATTCTCTATATCGGTTATAGTGTTGAGATCTTTGGTGGCTACGCCTTCACTCATGACGGTGCCAGTGCAGTTCGTCCTGGCTACTCAGATATGGTACGTACAGGTGGATGGTGGTATGACCTGAGCTCTGGCTTTGGTGTAACTGGCAATGTGAATGTTCATGCTAGTTTTGATGCCACACCAGTGCCTCCAGTTTTGGAAGCCTATAGCGTCTATCGTGATGGTGAAACCATTTTTACCACAGAAGATTCTAGTACGACTGCTTATCTGGATGCAGGTGTTGAATTCGGAGAACATAGTTATGCTGTTTCTGCAGTTTACACGCTCGAAGAATCTGCAACAACAGATCCAGTTAACATATATCTTCAGAATCCCTACTATCCACCCACTGCGTTCCAGGCAGAAATTGATGAAGCTCGGTCAGTTCAATTGAGCTGGTCCATGGACACAGACGAGTACAACCTGTACTGGGATAACGGCGTTTATGAAGATGCTGTTGGTGTCATTGGTGGTGGGAACATCATTGGCGCAGCCAGATTCTCACCTGAAAACCTGGTTGACGCAGATGGCGATATGCTTGAAATGATTCGATTCTATCTGAATGACGGTGCTGATGTAAATGTCAAGGTCTGGACAGGTGAACTCGCAGAAACCCTGGTCCACGAACAGACCGTTTCAAATCCCCTGGCCTATGGCTGGAACGAGGTAGAGCTTACGGTACCAGTTGAAATTAGCTCTTCAGATTGGTTCTGGATTGGGTTCGAAGCTGTGGGCACACTTGATGGTGAGTACTGCATAGGAATGGATGAAGGTCCAGCTGTAGTTGGCTATGGTGATCTCGTGTCTACTGATGATGGTGCAACGTGGCAATCTTTAGCTGGATTCGGAATTAACAGAAATGTCATGGTTCAGGGTGTTGTGAGTGATAACCTGGGTGGATCCACATTGCTCAGCCTCAGCAACACATCAAGTGGTCATATCTTTGAGCCCACAACCAATACTTTGGCAGTAGCAGGTGACACAGGGATACGTGAAACTCGAGAGACATCTCTTATGGGCTTCAATGTATACCGCGATGAGGTTATGGTCGCCACAATCGATGATCCCAATGCCCGTGCCTATACAGAGGTTGATGAGCTGGGTGATGATCAGACCTATATCTATCATCTCACGGCCCTGTATACTCCAGATGTGGAAAGCATTCCATCAAATGCAGATACTTTACTCACACCAGTTGCTGTTGATGATTTGTTGATTCCAGATGAATATGCATTGAAGGGCAACTATCCGAACCCCTTTAACCCATCAACTACAATTTCCTTTGAGCTTCCTGAAACTCAGAATGTGAAGATCAATATCTTTGATCTGAGAGGAAGTCTGGTACAGACATTGGTAAATGGATCAATGGATGCTGGGAGATACAGTATTCTCTGGAATGCAGAAAACCAGGCTTCTGGAGTTTATTTCTACCGGATGGAAGCCGGATCTTTCCAGGCTACTCAGAAGATGATGTATCTGAAGTAAAGCAAGTTATAAGGCGTTTTTTAAACGCACTCCTCCGTTAAACAAAGAAGCCCACTTTTGAGTGGGCTTCTTTTATTTTATGAGGTACCATTTTTGCCATATCAGAGTTAGTTTTAGAATATGAAAATGTTAAAACGACTCATCCTATTTGTTATTGCCCTTTTCGCATATCTCATTTTGCGGGAGATGCTAAACTTTTATGTTCTGGCCTACACGGCGAACCCCTATCTGGGATATCTCGTCCTGGCAATTCTTATTTCTGTATTGATCTATTTTGTGGTTATCCCGCTGTATAGAATTAGCAGACTCAGTGGTGACCCTGGACCAGTGCGAAAAAAACGGAAAGAAGCAGAACTCATGGAAATGCGCATTCAACGCAGAATGGGGAATAAGCTTCTATCAGAAACTGGATACATCCTTCCTCAAACGGGCACAGTTCAGGAGCGCTATGATTCATCAGGCATTGAGCTCTCGCAGCGTTGTGATGAAATCAGGCGAAAATATGTGGTTCATCTTTTTTACAGCAGTGCCGTTTCACAATATGGTTTTATCGATGCCATTCTCATTTTTTCAGCAAATGTGAATCTGGTAAAGGAGATTTTCACCCTCTATACCGGACGTGCAACTGGGCGAGATCTTTGGCAGATCATGAAACAGATCTATTATTCGGTTGCAATTGGAGGATCAGAAGGTGTTGAGTTTGCTGTGGAAGAACTCATCTCAAAGATGGGAACAGACACCCTGAAAAGTATTCCCTTTTTTGACAAGGTTATGGTATCCCTTGCCAGCGGTTTTACCAATGCGGTCTTGTTATCACGCATTTCGCTCATCACAGAGAACTATTGCAGGATGACATATATAGAATCCACTAAAGACCTCTCCCCGGATCCCATGCAAATTCTTGATTCCACCAAAGCCATTGTTGAAGAACCCATTCGACATATCAAGAAACAGCTCAATGACATCGCCAAACAAAAAGCCATCGACTTCTCCAGATATGCCATCAATCCAACCAGAACAGTCATTGAAAAAGCACTGGATAAATTCAGATCGCAACCTGATGATGAAGAGACCCGTTCGGTTAAACGAAGTATCGCTATTGGCTTGAATCCATTGAAATACTTTAGTATTCGCCGGTTACGTAAATCTAAGAAATAGCCCCATCTGTCATTGCGAGCGAAGCGAAGCAATCTCGGAATTCCTGGGTAGCGGATGGATCGAGATCGCCGCGTCCATTCGGACTCGCGAAGACAGGGTAAAGGGAAGGGCTTATCAAATATCCCAAAAAAATAGTTTAAAGCGGAGATTGTTGATTTCAGGTTAGATTGTCAGTTGTTAGAAAAAGCCTGGAAGTGATCGTGGGGATAACAGTTATTAGACAAAAAATAGAGATAAATCGGTGCGGAGCCTGCGATTGCTATTGCAGCACGACGTTTTATGACTATTATAGTCACGTTAGTATGAGTTACTCCAAATTATCCTCCCAAATTCCATTACAAAACATTACAAATATTGATTGAGGTATGCCGTGGCTAGTGTAAATATTCATAAAGATACTGATCCCCAGGAAACCAGCGAGTGGTTGGATTCTCTTGCTGCTGTCTTTGAAGAAGAGGGTGTTAATCGAGCCCATTTCCTGGTAAATGAACTTATCGATTATGCAAGTCGGCATGGTGTGCGACTCCCTTATAGTGCCAACACATCGTATCTAAATACCATTCCCGTTTCCCAACAGCCCCAATTCCCAGGCGATAGAGATATTGAACGTCGGATTAAATCTATCGTACGCTGGAATGCAATGGCCATGGTGGTTCGCGCCAATAAAGCCAGTGATGGGATTGGTGGTCACATTTCTACCTATGCATCGTCGGCAACTCTGCTTGAGATAGGTTTTAATCATTTTTTTCGATCAGCCACTGATGAGTTTGGTGGAGATCTCGTTTATTTTCAAGGTCATGGTTCACCAGGAATTTATGCCCGCGCCTTTTTAGAAGGTCGATTGAGTGAACAGGATCTGGTAAACTTTCGTCGTGAATTAGCCGATGGGGGCGGTCTGTCATCATATCCACACCCCTGGTTAATGCCCAATTTCTGGCAGTTTCCAACGGTCTCAATGGGGCTAGGACCACTCCAGGCTATTTATCAAGCCCGATTCATGCGTTATATGGAAAATCGTGAACTGATTCCAAGGAGTGATCGCAAAGTCTGGGCCTTCCTGGGTGATGGTGAGATGGATGAGCCGGAGTCTCTGGGAGCTATTACACTGGCCTCCCGCGAAAAACTGGACAACCTCATTTTTGTAGTCAATTGTAATATGCAACGTTTGGATGGTCCTGTCCGTGGTAATGGAAAAGTTGTTCAGGAACTGGAAGGTGCCTTCAGAGGTGCTGGCTGGAACGTTATCAAAGTCATCTGGGGTTCTGAATGGGATGAGCTACTGGCAAAAGACAAAGACGGAATTCTGGCCAAACGCATGGAAGAAGTCGTGGATGGGGATATCCTAAAATACATCGTTGAAGGTGGTGCCTATATCCGCGAGCATTTCTTCGGAGCCTATCCAGAACTATTGGATATGGTAAATCACCTCAGTGATGAAGATCTGGAAAAATTAAAGCGGGGTGGTCATGATCCTGCCAAGGTCTATGCAGCTTATACTGAAGCATTGGCTCATGTGGACCAACCTACAGTGATCCTTACCAGTACCGTTAAAGGTTATGGAATGGGTGAGGCCGGTGAAGGTAAAAACATTACCCACGGCCAGAAAAAACTAAATGAAAATGAGTTAAAAGCTTTCCGTAGCCGCTTTGGTATCCCCATTTCTGATGATGAGGTCACCAAGGCTCCCTTTTATCGTCCCGATGAAAATTCAGAGGAAGTAAAATATTTAAAAGCCCGTCGTGAAAAACTGGGTGGACATTTTCCCGCCCGTCGCAGCTCAGCAGAGCCTACCAAGACCCCCGAATTGTCAGCCTTTAAAGCTGCCCTCGAGGGAACCGGAGATCGGGCTCAATCCACAACCATGGCTTTCGTGCGCATATTATCTATGTTGACCAAGGACAAAACCATGGGTAAACGTGTTGTACCTATCGTACCAGATGAAGCCCGCACCTTTGGAATGGAAGCTCTATTTAGAAGTTTGGGTATCTACTCCAGTGTTGGACAGCTCTACGATCCTGTGGATTCCGATCAATACCTCTATTATCGTGAAGATATCAAGGGTCAAATTTTAGAAGAGGGCATCACTGAAGCAGGCTCTTCGGCCTCATGGGTTTCAGCTGCAACTTCCTACAGTACCCACGGTGTCAACATGATGCCATTCTACATTTACTACTCCATGTTTGGATTTCAGAGAGTGGGGGACATGTTCTGGTTGGCTGGTGATATTCGCGCCAGAGGTTTCCTTCTGGGAGCTACAGCTGGACGAACCACATTGAATGGTGAAGGGCTCCAACATCAGGATGGTCACAGTCTACTGGCTGCTGCCACCATACCCAATTGTCGGGCATATGATCCTGCCTATTCGTATGAGATTGCTGTTATTATTCAGCGTGGAATGAAAAGGATGCTGCAGGAACAGATTGATGAGTTCTACTATCTCACTCTGGAGAATGAACCTTATATTCATCCAGCCATGCCCAAAAATGCCGAGGAAGGTATTATTAAGGGAATGTATCAGCTCTCAAGCACAGGCAAGGCCAAAGCCGATATGCATGTTCAATTGCTGGGCTCAGGTGCGATCCTGGGTGAAGTGCTGGCTGCTGCAGACATTCTCAAGAAGGATTGGAAAGTGACTTCCGATATCTGGAGTGTTACGAGTTATTCAGAATTGAGATTGGATGCCCAGGATGCCCAACGCTGGAATCGTCTCCATCCCACAAAAGAGAGACGCAAAGCATATGCTTGCGAACTCATGCACGATAAGGTGGGTCCGGTGATTGCAGCTTCAGATTACATCAAGCTGGTAGCTGAACAGATATCTATTTTTATCGATAAACCATTTATTGCTCTGGGAACAGATGGATTTGGTAGAAGTGAATCCAGAGAAGAACTCAGGAAGTTTTTTGAGGTTGATAGATATTCAATAGTGGCTGCAGCCCTTTTTCAATTGCAAAAAATGGATGTGATCAAAGGTGAAGTCGTAGCCAAGGCTATCAAAAAATATAAAATTGAAACTGAATCAGATAATCCGGTCAAGCGTTAAGATTTTGGACGGACAGAGATCAAACGTGCGTAATACTTCGACGAGCTCAGCATGACGCACGTAAGTCGAGCATGTCTCCCTGAACCTGTCGAAGGGTCATGTAACTTGTTTAAGAATTAGTTAAATTGATTTTTAAATTTTAGGAAATTTGTAATATGCTAAAAGAAATAATCATACCGGATCTTGGGGAAGGCATTGATAGTGTTGAAGTCGGCGAGATTAATGTCAAACCGGGTGATCATGTAGATGTAGGTGATATTCTAGTACTTCTAGAGAGTGATAAGGCTTCCATGGAGATTGAAGCCGAGATTGCCGGAACCATTAAGGACGTTCGAATCACCGCTGGTTCTGAAGTCAGTACCAATACCATCCTGGCAACTATAGAAGCAGATGAGGCTGAAGAAGAGGCGGCTCCTGAACCAGAAGCCAAGGTTGAGAAGAAACCAGCTAAAAAGTCAAAACCTGAACCTCCTGTTGAAGAAGAAATGCCCAAAACACCCATTGAAGTCCCCGTTACCAAGCGTCGAGTTGTGCCTGCCAGTCCATCAGTGCGTAGGTTTGCACGTGAATTGGGTGCGGATCTTAGCCAGGTCAGTGGAACGGGTCCAAAAGGTCGAGTTCTCAAGGCTGATGTCCAGAATTTTGTTAAGAGTCGTCTCAGCGATGCACCTTCAGTTGGTATGAGCAGACCACCTCAACCTGAGATTGATTTCAGCCAATGGGGTGAGATAGAAAAAGTTCATCTCAGCAAGATTCGCAAGGTAACTGCAGTAAACTTACAGCGTGCCTGGCAAACCATTCCTCATGTCACCCAATATGATGAGACAGATATTACTGACCTGGAAGCCTTCAGGCAGATATACAAACATGCTGTTGCTAAAGATGGTGGAAAGCTCTCCATTCTACCCTTTATCATGAAGGCTGTGGCCAAAGCCCTCTTGGAGTTTCCTGACTTTAATAGTTCACTGGATGCCCAGGGCGAAAATTTGATCCATAAAAAATACATTCATCTGGGGATTGCTGTGGATACCCCAAATGGTCTGGTAGTTCCAGTTATTCGTGATGTTGACCAGAAAAGTTTGAGTCAACTCTCAGTGGAATTGGTGGATGTAAGTACACGAACCCGCGATCGCAAAATCAAACCTGCAGAGCTAGTCGGTGCTACCTTTTCTATCTCAAGTCTGGGTGGGATTAGCGGAACTGGATTTTCACCTATTGTAAATCCACCACAAGTTGCCATTCTTGGTGTGTCACGATCCAAGATGAAACCAGAGTATGATGGCTCTGAATTCCAACCACGTTTGATGCTGCCCTTCTCTCTATCCTATGATCACAGGGTAATCGACGGAGCTTCAGCAGCCAGATTTACTAAATTTATAGCTGAAGAATTGAAGGCAATCAAAAATTTATTTTAGTTTCAGGAGTATAAATGTCTAATTCCTTTCATGCTGATGTTGTTGTCCTCGGCGCGGGTCCCGGAGGTTATGCTGCCGCTTTTCGTGCAGCCGATCTGGGAAAGTCAGTCATCCTCATCGATAAAGATGAAACCCTGGGGGGTGTCTGCTTAAATCGAGGCTGTATCCCTTCCAAGGCTCTGCTCCATCTTGCCCGTGTGAAATCCGAGAGCGCAGAAGTAAAAAGCTTTGGGCTCACTTTCGCAGAACCGGAATGGGATCTGGAAGCAGTAAAACAATGGAAAAATGAGCGAGTTGTCGGTCGTTTAACCAAGGGCATAGCTGCCCTGGCGAAAGCGCGTAAAGTGCAGATTGTAACTGGCTCTGGTGTCTTCACATCTCCCACCAGCATTGAAGTAACTCAGACTGACGGTATTGCTGAAGTCACTTTCGAAGATGTCATCATTGCAGTTGGTTCCCATCCGACAAAGATTCCCGGTTTTCCTGAAGACCCCCGTATTATGGATTCTACCTCAGCGTTGGATCTTGACGGTATTCCTGAAAACCTGCTGATTATTGGTGGTGGTTATATCGGTCTCGAAATGGGAACCATCTATTCAGCCCTGGGATCCCGGGTCACCGTGGTTGAGTTTATGCCCAATCTGCTTCCTGGTGCTGATCCTGATGTAGTTAAACCTCTGCAAAAACGATTGATGAAAGATTTTGCTTCAATCCAAACTGGAACCAAGGTTTTGGGGATTGAACCTCAGAAAGATTATCTGGAAGTTAATATTGAAGGTAAATCAGGTCCTGAGACCATGCAGGTTGATAAGGTTCTGGTGTCAGTCGGTCGTCGTCCCAATACTTTTGGGAGTGGTTTCGAAAACATCGGTCTGGATATTGATGAGCGTGGATTTATCAAAGTCGATGAGAAGCGCCAGACCAATATTCCTCATGTCTATGCCATCGGTGATATCACTGGGGATCCTATGTTAGCTCACAAGGCAACACATGAAGGCAAGGTGGCTGCTGAGGTTATCTGTGGTCAGCCCGCCGCGTTTGATGTCTCCATTATCCCCGCTGTTATTTTTACGGATCCTGAGATTGCCTGGGCGGGTTTGACAGAGACTCAGGCCAAAGAGCAGGGGATAGACTATGACAAGGGAGTTTTTCCCTGGTCTGCCAGTGGTCGTGCCTTAGCTCTAGGTCGTACTGAAGGATTCTCCAAAGCTCTGTTTGACAAAGACAGCGGCAAATTGATTGGAATGAGTATTGTGGGAACCAATGCAGGTGATCTCATCGCTGAAGCGGTTCTGGCTATGGAGATGGGCGCTGATGCAGAAGATATCGCCCTTATCATCCATCCTCACCCAAGTCTATCAGAATCTGTTGGGAATGCAGCTGAGATCGTAGCTGGCAGCATTACCGATCTATTCTCCCCAAAGAAATAAACATCTGAGCTGATGATGTCAGACTTCCGGATCATTGATATTGAGCAATGGGAGCGGAAGGAACAATTCCATTTCTTTAAAGATTATGACAATCCCTTCTTTGGGTTGACGGCTGATATCGAGGTCAGCAAACTTCTCGAGTATACCCGCATCCGCGGTTACTCATTTTTCGCAGCCTATTTGTACATTTCCCAACTTCAGGTAAATAAAATAAAAGAATTTCGTTACCGGATAGTAGATGGTCAGGTTTTGGATTACACCAAAATTTCTGCTGGGTCCACCGTGCTAAAAGCGAATGAAGTATTCACATTTTGTTACTTCAAATATATGGAATCATTTAAAAAATTCGAAGCTCATGTTCTGGAACAAGTGGAGAACTGTCGTCAACCTGAAAGTCCACTGGACGACCAAGATCACAACCTGGGGCAGGTGCACTATTCGGTGATTCCCTGGGTTCATTTTCGGGGTTTGAGTCACCCCAGGAACTATGGAAATGGAGACAGTATCCCTAAGATTGTATTCGGAAAATATACCAGTTCAAATGGGACGACAACCATGCCCATTTCAGTAGAAGCACACCACTCTTTGATGGATGGGTTTCATATGGGACAGTATTTTGAAGGCTTTCAGTCTTGTGCTAACTTGCCCGAAAATTTTTTAGAAGGCTGAACTTGGAATATAGTTTAATTCAACATGGAACGGATGCCTACGAAGCGTCCCTCAAACTGAGGCAGCAAATCCTTAGAAAACCTATAGGGATGGATCTCTTTGATGGCTCTTATGATGACTTGAGCCAGGAGTCTCGTTATTATCATTTCGGTGCATTTGATGAAAGTGGCGATTTGATCTCAAGTATTATTGGGATTCCAACAGCCACCCATGAAGTACGACTTAAGCAGATGGTTGTGGCTGAGGATCACCAGAATCAGGGTGTGGGTAAAAGACTTTTCATGGCCTTCGAAGCATATCTATTAAATCTTGGATTTCAGGTTTTCATTCTCCACGCACGTATGAGTGCCCATGGTTTTTATCTGAATATGGGATATATGATTGTGGGAAATGAATTCCAGGAAGTCGGCCTTCCACATTATAAGATGAGTAAAACCTTTAGACCTCATCCAGAGTAGCAGTTTTCCCTCACTTTACTTCCCCTTGCGAAGCGGAAAAAACCTGAGCGGTAGTCCTCTCTTGGCACTTCGACGTCTTGAAGATTGTGGGAAGGTCCCTTCAGAAACTGTTTTCACATCCTCTATAGAGTAAAAAGCCTTTGGGTTGAATTCCTTGACTTTCTCAATGATACTTTTCAGGTTTCGGCGTTCTATAATACTATAAAGGATTTTTACAGGACCGGTGGAGCCTACAGCCTCCACAGCGGTAATTCCCAGATGCTGTTCTTTAAAATATTCTAGCAGTTCATCTGCCTTGCTTCGTATAATTACGCGTAGAGCCACTTTACCCACATACAGATGCCTTTCGATAGCTATACCGACATAATTGCCGGCAGCAAAACCGGCAGCGTAAAAAATATAGTAGAGGGGGGAGCTCAGATTGTTCATGACACTGGAAATGACCACCAACCAGATAAATACCTCAAAAAATCCCAATAAAGCAGCCAGGGTTTGAACCCCTCGAGCGACAAACAATATTCTGATTGTACCTAGACTTACATCAACGATTCTTGTCAAAAATATAAGTACGGGTAAGATAATATAGGCAAACCACCAGACTTCAAGCCAGGCATCCATGTTTCAACTCCAATCTAAAACAATTATTTTATCAACAGGCATTTTCCAGATAATTCTTGAGATCCCAGTGTCGCTTTAAACACATAAATCCCACTTGGAAGATTTCTAGCTTCCCAATTAAGAATCAGACTGCCAGGTCTGGCATCCTGCTTTAGACTATCCACCTCTCGGCCATCCATGGCATAGAGTCGCAACTCAAGAATACCAGGCTTTTGAATGCTGAAACGGAAGCTCGTGCTGGCATTAAAGGGATTGGGGAAATGATCTTCTAAATGAAACATTTTGGGACTGACTCTTGGAGTATCTTTGATTTCGCTGGAAATAAAATTTATCCTGAAATCATCAAAATATATGCTTCCTGAGTCCTTGTTGTTGTCATCTGTTTCAGCCAGATAAATTTTTGTCCAGGTAATTGGGAAGCTCAGTATTGCGCTGGGATTTCCCCAGTGTGGCGCTGCTTCGGTGAGCATAACTGTTATTTCTCGCCACTCAGCATCCCAGTTTATCCCAGGAGATGCATCAGTAAAATTCAAAATAAATTTCTCACTGTTGGAATTTTTAAACTCCCCACGAATCCAATGGGCAGAGTTGTCACCATAAACCTGGATTGATACAGATTCAGGTGTACCTGAAATGGGTATATTGCAATTCATGTAAAGCACACTTGTCCCGCCAGTGGCCAAACTATAGTTTAGCTTTCCAGAGGAGGGGGGAGATACGAACTGCTCTGTATCTGAAACAAGACTACAGGCTGACAGGTTGATCACTGCCCCACTAAGCGTAAAATTGCTTGTAGTGTTAAAATTGTCCAGGATGACAGAAGTGGAACTACCAACCAGTAGGGGAACGGAAGCACTTACACCATGGTAAGATGCCTCAATGGAGCCAGAACCAGCATGTTGTGCATGGACGGCTCCATCTGAAGATATAGCTGCTATATCAGGTGTAACCCACCACTCATATGATTCATAGTCAACTTGAATCAGGTTCCCAAAACTATCTCGGGCTTCAGCACTCATGAGCTGAATACTTCCAATTTCCAGTATGACTGGATTCGGAGTTAGTATGAGACTGTCAATATCAGTCACATGCAGTAGCATGGTATCACTAATAGCTCCGTGTTGTGCGATAACCCATCCGCTTGACTCAGTTTCTGAAGCTGAGAATAGACCTGATTCTGAAATGGCACCAATACTCTCGTCACATGACCAGAGAATTGAATCACCAGCTACTGGTACCGGATTGTAATAGCTGTCAGTTCCAGTGATGTTGAATTGAATCTGACTCTCTACCAGGGCAAAGGTTTCGTCCCAGGGTAAGTTGAGATAGGCCAGGGGTCCCAGAGGTGCTTTTGAAATAGCCATCAGGGCATTGGCTACTGATCGTTCACCACCTGCATCAGAAGGGCTGCTTACTACATCTCCGCGTACCACCATGGTTGTTGATCCCCCACCGTCTAAGTTGACTCCCTGATAGACGCCCCAGTCCAACATGTAGTCTGCCAGTTCGAAGAGGCTCATACCTACACTGTAGCCACCTTGTCGACCATCCACGGTGAAGAAATACACCACTGTACTATCGGCATTAAATCCAACGGCTGTCCTTGGATGACGATCATGGGCAAAGCTGGAACCTACAGATTCGGCTTCCCATTCAACGCTACTGACACCCCCCCTGATAATGCGAGGGGTTCCACCAATGAGCTCTTGCAGAATATGATTATCAGCAGGATGAAGAAGTAGCTGGATGGCCAGGGTGTCACCTACAAAAATAGAGTCATTCAGGAAGTCCCGTGCAGAACCATGACCGGAAAGAATCGCCCCCATGTTCGCCGGGATAAGCATATTCCCAGATTCCGACCCCATGAGGCTGTCTTTGGAGGTTACCACAGCATATTGTGGTGCATTTATACCTGGAGGAGCATGAAGATACTGAACACTAATTTCTGTGCCCCACTGATTGGTACCCGTTGATGTGCCAAAATAGTTATTATAGACAATGAGTTGATTCTCTTGTCTAACTTCGTTGACACCGTTGATAGAGAAAACCATACTATTATTCTTAACAACCTGACCATCATAATTAACAATGTTGATAAAGGGTTGTTTAGAAGCCGTCAGCGCAAAAACGGAGCGTGGATAGGGTCGCTTTAAAAGTGTTCCGTTGATAATCTGAGCACCAATAGTTATGCCTCCACTGGCATAAAAATCCCCATTGATGGCTCCGATCACAGAATGACCTTCACGATTGGAGCGATTAGCCATGGATGAGGTCCTCTCATAACCCTCTATTGCATTAAAAGCCTTCACTGTTTCAAGTGTGTTCATGGTATCGCTGAGATCAATTTCCAGGATTTGAATATGCCAGGGTCCACCAGGCAAATAGGCATGATGATGGTTGATACCTGGACCAACTGGTCGACTGGTGAGGGTTTGAGCCACCAGTGAGTTCAAGGATAGTGCAATTATGATTAACCACAGGGAAGATTTTTGCATGATGGGATCTCCGATTAGCCAAAGCATGAAAAAAATTCAGATTCTGGAATTGATGAAAACTTAAGGCTGCTTCCTCCTCCGATGCTGAGAATATAACCTTGTAAAATTAGCGATATAGGGGTTTGTTAATTTTTTGCACAAATTGAATTGATCAAAAAAAGCCACCATGAATGGTGGCTTTTCACAACCGTATGACTTGTACTAGTTAAAAAGTATATACCAAATCTGCACAGACTCCAAGTGTACCATACAAGTCATTGAAGATCATCTGAGGACCTGTAATCCAAAATGTATTGTTAATCAGAATGTCTAACTGGAGATCTCCATAGTTAAACCCCATACCTGCGTTGTAATTATAGACACCATTGCCACCCAGGGTAAAGGTCGAAAAGGTATCTTCGTCATCAACACTGCCTGAGACATATATATTCTTTGTGCTAGTGAATCCCAAAGTGGTAATCTGTCTCTCCATGCCAAATCTGAGTGTAGTGTATTTTAGTTTAGCTTCTAAACCAATATTCATGATCGGTGCAAAAATACCAAAACTCATATCTGTGTCTTTGGATTCAGATCCACTCAATTTTCCTTCATCTGCAGTGCGAGAGAAAAACAAAGAGCCGCCAAGACCATAGACGAGAAATATTTTATCGTCTGCGAGGTTTTGGTTGTTGAAAACTCTGTAAGTTGAATTGATGGCGAATTGATTGCCGGATTCATCCTCTAACTTTGTATTAGCACTGGTGTATTCACTTGACCCGCCCTGGTATGCCAAGCCAAAAACAGCATAACTATTGTCAAAGAATAACAGACCAGAGTTTGAACGTGATTTTACCTGAAGAGCAAAACTGAGTTTACTTGCTTTTCCCTCTGAGCTGGTGCTTGATCCGCCCGATTCATAATCACCGGTAAAGCTTCCATGGGGTGTGGGGGCAAATCCCAATAAACTATTAATGGTGCCAGGGGTCATACCAAAAGCGATGGAGGTTGAGAGTTCCATGGTCTCTGTATCAAGACCATATTCAAGGTCAAGCATGATGTTGGTCTGGCTTAGCTTCTCCTCGCTGGTGGTAGGCGTTGTCTCATTATCGTCATCAAGCCCTGTCTGGCTGGTGATACCAAAACGGACACCCATGCGTACTGCTGAACGTCCACCAAGAGTTTTAATGATGTTGAAATAATCATCCTGCTGAACGCTTCCTCCATAGAAACCCCAGGATTTTGCAGAATCACCCACAACGAGTAAATAGTTAGGGCTTCCCAGATGGATGTCTTCAAAATAGATCAAATTCATATCATTGATTCTCTGTGGAAACAACTGAATCGAAGCATCATCACCAGGTAGCATGTAGGCATTATTGCCCAGGGCCTGGACGCGCTTGTTAGTCGCATAAAGAGAAGTGATTGCAACCAGCAGAATGAGACCCAATACAAGTGTTTTTTTCATGTGTTTACCCCCTTGCGGTAATAGTGTTAAAAACTTTTTAGCATGATATGATAATACGTAAAATTATAATCCCAAAACCAGAAAAATATTTTTTAGAGTCGTGTGATATGGGACTATTGATGACAAATAATATCATGATAAACCGATATAAATGAAAGGTTTATGAAAAATTTTATATGAGGTAAATACAGTATTTGTAACTACCGATCTTCACACTATATTCCTCACGCAATTACTGAGAAATATGAATCATTTAAGACAAATTCTATCATGAATTTCCGTAGCGTATTCTACACTGCGTACTCATTTGAATTCTTCTCAACGTCGGAATCATTCTGACTTTTGCCATCATTCTGATGAAAAGCCAAAGGCGTTAACAATAGCTGGAAAGGGTAAATGAATGGGACAACTATTAACATCCACTGAATCCTTAGACATCTCCATCTCAGAAGAGCTGGAAGCGCAAGGAGTTAGCCGTCGAAACTTTCTGAAGTTTTGTACAGCCATAACCGCAGCAATGGGTCTACCTGCCTCCATGGTTGCAAAGGTCGCAGAAACCATTACAAGTCCTACCCGGACACCTGTGATTTGGTTGCACTTCCAGGAATGTACTGGCTGTACAGAATCACTCCTGCGAGCAACTCATCCAACTGTGGAAGAACTGGTTCTGGATATGATCTCTCTGGATTATTCTGAAACACTTTGTGCTGCAGCGGGTCATCAGGTCGAGAAATCCCTGAATGATTCTGCCACGCTTAATGATGGGAAATATATTCTGGTAGTGGAAGGCTCAATTCCAGTTAAAGAAAATGGTATTTATTGCAAAATCGCTGATAGAACTGCACTGGATATCTTGAATGACTATGGAAATAGAGCTGCGGCAGTTGTGGCCATCGGATCCTGTGCTTCCTGGGGAGGCGTCCAATCATCCAGCCCCAATCCAACTGGAGCGACGGGTGTACATGAAATCATCACAGAGAAACCTGTCATCAACCTACCTGGTTGCCCGGCAAGTCCATATAATCTACTCTCAACAATTCTGTATTATCTGACCCTGGGCAAACTTCCCCAGTTAGATAGCAAAGCTCGTCCAAAATTTGCTTACGGTCGCCTCATCCATGAACATTGCGAACGTCGACCGCATTTTGATGCTGGCCGCTTTGCCCTTGAATTTGGTGATGATGGACACAGAGAAGGGTATTGTCTCTATAAACTCGGTTGTAAGGGTCCTGAGACTTATAACAACTGCTCATCAATTCTGTATGGTGATGTTGGTTCAGGTGCCTGGCCTGTAGGAACGGGTCATCCCTGTTTTGGTTGTTCTGAAGAAGGGGTGGGCTTTACCAAGTACATCCATGAACAGTCCGCAGTATTTACTGATACTCCACCTGCTTCATACGCGCAAATTTCTGGTGACAAAGCTGGTGGTATCACTATCGGTGGCGCTGCCGTTGCAGGAGCCGTGGGTGGTGTTATTGTTGGTGCCAGTGCTATGGCTGCCAAAAAGATGAAGGCAGAAGAAACTGCTCCGGAATCAGACGCATAAGGAGTGTATGATGAACCTTGAACGAAGAGATTTTTTAAAGGTTCTTTCAGCTGGCGCGTTGACTGCGGGTAATGTCACAAGTGTTTTTGCCGGTATCAGAAAGACTTTGTCAGCAGATGCTGTTGGTATCCTTTATGATGGAACCATATGCATCGGTTGCAAGGCCTGTGAGGCAGCTTGTAAGCAGTATAATGGTATGCCACCTGAAAGTGCAAATTTAGAAAAAGCCACGGGTGTAGATGGAATCTGGGATGAATCTTATGATCTATCTGAAAAAACCCTGAATAAAATCAAACTCTATGAACATGGTGATGCCTCGACACATAATAGTGTAGAGAACGGCTTTGCATTTGTAAAAAAAGCCTGTATGCATTGCGTTGATCCTGATTGTGTGTCGGCCTGTCCTGTAACAGCCCTGGTCAAAGACGACGCAACAGGTATTGTAGAGTACGATAAAGATGCCTGTATTGGATGTCGCTACTGCATGGTAGCCTGTCCATACAATGTACCGAAATTTGAATATGCTGAAGCTATTCCAGAGATCGTGAAATGTGAACTGTGCAATCACCGCCAGGCTGAGGGTGATATCCCGGCCTGTTGCGAGTTTTGTCCAACAGGTGCTTCACTATTTGGCAAGGTCACCGATCTATTGGAAGAAGCCCATAAACGAATCAAACTAGTCGCTGGAAGTACATACGAATATCCCATGCGCAGTCTTGATGAAGGTGATGTGAGTCCCAAGACAGTGGCACCATACATCAACTACATCTATGGTGAAAAAGAAGGTGGCGGTACTCAGTATCTCTTACTCTCCGCTATTCCCTTTACCAAACTGGGTCTGCCTGAGCTCTCTGCTACATCTTCTGCTTCCAAATCAGAAGGTATTCAGCATGGCATTTATAAAGGTATGATCGCACCGATTGCTCTCCTTGGTGGATTGCTCTATGGTGCTTATCAAACAACTAAGAATTCAGAAGGATAGGAGCTGATTATGCACGAAAAACAAGCTCTCGGTGGCAGACTGCTCACCAAGCCATTCTGGGTTTTACTTGGATTGGCAATGATAGCCGGATTACTCCTCATCAAACGGTTTCTATTTGGAATTGGTGCTGTCACCAATCTTTCAGACGGTTACCCATGGGGAATCTGGATTGTATATGATGTTCTGGTCGGAACGGCTCTGGGTTGTGGTGGTTACTCCATTGCACTCCTGGTGTACATCTTTAATAAAGGTGAATATCATCCTCTGGTAAGATCCGCACTTATGACCAGTGCCTTTGGGTACACTCTGGCTGGTGTGTCCATCTTTATTGATATCGGTCGCTACTGGCAGATGTATAATGTATTTCTGCCCTGGCATATCAACCTGAACTCAATCATGTTCGAAGTAGCCGCCTGCATAGGTGCCTACGTTTTTGTTCTCTGGATTGAGTTTTCTCCAACCTTCCTGGAACATCGGAAGTCGTTGGAAACAAAAAAGAAGCTCAGCAAGGTCCTCTTCCTCTTTATTGCATTGGGAGTATTACTTCCCACCATGCATCAATCCAGCCTGGGATCACTCATGATCATAGCAGGTGAAAAACTTTCACCGATGTGGCAAACTGGTTGGTTACCCCTGCTGTTCTTGATGACAGCCATCACCATGGGTTATGCTGTCGTGATCTTTGAATCGCTGTTCTCAGCAGTTGCGTTGAAGCGACCTCTGGATGAAACACCCATTCTCGGGAAGCTAAGTGTCATGATGATTCCTCTGTTGGTTCTGTTTCTATTACTTCGTTTTGGCGATCTCATGTGGCGTGGTCAATTAGGGAATATTTTTAATGATGGTATGCTGGGAGCATTCTTTATAGTTGAAAATGTTTTATTCCTGATTCCCATCATCATGTTGGCTTCGGCAAAAAACCGCATGAAACCAACCATACTGTTTTGGTCTGCGGGATCAATGATTCTGGCAGGAGCACTCTACCGATTTGATACCTTTCTGGTCGCTTTCAATCCCGGTGTTGGATATCACTACTTCCCATCGGCATCAGAGATATTGATCACAGTAGGTATCATCTCCATTGAGATCATGGCTTATTTGATATTCGTCAAAAAACTCCCGGTTCTACCGGCAATCAAACATTCATAAACTGAAGATATGAGGATTATATAAATGAGTAAAAGAATCGTAGTTGATCCAGTCACTCGTATAGAGGGACATTTAAGAATTGATTGTGATATCAAGGATGGCAAGGTTGCAAAGGCCTGGTCTTCAGGGCAGATGTGGCGCGGCATTGAAACCATCTTAAAAGGTCGCGATCCCCGGGACGCCTGGGTATTCACCCAGAGAATCTGTGGTGTTTGTACCACCGTTCATGCCATTGCTTCTGTCCGAACCGTAGAAAATGCCCTGGAAATGGAAATACCAGTCAATGCACAGTATATCCGTAATATGGTTATTGCTGCCCATGGTATTCATGATCATATCGTGCATTTCTATCATCTATCAGCTCTTGATTGGGTGGATGTGGTTTCAGCCCTGTCCGCCGATCCAAAAGCTGCCTCAAAGCTTGCACAAAGTTTGTCTGACCATCCAAACAATGGCTGGCAGGAATACAAAGCCGTGCAGGACAAACTGAAGACATTTGTGGGATCAGGTCAATTGGGTATTTTTGCCAATGGTTACTGGGGACATCCTGCCATGAAATTACCGCCGGAGGTCAATCTCATAGCGGCTGCTCATTATCTGGAAGCCTTCGAAATCCAGAGAAAAGCCAATCAGATCACCACGATTCTCGGTTCCAAAACACCTCATATCCAGAATCTGGCAGTTGGTGGTGTTTCCAACCCTATTAATCCCGATAGTCAAGCTGCTTTGAACATGGAACGTCTGCAGATGGTCAAGGGTCTGATGGATCAGTTGAAATCCTTTATCTACAATGCCTATATCGTGGATGTGGCTGTGGTTGCTTCCTTCTACCAGGACTGGCTAGGTTATGGCTCCGGTGTCATGGATTATCTGTCAGTACCAGATTTTCCAACTGATACCAAGGGAACCCAATTTGGGACTCCGGGTGGGTATATACCTGGTGGTGATATTAGTAAACTCAAACCAATCACCTCCTTCCAGGACAAATATTTCCGCGATGGTGTCAAGGAAAGTGTCAAACACTCATGGTATAAAGGTGAGGGTAACTTGCATCCATATAAGGGTGAAACAGAACCCCATTATACTGATTTTGAAGACGATGGTAAATATAGTTGGGTGAAAGCACCAACATTCCTGGGCAAACCAGCCCAGGTTGGTCCTCTGGCAAATGTGTTGAACATGTATGCCCAGGGCCATGAAACAACTCAGAAAGTTGCTGGCGTTGCCTTTGCCAAGATCAAAGCCATCACCGGTTCCAAATCTGATATACCAATTAGTGTTCTGCACTCAACGTTGGGTCGTCATGCTGCCCGTGCTATCAGAACTGCAGTTCTTTTTGAAGAACTCGAGAAAAATTACAATTACCTGATTAACAACATCGCCAGTGGCGATATGACAACCTTTAACCCACCAGTCTTTCCCAAGGGTGAGCAACAGGGTTTTGGTTTTCATGAAGCACCTCGTGGTGTTCTTTCACATTGGATTGTTATCAAGAATGGTAAAATCGAGAATTATCAAGCCGTGGTACCTTCCACCTGGAATGCAGCACCTCGGAATGATGATGATGCAGTAGGCCCCTATGAAGCTTCACTCATGGGCAACCCCATTGCAGATGATGAAAAACCACTTGAGGTTCTACGGACGATTCACTCCTTCGATCCCTGTCTGGCATGTGCTATCCACCTGCATGACAATAAACGCAAGGATATTTCGAAAGTCCATGTCCTCTAGCCCCGAGGTGGTCGTCCTCGGTCTGGGCAACATCCTCATGGAAGATGAGGGTATTGGTGTTCATGCCGCAAACCATCTCCAGGAGCACTACCACTTTAAGCCAGAAATCGAGATCGTTGATGGGGGAACCAGCGGTCTTGATCTTCTGACTTTTTTTGGACCGGAAAAATCCATCCTAATCATTGATGCAGTTAATTTTGATATGGCACCGGGTACCGTTGCCAAGCTTGAAGACGATGCCATACTTGCTCAGCTCGACCCCAAAGTTTCACTACATCACCTTGGATTATCGGATCTCATCGGTGTGGCTGAGCTTACGGATAGAAAAGCCAAACGAATGACGCTTCTCGGTATTCAACCGGAGTCCATGGAGAATCTTGATCTGGAAATGACTCCAACCATAAAAGGGGTATTTGACAAGGTTATTGAAAACGCACTGCTCATTCTTGAGGAGTGGGGAATAGAGAACCATAAGCACTAATCCATATTCTTGAGTCACCAGTTAATACCTTGGCGTGATATTTGAACGCTTGAGAATCATGAAAATTTTCAATAATATTTCACTCTTCCAATTACTGCTATATCTCATGGCCCTGCATTCATTTTGCGTGGGAATTGCACTTATTGTCCTTCCCTTTGGCGTCCTCTCCTGGTTTGGATTCACAGTTGATCCCTATCGCTTCTTTTCTACTCAGGGCGGCGTCTTCCATGTCGTTATGACCATAGGCTACTTATTGGCGGCAAAGAATCCTCTGGCAGAGAAGAGTCTGATTATTTTCATCATTCTTGCCAAGTGGATCGCCTTCTTTTTCTTGGGTTTCTATTTTCTGTTTTCAGAAATGGTGCCCGTCATTGCAATTTCAGCCATCAGCGATGGGTTGATGGGATTGTTGGTCATGATGTTTTTCCTCGAATTGTTCACTGAGGAGGACACGAGTGACTGACAGAGTCCTCCCCAGAATAGTTATTACCGGGGCATCTGGATTCATTGGTAAAAACTTTATAGAAACCTACCTCGATGAGTATCAGATTTTTGCCATTGCCCGGCGGAGTCAGCAAGAAGTTGGAATACCCCGACACAAAAATATAACCTGGTTTCTCGTGGATGTGGCCGAACCTGATAATGTTCGGGATGCCATGGACGAAATACAGGGGAGTGGTGGAGCCGATTATTTTATCCACCTCGCAGCCTTTTTTGATTTTTCCAATGAAGCCAATGAGGAATACCAACGTACCAATGTCCACGGTTCAAAACTGATCTTTGAGGCAGCAGCAAATCTGGGACTTAAAAGATTTATTTTCGCCAGTTCTCTGGTTGTCTCAGAATTCCCTCAAGATGGCGATAAACTCACCGAGGAAAGTTCCCTGGATGCTGACTTCCCTTATGCTGTGACCAAAATTGCCGGTGAGGCCATGGCAAAAGAATGGTCCAGTACCTACCCTTGCACGGTGGTCCGATTTGCTGCAGTATTCAGCGATTGGTGTGAATATGGACCATTATATAAATTTTTGGACACCTGGTCATCTCGATCCTGGAAATCAAGGGTACTTGGAGGTAGAGGGGACTCAGCGGTTCCCTACATTCATATTGTTTGCCTTGTCAGAATGTTGAAGACCATACTTGATAAAACAGAAAAACTGAAATCCTTTGATGTGCTCATCGCCAGCCCGGATGAAAGCACCAGTCATCAGGAACTTTATGATTTAAGTACCCGATTCGTCTATGGCGAAAAACGCCGGGCCATACATATGCCTGTTTTCCTGGCCAGACTGGGTGTCTATCTCATGGATTTTGCAGGCCGACTCATTGGTCGCCGCCCTTTTGAACGTCCCTGGATGATGAAATACATTGACGAACGCATGGATGTGGATGCTGCCTATACTAGAAAAGAACTAGACTGGAAGGTTATTCCAAGATACCGACCTGAGCGAAGAATTCTGCATGTCATTGAGCATATGAAGACTTATCCCATTGAGTGGCATCAAAAAAACACCCTGGCTCTCTACAAATCTCCTGATCGACCAAACCTGGCAATATCTGAAGCGCTGGTACAGCGGGAAGATTCAATCCTGACTGCCCTGCAAGACCAGATTATGGATATTGAACAGCCCGATCGATATCCGTCTTATAAGAAGATGGATCCGGAAAAACTGTCCTGGTATCTAGGTATCGTGTACAACTTATTAAAGGTTTCTGTGCGGACCGGCGATCGTTTATCCCTGGCTAACTATGCACGATTTATAGCTAGTATTCGTATCCATGAAGGCTTTAAATTAGCTGAGGTCGTTGATGTCTACCAAACTCTCTCTGATTTAGTCATTCAGCACCTCCTTGAATTTGAATCTGTGAAGCATCTTGAGCAACGCATCCGCGACGATATTGACCTGACCATCCAGATGGCAGTCGATGAAATCGAAGACGCATACGATATCGCTCAAGCTCCTGCCTCCTACATTCGATTTCACAACAGATAGTCCGTTACCACCGTTTGATCCAGAGGATCAAACTTGGATAGAAAAAATGGGACTTCAAAATACAAATAAGACCGTTCTTATCACAGGTGCCTCGGGGTTCATCGGTCGCCATCTCGTAAAACATCTCTGCTCAAATTGCAATGTGATTGCTTTCGCCCGTCGGGCACAGAAGGAAGTTGGGCTTGAACCCCACCCCAATCTGGAGTGGATCCTGGTGGACCTTATGGATGGGGCCCAACTTGAAAAAGCATTCCTAGCTGCGACAAGCAACTACAATCTTGATTTTATTTTTCACCTCGCCGCCTATTATGATTTTGGGGATCAGGTTTTCTCCGAAGTTTATGAAAAAACCAATATTGCTGCCACGCAACAGCTCTTGGAACTTGCCAGCAAAACAAAGCTAAAACGCTTTATTTTTACCAGCTCACTCGTGGCTTGCAAATTCCCTGAACCGGGTGATCTGGTCTATGAAAAAAGTACTCCCGACGCAGAATATCCATATGCTATAACTAAACGAAAAGGTGAGGAGTTTGTTGAGGTTGCTTCACAGAATTTCCCCTGTTCCGTCGTCAGGTTGGCAGCTGTGTGTAATGATTGGTGCGAATACGAACCGCTATACCATTTCCTCAAAATCTGGTTGTCTGATCGTTGGGATTCACGCATCCTACCTGGATATGGATTGATGGCCATTCCCTACATCCACGTGTGTTGTGTCATCGACTTGTTTGCAAAAATCATTGAAAAAACTGAGCAGCTGGAGGACTTTAATATATTTCTAGCCAGTTCTGACAAACCCATGCCACTAAAGGAACTGTTTCTCCTTTCCACCAGACATTATTATGGCAAAGAAAAAGTTCCTATATTTATTCCCAAGTTTATAGCTCGATTCGGTGTCCAGGTTAGAGATCTCTGGGGTCGTTTGATGGGTCGGCGTCCCTTTGAAAGACTGTGGATGACTGAATATATTGATAAATCTTTTCCAACAGATTGTTCATATACCAGAAATACGCTTGGTTGGGTACCCAAAGCCAGACATCAATTGGACAGACGACTATTGCATCTCATTGAGAATCTAAAAACGCAACCGGACAAATGGCACAGAATGAATATTGATAGGATAGGTCGCTTTCAACGGAACCGCCCAGCATTGATATTGGCTGAAGAAATGGTTCGTATGCATGAGGCATTGGTTGAGAAAGTATTTCAAACCATCAGGAGTCCATATAATAAATCCCGTTTGAGTTTTTATCAGAAAATGCCCGTTGAAGATCTGAGATGGTACATTAATGTTGTGTATAACCATTTGCTCACATCAGTGAGACATGGAGATCGGTCCATCATGATCACTTTTGCCAGAGATCTGTCACACCGCCGAATGGAGGAAGCAGTCAGCCTGGAGGAATTATGTGGGGCTTTGACAGATACCAGAGATGTGATCACACATGGGCTTTACAATAATCCCAAATTGGTGAGTATTAAATTACTGGTTCATGACTATATCACGCTGGCGATCCAACTGGCAATCGATGAAATCAAAGACGTTTATGAAAACGTCCCTCGCTAGATTTATAGATTTAGAACTATTTCAGCTGAATTTTACAGTTACGGCAGAATTGATCTGACTTTTGGTCCATTTCCTCCACATAAGTTGTGGAATCCATGACACATCCCGGTAAGAGGCAATGTTTCAAGCCAAAAGCATGTCCCAATTCATGAATGATACATTTCAGGAGTCTTTCTGAGAAAAGTTTAGGATCATCGGCCAGTCCGTATCGGGCATTGACCAGACGATGTCCAGAAACCAGAGCCACAGACCCACCCAGATAGGCTTGTCCAAAAATATAGCTCAAAACTGGAATAAACAAATCAAGGTCAGTAACGCCTACAATCTTGTCACCTTCATCCGCCAGAGGTACCAGTTTCTGAATGATATCGTTGGCATTGTATTGGGATCGAACGGGATCAAAAAAGGGGGTCAGATCCAATCGACATGTCGTCATTAAAGTTTCTATTTTGAACCGTGCACTGATGAGGGGAAGCATTTGCTCCAACACCTCAACTCCTGCGAATTGCAGAGGGATGATTTTGATCCGGGACATTTAATTAGTCCTGAATGACTCTATTTGCTTTTCTCGATTTTGTATTTCTTGATTTTACTATATAAAGTGACCCGATCCACTCCCAGCGCCTTAGCAGACCTTGATATATTCCAGTCATATTTCTCCAGGATGCCCTGAATGTGATGGTGTTCCATCTCCTGAATCGATTCCCAGGTGGGTTTAGCTGCCACATGATCCAGTGGCAGGTCTTTGAGTTGAACCGTATCACCAGTACCGATAACGATAGCTCGTTCGATGAGGTTTTCCAATTCACGAACATTGCCAGGGAAATCATAATTTTTTAAAGCCTTAGCGGCACGTCTTCCAATATGTTTTGTTTCCTTGTTCATCTGCTCGGCATAGAATTTAACAAAATGCTCCGTGAGCGGTTTGATGTCTTCAGTTCGTTCACGCAAGGGTGGAATTGTGATTGAAAATACATTTAAGCGGTAGAATAAATCTTCCCTGAACTCTCCGGCATTCACCATTGCCTGAAGGTCACGGTTGGTGGCGCAAATCACACGGAAGTCTGACTTGAACTCTCTATTTCCCCCTACTCGTGTAAAAGTTTTAGTTTCTAGAACTCGTAATAGCTCGATCTGCATCTTCATTGATATGGTTGAAATTTCATCCAGGAACAAGGTCGCCCCATCGGCCATTTCAAATTTACCTTTTCTGGCATATTGAGCGCCAGTAAAGGCACCTCGCTCGTGGCCGAACAACTCACTCTCCATAAGATTTTCAGCAATGGCCCCGCAATGAACCGTGACCATGGGGAAGAAGCGTCGGGAGGAATTCATATGAATAGCTTTGGCTATAAGCTCTTTGCCAGTACCACTATCGCCATTGATGATAACTGTTGAATCAGTTTCAGCCACAACCCGGACCTGCTCCAGGACATTGAGGATACCTTCACTTTCACCAATAATATCCTCAACATTTACCAGGCTCTTAATGCGATCCTGAAGGGTAATATTCTCCTTGCTCAAATGGATGGTCTTGCTGGCGTTACGAATGATGTGCGTGATAGCATCTGGATCAAAGGGCTTGCATACATAATCATAGGCTCCATCCTTGAGTGCCTGGACAGCGGAATCCACTGATGCAAAAGCGGTCATGATGATCACAACCGCCTCATCATTGATAGATTTAATTCTACGATTTAGCTCGAGCCCGTCCATTCCCGGGAGCTTGATGTCCACCAGAATGATGTGAAAGTTAAAGGCTTCAATCTTTTTGAGCGCCACTTTAGCATCTTCAGCAGTGTCTACGGTATATCCATCTTCAATAAACCAGTTGGACAATGAATCACGTACTGAGAGTTCGTCATCAACGATTAGAATGGATAGATTATTGTCCATCTTCGGATCCCCCGTTTGAAAGTTCAAATTTAAACTTGATTGAAGTGCCTTTGCCTGGTGCAGAATCTACGAAAACTTTTGCATTGTGCTGCTCCAAAATGCCATAGGTTACAGCTAAACCCAGTCCAATTCCTGACATTTCCTTCTTACTGGAGAAGAAGGGTTCAAACATATGCTCCTGGTCTTCAGTAGAGATACCAATGCCATTGTCTTTGATTTCAATGGTGATATGCTTCATATCAGGATTATAACTTCGGTAGGTGACCAGGCCATCTCCACCTTCGTCCACAGCCTCCAGAGCATTGGTTAACACGGCCAGGCAGGCCTGAATTACCTGATTCCCATTGGCTTTGACAAGGTCTCTGGATGCTGAAAAATCAGTAATTAGTCTCACATCAGTAATTTGAAAACTATGCTGAATAAGCTGTGCTGTTTCAGCCAGAACCTCATTCACATGGAGGGATTCAAGCTTTTGACTACTATCCATGGAAAAATTAAGCAGACCTTTAACGATGTTTCCACATCTGGTGGTCTCCGATTGTATCATCTCAAGATGTCTTAAGACAGCTTCTCTTTTCTCTTCTGTCAGCTCTGGATTTTGGAGAATTCGTGAGACCAACTTGGCATAGGTGAGTACACCTGCCAGGGGATTATTTATTTCATGAGCAACAGATGATGACAGTCGGCCCAATGAAGCAAGGCGCTCTATCTGAAAAATCTCATTTTGAGATCGAGCAATGTCCTCAGATTTGCTTCTGACCCTATTTTCCAAGTCATTGGACCACTCATGCAGTTCGCGGTTACTTTGATTGATGGATTCCAACATGCTGTTCAAAGCCATCCCAACCTGATGGACATCTCTGAGTTCATTTTTGGCTACATCCACGCGAACTGCTAGATTTCCAGCAGTTACGGATCGACTCACGTCTACAATCCGCTTTAAGGGCCGATTAACCCATCGCTCAATGAAGAACAGAAGGGTAGCCATGAGTAGAAAGAGGAAGAGCATAATGATGGCAAAATATTCATAGAGGATATTACTCAGGGCTCTATCCAGCTCCGTGAGTGGTAGTTTAATTTCCATGAAACCCAGGACTTCAGAGTCTTCGTTGGTCTGGTGGCAACCGGAGGAACGACACTCTGGTGTGGACATAATAGGAGATAAAACAATCATGGTGCGGCCCTCAGCACCCTGGATGTTATACACACAAGTTTCAGGCATACCCCATTGACCCGGATCCACGGATGAATGGCAATGGGTACAGGGCAACATGGAATCCTCTTCGTGACCACCAATCGAAGCACGAGGAGAGTGATGTTTGATTTCGCCCTCATCATTGAAAATACTGATGGCGCTGACCCCAGGTACACCTTGAACTTTTGCAAGAGCTTCGGCCAGCTCCGCGTGATCCTCACTTATCATGCTACTGCGGATTGTGTGATCAATTACCGTAGACATCCGCTTCCCACACCTTTTGGTGACATTTTCGAGATAATTATTTGACATGGAGAATATGAGCCAGGCGAGAAACGCAAATAATAGCAAGGACATGGAGGACAACAGTATGACCAGATGGCCATAGAGCGAGTTAGGCCTTTTTAGATTGTCCCAGATGGTTGCACGTTTTGTCTGAGGTGGTGAAAAGTGATTATCCCTTGAACTCATGTCCCCTCCAAATATGCTTTCTGAGCTTGCGTCGCGTGTTTGAGGGTGCAGAATATGTGCCAGCTAGCACATGTAGGCATGGTTGTCGCTGATTTCCAGTAAGTATTTAGAGAGCTCATTTTTTGGAAGCTGGAATTTTCTTGTGAGCTGTAGCGGCTTCTCATCCTCCCGTATTTGAACCAGGCTATTCAACTTTTCCAGGTCAAAACGGGTTTGGGTAAGGTATTCATCCCTGGAATGACATTCCAGTCGGGTGAATCTTTCAGAGGATTCCAGTTCCACAATCCAGAGATCTTGTGCTGGTGTGAGATAGAGATGACTATCCGAAACTTCATGAGTCAGGAAGAGTGGATTCGATTGGATGATCTGTCCTGGAACAGGTGTACGCAGATAGATAATACCATCTTCCAATTGCAACCAGCTGAAACACTGATCCTCAACCAATGTGGTATTTATCTCCGGGGTAATGATTTTGTGCGCTGAGGCAAACAGATGCCAGAGAAAGCCATCTATCCCCAGGCGAATCCGACGCTCACTCACACGCTTATACCAGAAATGGCGATTGATATACTGAAGTCCTGGCGTGAACTCAGCCATAGATTCACCAGGATTTCGGATGGCTATACCAGAACTATTATTCTGGGAAACCGTCGTCCGGCAACCTCTCATCATTTCTTTATGGAAATCGCAGAGATCACAGTTTTGATTTAATGGACAGAGTTGATAGTCTACAGACCCTGACTCCATCCATATACATTTTTTTGTGTCCATTGTAGTTCCGCACGGCTGTTTATTTGTCATTTCTGGGGGGGAATCTGGAATGTTCCAGAAGGTTCCCCCCAAAATATTTTTCAATGACCTGCAATGTCAGCTCTTTACAGCATCAATGAATTCACTTTGAAATTCTTCCCAGATCTCAGGGGACAATGACCCTAGCACCTCATCTGCTATCTCACCACCTTCCTGTAGCAGGACAGGTTGAGTCTTCAGGTTGTATTTGAGCTCTGCAAAGGCAAGTACATCGCGGAGCCGGGCATGCTCTTGTCGAATCCAGTCCTGTGCTTTTTCACCCATGATTAGCATGGTTTTTTCCATGTCCCAGCGTTTGGGTTCCATATCAAATAACCAATTCTCTGTGAATTCATTATGTGTCCGTTTACTGAATATTTTCAAGGCCGATTTGTTGATAGATTTCAGAGTTCCGCTTATGGGTGAGTATATTTTTAAACTTTTATCGTCTCCCATGAGGGTTGCGATATGTTCACCACGTTTTATGGTCTCACCACGGTGTTTATTGAGTTTTAAGGTCACCGGTCCTGTGAGTGCAGTCATAAAATCATCTATTCCAACTCTGATCTTTCCGGCGGTTTCCAGATACGCCCAGGTATGGGTCGCATCAAAATAAACTCCCTGGGGTAAACGAACTGCAGAAAGGGAAAGCCTTGGCATTTCAGTTTCCCTGAGCAATCGCCAGAAGGGGACAACAACAATAAAAAAGCCGATGACGATGAGGTACTCAACACCCTTTGTAGAAAATATATTTAGATAGCTAAATCCATCCATGATTCATTAACTCCTCTCAATGTTTTGGGATTTGACGACTTCTTCGATTGGGCGTAACACGGGTAAGCGGTGTAAAACCCAACGAAATATCCATATCTCCAGGAATAGAACTGCAAAGGTAACTTCGAATTCCATCCAGGTCGGTATGTAGCGATCCACGGCCATCCAGTTAAAACCTATGACTGATATGTTTAGCCTGTTCAGGATAATTCCGATGAGGGTCATGAGTGAGGCTAATTTTATAATGAAGGGCTCACCCGTTTTGACCCCCCTGATAAACAGAAACATGGGTATCATGACAAAGCCGATTATTTCAACCAGATACCAGGCTCCCCAGGATGTGTACAAATGGCTCAGATGATGACCATGGACCAAATCCAGGATCTTCAAAAACAAATAAGCAAACATTGCCACAGAACATATTTTGGCAAGTCCACGCAGAATTTGATCATGGCTTTTATGGCTACCCTTTGCCAGCTGGTGGGAAAAAACACGGTGGGTAATTGAACCCTCGAAGATGACCATGGAGAGACCCGCAAAAATACTAGATACGAAAAAGAGGATGGGGATAAATTCTGAATACCACAGTGGATGAATCTTGCCCTTGGCCATGAGAAATAATGCCCCCAACCCTGATTGATGAAGGGTTGAGAGGGTGATACCGAATATGACTGCTCCAATGGTAAGGCTCTTTAGTATCCTTCGTGCTCGTTCAGCACCAAGCCATTCAGCGATTGCCGGCGAAAATTCAATGAGCTCAGCCAGCATATATAGCATAAAATGCCAGGCCACCAAAAAGAGCACACTGCTTGTCCCAAAGGAGTTCCCAATGATAGGATTGATGACATTCCAGGGACGTCCTAAGTCCAGTAAAAGTGCTCCAGCATAAAACAAATAAGCCAGGAAACCATTAAGGACTGTGACTCTTACAATTGAGTGATATTTCTCCATTCTGAGGATGTAAACCATAAAGGTTAGCACATATGCCCCTCCGGCGAAAGCCACTCCAGTGACCACATCAAAACCTATCCATAAACCCCAGGGAACCTCCTGAGAAAGATTGGTAATAGAAGATAGACCTTTCCAGAATCTGATAATGATCAATACCAGACCAAGCAGGATGACTGGTACAGAAATAATATTGAAAGGTGTGAGCAGTTTCCCCTTAGGCTTTAATTCACCCAATATGAATTTCCAGCGATTCGTTTTTGGTTGTAGATCTTTGCTAAGAATGTGCTCACTCATTCTTCCACCTCCGGCTCATTGTTTTCAGGTTCAGGTTTTGTAGCCTCTCTTAATCCAAGTAATAGGGCAGGCCAGAGCACGAATACAGATGGGACGCTGTACAAGAAGCCTTTGGTTAGCTCTGGATATGGTTTGTGGTCTATATCAGTATTAAACCCAAGCTCCTCGAAAGGAACAGGTGATACATTTAACATGGAGGTTCCACCTGCCTCAAACTCGCCATACACATGGTCCACATAATTGCTGGGATCATCCAGAATTCTGCGATGGGCTTCTTTCAAAATTTCACTACGTTTTCCAAAGATGAGAGCTTCTGCAGGACAGTTCTCCACACAGGCTGGAATTTCACCCTCTGTAATTCTGGAGAAGCACATCTGGCACTTACCGATCTTTGGATTATTACTATCATACTCGAATTTTGGCATATTGAATGGGCAAGAGAGCATGCAAAAACGGCAGCCCATACATTTGTCTCCATCCCAGGTTATGGGTCCCTCCACATGCTTTGCCATGGCCTTGGTCAGGCAGGCTGAGGCACAGGCGGGTTGGGCACAATGCATACATTGTTGTTTTGTATACACCTCACCAATACTGGTTTCCACGGCATTGATCACAGAGTATTGATCAGGTTTCAATTTTCGCTTTATTTCACTATCCGGATAATCAGATGGTTCTGGCAAGCTGTTGGCAACAGCACAGGCAAGCTCGCACTCCTGACAACCTTCACAGAGTGTGATATCATGCAGGATAGCAAAAAACTCTTCTGAGTCAGACTCAGGTTTAGATTTTCCTAGTGCAGATACACCACTGAGGCTGGCACCAGCGACACCAAGGGTTTTGAGAAATTCTCGTCGATCTATAGACATACTATATCCTCTCTTCTATAGGGAATTATTCAATACACAATACGCTCAAGTATTTTCTTTGAGCTCAAGATTGGCTTGATCAAGAATGAGCTTTTGAAAGGAGCCCCAGAGGCCTTTACCAGCAAAAGCCATTGCCCCTTCAGCGATATCCCCTCCATCTTGCAGCAAGACAAGACCACTTTCAGAATCTGGGGGAGCGAATGAGTGGGCAAAGAAATCACGGATTCTAGACATTTCTGCTTTTAACCAGGTTGTGGTTTGTTGACCGAGATACAAACGTTTGGTCTCAAGTTCCCAGTTGCTGGGAGTCATTTCAACCAGCCAACCAGTTGAATAGGGATCACGATGAGTCATGCGCATGTTTTGAAGGGCTTCGGAATTGATCCCCCTGATCTTGCCAGACACAGGAGCAGAGATGACCAGCTTCTTACCTTCATGTAACATTGTGAAGATGGGGTCACCCTGATTGACGGATGCTCCCTCCTCTGGAACCTGTATTCCAGTAAGAATCCCCGTGAGACCATGCAGAAATGAATCCACGCCGACTCTGGCGCGACCATTGGTTTGCATATGCGCCCAGCTATGGGTTGGGCTAAAATATATTCCTGCAGGAATACTCAAATTCTCCATTTTGAATTGATAAGCCTGCTTTTTTACTATGGGAGAAAGACTAAGAACGCGATTGCGTCGTATACCTTGATACCAGGATACTAAAATCGCCAGTGCTACGAAAAAAACCACGAGAAAGATGACCATGGTGAACCTCCTTTATTGTTCACTTCATCTAATTCAATAGCGGTGCCACAAATTATTACGCCATATAAGCATATATTTAACAGCTAGATAGATGCGGAAACCTATTTGGGCTAAAAAATATATAAGTGTATAGATATTCATCACACCCACTTAGCAACCGGCCAAAACGTGTCTCACACCCATTCATTGGGAGTGCTGATAAATGCAACAGTTGTATAGAATCCTTACAGCGCCTTCGATAGGGAAGGTGTCAATATATCATGTTGATAATAAAGATGTTAGCTTGATTCATTGGAAATATTACTCCTGGAGAAAAATAAGAGAACACAAAAATTAGTATGCCGATTTTCGAATTATTGAAATTTTAAACACCCCACTATTAAGAAAACCCATCTCTGAGGAAATTATGCAAGCATAACGGGCACGATACGGATGTAAACTGAGAATAAACAATGTAATGACCTTGTATAGATATGAACAAATATCTGTTGAAAAAGTAAACAGCCACTATAGCACAGCTATTATCTGCATGAGTTTATCAACCCCCTGTAATTTCGATAAAATCTCTCATTTTGTTTGGGTGTTTAAATCCATCTCAGTTTAGATTCTTGGATAAAAAATTTGTTAGGAGAGTCCATCGTGCGACAGTTTATCATCATTCTTGTTACTGCCAGCGTCTTGTTTGGCTGGGGAAAAACCGGGCATCGTGTTATTGGTATAATTGCAGAAGAGAATCTGACACCCCAAGCGAAAGAGCAGATTTCACAATTATTGGGGCACACTGATCTTGCCAGCATATCAAATTGGGCAGACGAGATTAAATCAGATTCTGCCTGGGATCATTCACATGACTGGCACTATTGTACCATCCTTGAAGGTCATGAATATGAAGGCCCTGAAGCAGGTGGTTACGCCGTGAAGAAGGTGACTGAATTTACCGCCTTGCTTAAAAAAGGCACCCTGGGTAAGGAAGATCAACTTGATGTCTTTCGTTTTATCGTTCACATCGTCGGTGATTTACATCAACCTCTCCACGTTGGCAATGGAACTGACAGGGGTGGAAATGATGTGAAAGTGACCTGGTTTTGGGATGAGACAAATCTTCATAGGGTCTGGGATTCCCAAATGATAGATGGTATGCAATACAGCTATACAGAATACGCCCAACAGATTCAACTTGGTCTATCCGAAGGCGATAAACAGTCCATGCTCGATCCAAACGTCTTAAGCTTTGTTAACAACTCCCGCGCCGTTCATACACAGGTCTACGATATTGGTGAAGGCAAACTTTCATATGAATATGTGTACAAAAATAGAGAACTGATGGAAGATCAGCTGTTAAGTGGTGGCTACCACCTCGCAGCTATTCTGAATGATATTTTCAAGTAAATGACAAACCTGCGTCACCCAATCCAAATATTTATTTCAACATGTCTTTTGTTGGGGTCAATATTTGGAGCATCACCCAATACGACTGAAATGGAGCAAAAGTTTAAGCTTGTTCTGGATGGTAAGGCAGAACAGGATTTTACTGTAGGTTTAGCCCTGGGGGCCGGTGCTGCCAAAGGCTTTGCGCATATTGGAGTATTAGATGCTCTGGAAAAAGCAGGTATCCGGATTGATGTGATTGCTGGCAGCAGTATGGGTGCCATCATAGGTGGTGGATACGCAGCAGGACTTAGTGTTGATTCATTGGCAGATGTGGCATTGAATTCGGATTGGTTTGATGTATTGAATCTTCTGGATCCGGTTTTCCCAACCAGAGGATTTATTGACGGTCAAAAAATTCATGCTTTTCTCGATGAATTATACGATCACAAAAACATAGAAGATTTAGCCATTCCATTTGCGGCTACCACAGTTGATATCCTCAGGGGTGACTTATTTGTCCTCAATGAGGGCAATCTGGCCAATGCTGCTCGCGCCAGCTCATCCATTCCCATCATCTTTAACCCCCTGACCATTGATGATCAGGTCCTGGTTGACGGCGGGATGATTGACCCTGTTCCAATAGATGTGGTTCGATCCATGGGGGCTGATTATATCATTGCTGTAAACGTACTGGCATTTTCTGAAGACAATATGGATAAACCTGCCTTCCAGTATATGAATGCCAATGAATTAAAGAATAGCCGCTCTATCTGGCGATTCCCAAAAGCTGATGAAGCCTGGTACCAGGCAGGAAAGCCAAATATGGTTGAGATCGCCCATGAAACAATCATTCTATCCATGGCATTGATCGCAGCTAATCAAGTGGAGTTGGCCAACCCCAATATGATTATCAATGTGAGTACCGGTCTGGCAGCCTGGAATTTTCTGGAAGCAGAAATTGCCATCCAGAAAGGCTATCATGAAACCATCCTGCAATTGGAACTGGTCAAACAAAAACACTAGAATCTCTGTCCGCCTGGAATATTAGTCATAACTTTTATTCAGGTTTTAGTTGACTCAGTCAATGGTCTGTTGAAATTAAATCCATGCAAAAAACACCCTTCTTCAAACAAGCTATGAAGATATGGATCCTCATCCTCATTCTCAGTGTGATGTGGTCATGTAGTTTTTTTGGTGACAGGAAAAAGGGTCAATACATTCCTGTGGAATTTGATCTTCAGAATGAAGTCGGACCCTTCGAGGGTCTTGGCGCTAATGTTCCTCTCAGTTTTTATAGTCGTAGAATGAAAGTGCTCCAGACCTTCAATGAGTTGGGTATCAAATACATCCGTGTAAAACGTGAAGATGAAAACTGGGATGATATTCTGGCTCTACGTGCTTCGACATCGCGCCTGGGGGTTAAATGGATCTACAGTCTGGATGCTATCCCTGGTGAATTCCTGGATGATTATGGGAAACTAGCTGATGTAAAAGGCTTTGCAGGTTGGTGGGCAGAGGAAGTGGATGAGCTGCTCTATCAAGATGTCCCTGCTGATTATATTGAACTATTAGATACTCCCGATATACTGAGAGGAGATTCCCTGGCATTAACTTCTGATCTGTTTAACGAATTGATTCATGTAACTCGTAGTGAACTAGATCTGCGTAATTTTCAGAATGTAGAAATTGTGGGACCGGGACTCTCTGCCCCTGCTTTTGATGGAAATCTGGAAACCTGGTATATGGATCTTGATCAGGCTGCTTTTGATATATTATCATTTTGGACGGTTCATAGCTGGGAAAACAAACTTGCAGGTGGCCAACTCGGTCCTGCATTGGGGAACTTCTTTGAATACCTGGAACGGATTGAATCGAGGAAACCCCTTTTGGTCAATTCATTTGCTACCTCTGAGACAAAATTTAACGATATCCAATATCCAGATCCCAATCAGTACGACCTTTTGGGTAACTTGAATACATTTGAAACCTATTACTACAGTGCAACATTCACATTACCATACGCATTGCGGGTTTACTCCAATACCCTCGATCTATTAAAGCATAAGCAAGTCGTGCCTTTCATCTACCAACTGTATGATGCACCTGCTGACGTGAAATACAAAAAAAGATCCTGGGGACTGTTGGATTTGAATGGTGGCGAGAAACCTGTCTTTTCCCTGCTATCTCAACTGATGAAAAGGGTTCCCAAACAATCAACAATCATTTCAACCCTTGCTCCGACTCAAGATGGATTAAATGCACTGACCTTCAAGAATTCAGATGAAGTACTTGTCACCGTTTTAAATGAAGGTCTGGAGTCTAAATCAATCCAGATAAGTCTCCGGGGAGTCGATGGCAGATTGGACATTAAGAGTGCCGAAAATCACGTTGCGCTCACTATTTTTGCTCCTGAACAAGGCAAAAAAGATATTATCGAAACCGAAGAGCTGGAATTAAAACCACGTTACGACGGCGCTAACGAAAGCTATGTGTTCACTCTGATGCTCAAACCTCAATCCATTTTTGTAGGTGAATTTCAATACAAATAGCATTCCCCGGCCAATTCAGGCTGATTATTCATCATTCCAAATGAAAGTATCTTGAACAATTCTACCAAGTTGGCCTAGATTGATGGTGATATGGATAAACTGACCGCCAGGAAGATATTCAGGTTTTGGTTACCCCTTGCTGGAACCTGGCTCATGATGTCCCTTGAGGGTCCCTTTATTGCAGCCATTATTGCCCGTCTTGTAGACCCAAAATTCAACCTGGCTGCCTACGGTGTTGCCTTCTCATTTGCCCTCATTGTGGAAGCACCGGTTATCATGATGATGACTGCCTCCACATCGCTGGTTAAAGATTATAAATCACTGCAAAAACTCCGTCAATACACCTGGATATTGAATGGCTGCATAACTGTGGCCATGCTGATTCTCATCATACCCAAGATTTTCTTTTTTATCACCCTGGACTTAATTGGGCTTCCAGAGAATGTGGCGCATTTGACCCATGTCGGCACCATCATTTTATTGCCCTGGCCTGCAGCCATTGGCTTCCGCAGATTCTATCAGGGCGTATTGATTCGGAACCATGCAACTCGCCGGGTTGCTTATGGAACCGTCATTCGTCTCTTTTCCATGGCGTCAACTGCATTTGGCTTATTCATCTTCACCAAACTCCCAGGTGTATATATCGGTACTGCAGCATTATCAGCCGGTGTAACCATGGAAGCAATTAGCACCCGAATCATGGTCAGGAAAATATTATTCAGGATCAAAGCAGCTCCAGAACTGGAAGAAAAACCAGCAGAACCAGCAGTGCCACTGACATTCCAATACATAAATAAGTTTTACTACCCTCTGGCACTGACCTCTATGCTCACTCTGGGTGTTCATCCATTGATTACCTTCTTTATTGGTAAAAGTCACATGGCTCTGGAATCTTTGGCTGTGTTGCCCGTGGTGAGTTCATTCGTATTTTTATTCAGGGGTATAGGCCTCTCATTTCAGGAAGCAGCTATTACCATGTTGGGGACCAACAAAGATAATGATAGAGTGATCTATAAATTTGCCGCTGTATTAGGACTTGCTCTTGCGTCTGGACTTATCATTACAGCCGTTACGCCCCTGTCAGAGTTATGGTTCTCAAATGTGAGTGGGCTTAGCGCAGAATTAACTGGATTGGCCCTGACTCCCTTGCTCATCATGGGACTATTTCCAGCCTCAACGGTATTGATTTCCATGCAGCGGGCTATCCTGGTTAAAGGGGGACAGACCGGTCCCATAACTAATGCCACAATTATTGAAGTTTTGACCATTATTAGTGTTCTATACATCAGCATTATTCATTTATCTGCTGTTGGTGTGGTGGCTGCAGCTTCAGCCTTTTTATCAGGACGATTGGCAGCAAATACCTACCTGTATTTTAAAACGAGATGAGTGATATCCATCAAATTGTTATAGTGGATAGTTAGAACTCCATAGATAAGACCTTGATACCTTTGCTGATAGAACGTATTTTCGCCATGCTAAACCGTGAAAATCTGGAAGACCTCAGAAAGGAACACACAATTAAAACGAGATTGTGGCCAATTGTTAAATCCGGGCTAATTCTAATAATACTGGCATTTCAAATTGTTAGCTGTTCAAGTGGAACGCCTAAGAAACCAATTGCCAGGAATGGTATTCTTGATCTTCGGGATCACGAATTAATCAGTCATCTCCGGCTGGATGGGGAATGGAGATTTGTCTGGAGAGACACCAGCACTACAGGTATTGCTTCGTCTGATGACCACATAAATATCCAGGTCCCTGATTCCTGGAAGGGCTATCGCTATAATGGAGTGAAGCTCCCTGGGCACGGTGCCGGAAGTTATTTTCTGACTATTCTCATCCCGGAACGATCTGAATCCTATGCTATAAAATTCTCAACCGCTGGAACAGCCTACAATCTATTTGTTAATGAAGATCTGGTAGGAAGCGTAGGTATCTATTCCGTGGACTCAAGCATGTCTCGGCCACTCTATGAACCAAAAATATTCAATCTTGGCCCCCTCTCCAATCAATTGACCCTGAGAGTCGATGTATCCAATTATGATCATCGACTGGGTGGACTCTGGGAGTCCATCACCTTTGGGACGACTGAAGAAATTTACCAATATCGGGAAAAACAGGTCGCCATGGCGCTGTTTATGTTCGGAACCATTTTTGTCATGGGTATTTATCATCTCGGCGTATTCTCATTAAGCACCCGTGGGACGCCGGCCCTATATTTTGGCATATTCTGTTTAATAATCGGATTGAGAACCCTGACTACTGGTGAAATATTCATCCACCAAATTTGGCCGTCCCTTTCATGGCAAATGCTGATCAAACTTGAATATTTGACATTCTTCACAGGCATCCCTATTTTTTTCCTGTTTGTGCGCCAGCAGTTCCCTGATGAACTCAATGTGCGGGTCAGCCAGGCTGTTGTTGGAATCTCATCCCTGTTCGTGTTATTGGTTCTGTTTACCTGGGTAGACACTTTTTCAGCATCATTGACTTACTTTCAACCCCTGAGTCTAATCATTATGCTATACGTCATCTATGGTCTTGTCCTGGCATTTATCCGTGGTGAAGAGGGGTCTACTATGGTTCTGGTGGGATTCCTGACCCTGGTGATCACTTTCATGAATGATATGCTTTATGTGGCAAACGTCCTCCATACTGGTCATCTCATCTCACTCGGTCTATTAATTTTTATTCTCACTCAGGCATTCTTGATTTCGATCCGCTTCTCAAAAGCGTATTCCACCATTGAGCTTCAACGGACCAAACTTGAGCGCACCAATACAGCCTATCAGGACGAAATTGAGAGTCGGAAATCCGCCGAACAGGAAGTACTTCAACATAAAGAAAATCTTGAGGAACTGGTTGAGGATCGTACTGCTGAATTGCAGATTGCCAATAAACGTCTGGAAGAATTATCCCGGGTTGATGGGTTAACCGGAATCGCCAATCGCCGTCGTCTCGATGAGGAACTGGACCGCGAATGGAAGCGTATGCTACGTGAAAAACGTCCCCTCAGTGTGGTGTTGTGCGATATCGACCACTTCAAACTCTACAATGATACCTATGGTCATCAGGGTGGTGATGAATGCCTCATTCGTGTTGCTACCGCGATCAAAGATTCCGTTAACCGGCCTGGTGATTTAACAGCCCGCTATGGTGGCGAAGAGTTTTGTCTGGTTTTGCCAGAAACCAGTGGTATGGGAGCCATGAAGATTGCAGAATTGGTCCGGAAAAATGTGTTTGAGTTAAATATGGAGCATAAATCATCACCCATGGCCGAGGTCGTTACGCTCAGCTTGGGAGTTGCTACACTTATCCCGGATATTGGAAGTCATCCCAGTGTTTTACTGGAAGCCGCTGATCGAGCGCTTTATCAGGCCAAGGGTAATGGCCGAAATCGGGTCGAGCAAAATCTTATCGAGGAATCAGACTAATTGTAGCAGCATCTTTTTAGATTCCAGAATTTCTTTATTCGAGAACTTTCCACTCAAAATCCCACTTCCATTTATCAAAATACAGGTTTCCACCTGACCACTCGACTTCACCTCTCTGGCTGTCTACAGTCTCCGAGCGGAAATGTTGTTTAGCGGGGGTAAAGGGCTGACTGATATCATCATTAAAAATGATCCGATAACTATCCATACCGCTGAGATAGAACCAGTGGAGCTGGGGATCGCTGCTTTTCCGTAAGCCATAGGTAACATCCATGGGAACCCATCCATAGGGCTCAAAATAGATCATCCCCCAATCATGCATGCTGTCATCAGGTGGTTGCAATTCCCAACCGGATTGCCAGCGAGCAGGTATGCCGTTGATTCGACAGAGGGTGATGAAAAACAGAGTCTGTATACCACAATCACCATGATGATTCTGAAGAGCATACTCAGGAATACAGGGGATGCTGGAATATTCTCTGGCAGATGCCCAGGGTGTATTGTTATCAACCCAGGCGAAAAGTAGTTGGGCTTTGCGGTAAGGGTTTTCTTCGTCTCCCACAATCTCATGTGCCAGCGCTTTCAGATCCTCTGTAAAAACAATGTGGGGGGCATCCTCTTCAAGATACTTGCTCAAACTTTCTTCATCTTTTAACGGGGTGACCTTATCCACATCGATGGCCTGGAAAACGCCATGGGAGGTAAACTCATATTCCACTGAAAATTTTGTGGATTCTCCTGCTACGGCTGGTTTTTCCATAAATACAGTTCGCTGCAGCGCATCTGGATCTGCCAGCTGGTGTTCAGCCGGTAAAGTTTGAATCAAATCAATGTTCACCTGACGACCCTCAATATACCGGGGGTAGGGTAGCCAGCATTTGACCATCTCACCAGCCGGGACTTCATCTGCAAGGACTTCCACACTCTGTTTGATGTGCAGTCGCCGTGGTTCTACAAAAAGCTTTTGTGAGTTGTTGGCTGCTTTGATAACCTGAGCATTGTGTACATCCAGAACCAGCTTGGCTCCTGACCCTGAGCTGATCTCGTCCTCAGGATGTTGAGCCACCCATATTTTTTTCATATCAGCATTGATGCGGAAGAGGTTGCGGCCTGCCCAGGTGAAAAAACGCTTTTCTCCATCGATAATTTTAAACTCCAGAGATTTCTCAGTGTCCCAGCGCTCCATGTCAGCTGTTGTCACCTCGGGATAATATTTTTTAATGTAGCTCAGGACTTCTTCTGGAGTCTCAGTAAAATCAGCTCGGACCCGCCTCAAGCGCTCTTGCTCAAAGGTGTAAATCTGGCGATCCTGTTCTGATAGCGTTGCTTCATCCAGATATTGAGTGATCAATTGAGTAGCTGTTGTAAATTCCCCATTCCTGATGGCCTGATCTATCTGGTCCTTCATATTTATTGGATCCTCAATCATATTTTGACTACTGCACATACCGATTACCCCCATAGTCAATACTATGAGTCCAAACTTCATGTAGCTTATTTTCCCCAGCATAACTTATCCCCGAAATTTTAGAAATTCTGATGGCGAATATATTGATTGAAAAACGAATACCCCTACTATTGATCGGGTTGTTTTCCAGCTTCAAAAGGCTCCAGGCCATTATAAATAGCGTTGTAGGTAGCAGATAGAACAGCATCCAGATCCATGTCAGCTATGGTTTCTGCTCGGATAATCGGTTGAAAACGAACGATGATAGGACCTGGGTTTAAATGCAAAGATTCTTTGTTCTTAATGTTAAATACACCTGAAAAGGACATGGGTACGATATGGGCTCCACTTTCTTTGGCAAAACGAAAAACAAGGCGCTTAAAGGAGGTAAGCTGACCGTCCTTGGATCTTCCACCCTCAGGGAGAACCACAATGGGGAAGCCTTCCTGAAGTTTCTGTTTGGCCAGATTGAAACTTTTCAGTGAGGCGCGGATGTTCTCTCTTCGGATAGGGATATTCCCCATCCGTTTCACCAGGGAGCCATATACGGGGTAGTTTGTATGATTCTCGGCCAGCATCCCCACATAGTATTCTGGAACAATTGCTTTTAGAAGTGGGAGATCCATGAGGCTGCCATGGTTAGCCATGTATATCAGGGATTCTCCTGTAGGTAGGGCTTCTGCATACTCAATCTGTAGATCACAATTCAATATTTTAAAAAGGGTAATAGTACGACGTCTGATCCAGGCATCATAGACTTGAGGTGGTTGAAAATAGGATCGAAAAAATAGAATCAGCAGGACAGGTGCATAGTAACCCCATCCAACTATCCAATAATAGAGGGAAAGTAGTGTTCTCATATCCAGAAAACATCAATTGCCTGTTTCAAGCAATCGATCTCCAGGGGGGTAGAGCCCATGAGTTCACCATCTGGTGTTAAAACTTTGGGGATATTTGATTCAATCCCAATATGACTGGCCTGGAAACATTCCACCTCTTCCATATGGATGTGCTCTCCAGTGATGATCTTGGGGAAACTCCTCATAAGGCCGATTCTGCTTTTGGGACCAAGAATGGTAATATCTAAAAGCCCATCATCGGTTTTTGCTGCAGGGGCCATGAGATAATTGCCGGTATACCGTGAATTTGAGATTTCAACAAACACGTTTTCTCTTTCGATGAGCAGACCATCTAAATCCAGTTTGACCTGGAAAGTTTTTAATCGCAGGATATGATAGAAACTTCCCAGGGTATATGAAATACTTCCCAGGGATTTTAGCTTATTTGCTGTAGCAACAATATCTGCAACCAGACCAACGCCCAGGATATTCAAGTAGTACCAGGTTTGGCCCTGGTTGGCGAACCGTCCCACATCAAATTTTTGAGTCTTTCCAGCTTTAATGATGTCCAGAGCAGATTTCCAATCATGGTCGTGCAATTCCATATCTTTGACAAAAGCATTGCTTGTTCCCACTGGAATTACACCAACGGGGATACGTTTGGACGAATTATTCCCAAAATAACCATTGATAACCTCGAACAGTGTGCCATCTCCTCCAGCAGCAATAACAGCGCTATAATGACTAAAGTCTGCTTCTTTTACTAATTCCATCCCATGACCGTGGTGATCTGTGATCAGAATATCGCTGGCTAAGTCAATTTCCTGCAGGTATGCTTCAATTTGAGGTAAAAGTTTACCGGCTCGTCCGCGGGCAGCCCATGGATTATAAATAATGAGATTTTTCATCGGATCCGTTCGTTCATTTTTTTTAAGATAATCGATTCAATATAGTTGAAAAAACGTTTCATCTTTGCAGATTTTTCAATGAGATGGCAAGATGCAGGACTTGATTGTAGTGGGCTCTTCATTTAGTTTTCACGGCTCCATCAACTCTGATGAAGCGAGCTTGATTTAAACGAAGGAAACACAATGGATCTACATCAAATACTTTCTGGTATTGACGTCAGAGCCGATTGGATCGGTCTGCGTTATGTAAAAGAAAATACAGGATTTCGACTGGTCAGGGATGGAAAACCCGAGGCCAATACAAGAGAATCAAAGCAAGGTGTTATGGTAGAAGTGCTGGTGAATGGCCAGTTCGCCTACTATGGAACCAGCCGACTTGATAAACCAGGTATACAGGCTGCCGCCCAGCGAGCTGTAAAGTTAGCCACTGCAGCATCCAAATTTAGCCTGCACTCCTTTGGTGTTGAGGCTAGACCTGTGGCCATGGGGAGTTACTCCTCGCCCTTTCAAACTGCCGCTGATGCATTTTCTCCAGGAGAGCTATCGGATTTACTTATTAAAGCGACTGCAGAATTAAAAGTCTCAGATAAAGTGGTTACCACTAATGCCATGGCACGAACCGTGGAAACTGAATCTCATTTTGTGGCTTCAAATGGAAGCGATGTGGAACAGAAATATCTCATGGTCTCAGCAGACTATTCTGCTATCGCCCATGAAGGCAGCGTAACCCAAAAGCGGACCGATGGTGGTCTATTGGCCAAAAGCTATCAGGCCGGTATGGAAGTGTTCAATGAAGCTGATGTGCTGGCACGCTGTCGCAAAATTGGTGCAGAATCGGTTGAACTGCTCACAGCTGAAGAATGTCCTACAGGCACCATGGATCTCATCCTGGCCCCTGACCAGATGATGCTGCAGATTCACGAAAGTGTGGGTCACGCTCTGGAGATTGATCGAATTCTCGGTGATGAGCGGAACTACGCAGGATGGAGTTTTGTTCGACTGGATGATTTTGGCAAGCTGCAGTATGGTTCGCCCCTCATGAACATTACCTTTGATCCCTATGTGGAGGGTCAATTTGCGTCTTATGCATATGATGATGGCGGCTTGAAAGCTGAGAAGGAGTTTCTTATCAAAGATGGTCTCCTGCTTCGTGGTCTCGGTGGCATGGAGAGCCAATTACGCTCTGGCATAAATGGTGTGGCCAACTTCAGGGCCAGTTCCTGGAACCGTGCTCCTATTGATAGAATGGCAAACCTCAATCTTGAACCAGGCAATTCAACTCAGGATGAAATGATTGCATCAGTCGAGAAGGGTGTCTTTATGACCTCCAATCGATCCTGGTCCATTGATGACTACAGAAACAAATTTCAATTCGGTTGTGAATATGGGAAGCTCATTGAAAACGGGAAATTGACCAAAACGGTTAAGAATCCCAATTACCGAGCTATTTCAAATCCATTCTGGCGCAGTCTGAAAATGTTGGGAAATAAAGACACCTTTGAAGTTTATGGAACTCCATTTTGTGGAAAAGGTGAACCCAATCAGATCATTCGTGTCGGACACGCCAGCCCATTGTGTCTGTTTGATGGTGTGGAAGTATTCGGTGGGGCTTAAGCGCTGGCCAAATGCATCTGCAATTCTAACAGCTGATAATATTTATTGAGGTACCATATGGAAAAATTATTTAAACAAATTAACCAGACAATTATGGCTGAACTCCGTGATGGAGAATTTCTGGGGTTAGGTATGGGAGGCGAACAATCTACCTTCACACGTATCAATGCAGCCAAAGTCAGACAAATAGGCAGTGTGGATGAAGCTGATCTCGGATTCAATCTCATACTTAATGGCCGAAGAACCACTGGCAGCATTTCCCTCTCTGGTGATCTGGATGAAGATCTCAGCCGAGCCAGAGGAGAGCTGGAACGATTAAGAGCTGAGGTTGTTCAGCTTCCTGAAGATCCATATCTGGTTCTCCCTGAAAGCAAAGAAACCAGTCGCAGTGAAAAGCATGGCAATCTGCCTGATGCTGAAGCGATTCCTGAAATACTATTGCCTGCAATGGGTAATGTAGATCTCACAGGAATTTGGGCATCTGGCCGTGTTTATCAAGGCAATGCCAATTCGGCAGGTGGATATCACTGGTTTGCTTCAGATTCGTTCTCACTGGATTATTCACTTATAACACCTTCCGAAAAAATGGTCAAAGCAACCTATGCTGGCACAGAATGGGATCAGACGGCCTATGAGGCGTTTCTAGCCGATTCGATTACCAAGTTGGAACTCATATCTCTCCCACCTAAGAAGATCGAACCTGGCGATTACAGGACCTATATTGCATCAGCTGGTGTATCTGATATTCTGTCTATGTTCTCATGGGGTGGCGTTTCCGAGGCGGCTATCCGTCAGAGTGAGAGCTGTTTGGGAAAAATGCGCAATGAAAATGTCAAATTGAGCAGTTTGTTCTCGTTTTCAGAAGATTTCAGCTCCGGTTTTGCCCCTCGTTTTAATGGAAATGGGGAAGTGGCTCCTGAAAAGACAACCCTCATCACTGGAGGGGAACTCACCAATACTCTGGTCAGCACCAGAACGGCCAAGGAATATGGTGTTGAATCGAATTTTGCATCAGAGGGTGAGAGTATGCGAGCTCCCTCAATGTCAGCAGGCTCATTAAAGGAGTCTGACGTTCTAGAACTTCTGGGTACTGGTGTGTATCTCTCAAACCTCCATTATTTGAATTGGAGTGATATGATTGGTGGGCGGATTACTGGTATGACTCGCTATGCCTGTTTCTGGGTGGAAGATGGCAAAATTGTGGCTCCCATCGAGAACATGCGTTTTGATGATAGTATCTACAGCTTTCTGGGTGAAAACCTGGAAGCAGTTACCGAGAAGCTGCAAATCAACCCTGATGTTGGAACCTATGAAGGACGGGAACTCAGCGCTATCGTTTGTCCTGGGATTTTGCTAAAATCATTTTCATTAACCTTATAGGTGCCTATGCCCGAATCCACATCCAAACATCGCTATTTACTGATTGTCAATCCAGAGGCCGGAAGTCGCTCTACCATGAAAGCCCTGCCAGAGATTGAACGTCTCCTACGGGAACGTAAAGCTGAATACGAATTTCACTTTACTAAGGAAAGAGGTCACGCTACTGAGTTGGTAAAAGAGGTGGGTTCTGGTTTTGATGTGGTTGTATCGGTGGGGGGTGACGGTACAATCAATGAAATTGTGAATGGGATGCCGGACCTTAATAAACCTATGGGTATTATACCCATTGGTACTGGAAATGATTTTGCCAGGACTTGTTCCATCAAAATAGGTGATCTTGAGGCTGCAGTGGATGTTCTCCTGGCCCATGATGTCAAAAAAATTGATATTGGTGAAGTCAATGGTCGAAGATTTGTCAATGTATTGGGTATGGGTTTTGAAGGACTGGCCAATGATTATGGTGCCATTTTATCCTTCTTAAGAGGTACTCCCAAATATTTGTTGGCCATCGGAGGTGCCTTCCTCACCTATCGACGTATGCCTCTACGAGTCAAATTCAATGATCTTGAAATGGATGAGAAAGTCTTTCTCATGAGTATTGGCAATGGTTGGAATGTGGGTGGTGGTTTGCAGTTAACCCCTAAAGCGATTATTGACGATGGATTTTTTGATGTTTGTTATGTGAAGAACATTACCAGGTTTCGAATTATCCAGGATTTTGCGAAACTGTATGATGGTACGGCAGACCAGGTACCTGAAGTAGAGATGCACCAGACCAAGGAATTGACCATAGAGAGTGATCATCCTATAAGAGCTCACGTTGATGGGGAATCATTTGATCCAAGACAGAAATCGTTTAAGATTAGCCTGATTCCCAAGGCTCAGGAGATTATTGGAAACTGGTCAGCGGATTCCAGATTTAATTGATAGATTATGCAATAACCATATAGGATCAGAGGTGATTTTGATGAAACGTTTATTTATCGTAGCAATGGTGTTGGTAGTAACAAGTAGTATGCTTATCGGGCAAGAGTTAAAGCCATATACCATGGGTGCGCAGAGTCCCGAAGCCCTGGATGTGGTTCGCGAAAAGACCAGTCAGGCACTTGTGGCTGCTGGTTTTACTATCCTGGGTGAATATCAACCTGCTATGGATGAAATGAGATGGGTTTACGTTGTTAATTCCTCTAAGATGATTGAGGCTGTTCAAGAAATTGGTGAATTAGCAGGATTTGCTGCCGCCCTACGGGTAGGTCTCACTGTTGAAAATGACACTGTTAATATTTCATATACAAACCCCATTTATTTGGGGAATGCCTATTTCCAGAAGAATTTTTCAGGTGTTGAAGATAAATTTCTCATGGTTCAGGATAAACTGAAGCAAGCCATGGCTGAATTAGGGACGGTAAAGGATGAAGCTTTTGGTGCAAAAGAGGGTATGACACCCCAAAAAATTAATAAGTATCATTATATGTTCGGTATGGAATACTTTCAGGATGTGGTTGAACTCACTGAATTTTCCAGTTATTCCGTGGGGAAGAGCATTATTGAATCCAAATTATCCAAAGGTGGAGACACAAAGCTTGTCTATGCTTATGAAATTCCAGATCAGGATTTAAAACTTTATGGTATTGCTTTGAGTGGGGAAACTGGTGAAGAACATTTTCTACCCATTATTGATATCAGCACACCCAAACATACGGCGTTCTTGCCTTATGAAATCCTACTTATGGGCAATACTGCTGTCATGATGCATGGTCGCTATCGGATTGCTCTGGCTTTCCCTGATCTGACCATGACCACCTTTTCTAAAATCATGTCCACTCCTGGCAATATTGAAGACTTGATGCGTTCAGTCACTGAGTAGACCAGTATTATAATTCACTCGACAACCTGCCTCGTTTTGGATTCAAAGCGGGGCAGTTTTTAAATGGGGACATAATTATGCAATATACAACACTGGGAAAACGTGGACCAAAGATCTCTACAGTGGGATTTGGAGCCTGGGCCATTGGTGGAATGAATTGGGGACCCACAGATGACGAGGTTTCGCTAAAGGCTCTCCACACAGCTTTGGATGAAGGCGTCACCTTTATCGATACAGCTGATGTGTATGGCTTTGGTCATTCAGAGGATCTCATCGCAAAAGTCTTAAAGGAACGTGGAAAAGGTGACCTCATCATTGCCACCAAGGCAGGGAATGACTTTTACTATGCCGGTAAAGAAACTGATGACGGCTATGGTGCCATCCAGCAGAACTATAAAAAGGAATATCTCATTGAGGCAGCTGAGAAAAGTCTTAAACGTCTCGGAGTGGAAACTCTGGATATTCTCCAGCTCCATAGTCCCGATGTTGAAAAACTGGAGTGGGATGACCCCTGGGAAGCATTGACCAGGTTAAAGGAGCAGGGTAAGATTCAACATGCCGGCCTCTCCATCCAATCTTTCAAAGAGTCGGAGCAGGCCTACTTCCTTGAACGACATCAGGATCTACTGGATGTGATCCAGGTTCGCTATAACCTGCTAGAGCGCAAGGCTGAAAAATTGCTCTTCCCCGAAGCCCTTAAATATGGAGTTGGTGTCATCGTCCGCATTCCCATGTTGTTCGGATTGCTTAGTGGAAAATTTGATCGGAAAAGTGTCTTTGAAGGTGACGATCATAGACGATTTAATCTGGATACTGAAAAGTTGGATAGCTATCTCACTAAGATGGAGTCCATGGATAATTTATACGCGCGTTATCCAGAATGGAGCCCAGCTCAAATTGCTTTACGTTTTGGGATTTCCCATCCTGCCTGCCATGTATCTATTCCTGGTGGGAAAACCCCGGATCAGGTGAAAGAGAATTGTGGTGCTTCAGATATGCCTGAAATCACATTGAAATAATTGAGGGAAAAAGTGGGGATTAAAAACAATAAAATCTTTATCACTGGTGCCAGTACTGGTATCGGGAGACAATTGGCTTTGGATTATGGCAAAGCTGGTGCCGAGTTGTGGCTCCTGGCAAGATCCGAAACAAAACTAACCGATCTCGCAAGAGAAATTCAGAAGGCAGGTGGACAAGCCCATATCCTGATTTGTGATGCCACAGATGAACCAGCCTTTCTGAGCGCGCTGGGGATTGCTCAAGAGGAGTCGGGTGGTTTTGATCTTGTCATTGCTAACGCAGGTTGGGGAGGCAAAATGCAATACCCTGGTGATAAGAATATCGAGGTTCTGAATCAGGTAATTGACTTAAACTTTCGCGCTGCCACTCAAACTCTTGAATATTTCGCAAAATTCATGGTGATTGCCAGACATGGTCATCTTGTGGGAGTCTCCAGCATTGCCGGATTTAGAGGTGCCCCCAGTGCAGCAGTTTACAGTGCAACCAAAGCTGCCCTAATCACCTATTTGGAATCGCTCCGATTTTCTGTGCGCCCCTTTGGTATTTTTGTAACTGACATTCGACCTGGTTTTGTGAGAACTCCCATGACGGATAGAAATGTGGTCCCCATGCCTTTCCTCATGGAAGTGGACAAAGCCAGCCATAAAATCAGAAGAGCTATAGCGAGAAAAAGAAAACGATTCACCTTTCCCTGGCAAATGGCAGTGCTTCTCCATCTCATAAAGGCTGCTCCCGACTTTCTGTATGACTGGATAGCAGGTCTCACATTTGGAAAACAAGCCGTGTCAGGTCGCACAGGTAAGGCAGAATCCAACACCCCTGCTTAGACAAACCTGGACAGTATGCCTAGGGTGATGGACGAAGGAGACAATCAAAATTACCAGTGAGACAACAAAATCCCAGGCGCAAATACACAATGAATTAGCACCCTATTGGGCTGCAGGTCTATTTGTTTGTGGAGCAACAGGTCTGGCAACTGTATGGGTAAATCTGGGGCAATTTTGGTCTGGCTATGTATTGGATATGGTGGGTCCAGCCTGAAATTACATTTTGATTAGAGGACTATATACAACATATGCTCAAAATGTATGGACACGATTCTTCACACCTTTAAAGACAGTAACCATCTTTCTTCTGGTGTGCTTTGGGATAGAAATTGCACAATTTTTTAACCTATATGATTCCACCTATGATCCCTGGGATTTTTTAGCCTATGTATCAATTCTGGTTCCCATGTTTATCCTGGACTCATACACTTCGAGTTAGCACCCCTAAAATTCATCTCTCTTATAGACTCCCACCCAATCCCTCCTATACTTGAGCGATGTTTAAAACCTGAGATAAATGCATTTTCAGGGAATTACTCAATCATTTTATATTTCCAATTGGCAGTCTAAATTGTTGTGCCACTTGTATTTACATAATAGGAGGATGTTATGAAACCATTTCTATTTCTCTCTTTGTTATTGCTGAATATGAATGCTTTTGGGCAGGATCAAAATTCTCATGAAAAACCTACTGATTTTTGGATAGGAAGTGGAGTTGGTATCAGCGCGGCGGGTGGGGGTGAGCTTACATCCTTTGGTGGTGGGTTAGCAGCTAGATTATCTGTGAGTTTAAAGCAAGGTCGAGGATCAATTACAGCGAGAGCTACTATGAATACTGGGGGCGAAAGCAAGTATGAAACGGTAATTATTCCGGGAAATCTAAGTGATGAGTTTTGGGACATAGGAATGTTATATGGCTATTCAATTAAAGAGACTGAAGAAATCACCATCATATTATCTGGTGGATTGGCAGCTGTGGGAGGTAGTCGAGTAATTAAAGATGATGAACCCGGGTGGTTCAGTTCAGGAGGAAAGTTGGATCCTGTTAAATCTACAATTGGAGTACCTGTTGAACTAAGTTGGGTAATACCAGGATACAGCTGTATCAATACAAGCTTCACCTTACATGCAAATTTTAATCGTTTGGAAACATTTTACGGCGTGACTCTCAATTTGGGAATCGGGAGTTTAACCAAATAAATATGCACGTCTAGCGCCTTGCACAGACTGAACCAGGAGCCGACCATCCTGGACCCAGCAATTGTTCAGCATTGAAAAATACATCTTTCTTATAGACTCCCGCTCAATCCCTACTATACTTGAACGATGTTTAAAACCTTAGATAAATACGTTTTTCGGGAATTACTCACCCCCTTTATGTATTCATTGTTGGTCCTGACAATGATTTTTCTGGTGAACTTTATCATTCGAGCCATGGATCGAATATTAGGCAAGGGGCTTTCCTTTTTGGTCATCCTTGAGTATATCATTCTCAATCTGGCCTGGATTCTGGCTCTGGCAATTCCACTCTCGGTTTTGGTTGCAGTGCTACTGGCGTATGGACGCCTCGCGACTGATCATGAGGTAACTGCCATGCGATCCGGTGGAATCTCACTTCCCCGCATCATGGCACCAGCCCTGGTCTTTGCTATCCTGGTGGGGAGTTTCACCCTCTATTTTAATACAACCATTCTACCAGATGTCAACCATCGTGCCCGACTTCTCGGGTCAGATATCTATCGTAAACGACCCGATATGGACATCGTCCCCGGATACTTTATTGATGACCTACCAGACTATAATATTCGTGTAAATGAAGTCACTGAAGAGGGTCTCAGCGGTGTGGTCATCTTTTCAAAAAGTGATCTCAGAGAACAGGTTTCTATTTTTGCAGAGACAGGTCGTACTGAAACCATTGGCGGTCAAATTATTTTCACCCTTTACAACGGTGAAAAGCACCTCCTGGATCTGGATAAGCTGGATGATTATCAGCGGGAGTATTTTGACTCTACCCGGCTCACGGTGAAGGTTAATAATCTTGAATTAAAGCGTCGGGAATCGGCGGTCAGGGGCGACCGCGAAATGACACCAGCCATGATGTATGTCAGGATTGAAGAGAATAAAGAAAGATTCAATCGAACCATTGATAGAATGAATAGTATCCGGCTCAAAAGTCCAGTCTTTAATGGTGATACACTGGTGGATATGATGGCTTTGATGGATACGATTAAACGCATCCCCATCCCTACAAAAACACCAACTGAAGCCAGAACCAGGGTCTGGAATCGTACTGTTGATAAACTGGAGAGCCAGGAGCGCCTCCTGAATAGCTATTTGAAACAGGTAAATAAGTATCTCGTGGAAATTCATAAGAAATATGCCATGGCAGTTACCTGTATCGTGTTTGTATTGGTAGGAGTACCCCTCGGTATCATGACCCGCAAATCCAGTGGTACCATTGGCGTGGCCATTGGTATGTTCTTCATCTACTGGGCGGCGTTGATAGCCGGGGAGGAGTTGGCTGATCGTCGATACATGGATCCAGTCCTGGCCATGTGGGCTCCTAATGGGATTATGGCTGTGGTGGGAATCTGGATCAGCTTCCAGGTTTCAAGGGAAAGAACTGTCATCAATATCCTCTGGTTGAAGACATTTTTGAATCCACTGAACTGGAAAATTATTCCAAGTAAAAAAACTTGACAAAGTAAGCATTTTCAAAAGTGAGGTATCCGTCTATATTGCCTCAAATTGACTGCTTAGGAGAGATGGCTAATGTCACTTCACACAATAGTTTTAGTAAAACAAGTTCCAGATACCTCAAATATTTCTGGTGAGGTCATGCGTCCTGATGGAACTGTAAATAGAGCAAGACTCCCGGCTATTTTTAATCCTGAGGATCAAGAAGCTCTGGAACTGGCCCTACGCTTAAAAGATAAGCATGGTGGTAAAGTGACTGCCTTGACCATGGGCCCGCCCAATGCTGCCAATATGCTCCGTGAATGTTTATACATGGGAGCGGATCGAGCAATATTGGTAAGTGATCGTCGATTTGCAGCCGCAGATACGTTGGCTACCTCATATGCATTACATAAAGCCGTCCATCGTATAGGTGAGTATGACCTCATTTTTGGTGGGCGTCAGGCCATTGATGGCGATACGGCTCAGGTGGGTCCACAAACCGCTGAAAAATTGGGCATCCCCCAGATTACCTACACTTTAGAAGTTCAAAATCTGGATTTGAAGAAGAGGACTGTTCGCGCCAAACGCGCCATCAAAAATGGGTATGAGATTCTGGAAGCACCATTACCTGTCCTGCTCACCGTCACAAAAGATGCAGCCGAACCACGTCCTTTTGATGTAAGAAGATTGTGCACTTACAAACGGGCACAGTCCAGATTCGAAATTGAAGCTACTGTGGATAACAGCCATGATCTGGTGTGGATGGATGAACTCATGGAAAAAGTCAAAGCTGACGATTTACTCATCGAGACCTGGAATATTGAAGATATCGATGCAGATGTCCAATGGTGTGGACTGGCCGGATCTCCCACTAAGGTGCATAAGGTGGAGAATGTGATACTCAGCGGGGCGGAATTTAAAAAAGTTCCAGCCACCCCAGAGGGTATGAATGATATGATTACTGAACTGATGCAAGATCACATCTTTGGATAATATGATATGAATTCAAAACTAAAAGATATGGTATGGGTGTTTGCTGAGCAAACTGATGGGGTCATGGCTGATGTCAGTCTGGAATTACTTCATAAAGCCAGAACCCTGGCAGAGAAAATGAACTCCCAGGTAAGTGCTGTTCTACTCGGAGATAAAGTGGAGGGGTTAACTAAGACCTTGTTCGCCCACGGTGCAGACAATGTCTATCTCCTGGATGACGTGGAACTCAAAGATTTTCGCAGTATGCCTTATGCAAACCTGATAACCAATCTGGTTGAAGAAAAAAGACCCCGGGTCGTGCTCTTTGGCGCCACGCATATCGGTAGAGATATTGCGCCTCGAGTTGCTTCTCATACCCGTTCTGGACTCACTGCAGATTGTACAGAATTAAAGATTGAAACTTTGACCATCAGGAAGGTCGAGCACGAAGATCTCTTGCTGCAGATTCGACCAGCCTTTGGTGGAAATATCATCGCCACCATTATTTCACCTGATGTGGAAATCCAGATGGCCACCATCCGTGAAGGTGTCATGGAGATGGGTGAGCCCGATGCATCCCGAAAGGGGACTGTCATCCCTTTAGAGGTTGAGCTGGATCCCGTTGAAATAGCCGTAAAAATTATTGAGAAACATCAGGAAGCTTCCAGTGTCAATCTTAAAGGGGCTCCAATTATTGTGGCCGGGGGTTATGGAGCAGATACACCTGAGAAATTTCAATTGATCAAGGACCTGGCCAAAGTACTGGGTGCTGAAGTAGCGGGTTCACGTGCTGCTGTAGATGCAGGACTGATTAATTCTGAGCGTCAGGTGGGACAGACCGGGACAACCGTAAGACCCAAATTGTACATTGCTATTGGTATTTCAGGAGCTATTCAACATCGTGCCGGTATGCAGGAATCTCAAAAAATTATTGCCATCAACAGTGATGCGGAAGCTCCCATTTTTCAAGTTGCCCACTATGGGATTCATGGTGATCTGACAGATGTGATACCTAAGCTAATCGCTGCCTATAAAAGTCAACTGCATTAAGGCACTGTAGATAAGTTGAATAAAGATTTTGGCTCGTGGCTTTCTAATCAAAATCATCATGGGTCTTCGAGAGCCTCAGACAGACGACCAATTATTAATACATCATGAAGCGAGAATAGTGTATGTCAAATTTTTTCAATGAAAACGCTGATATTCAATTTCAGTTCAATCGTATTGATCTAGAAGAAATCATCAGAATACGGGAAGACGACTACAAGCAGGCTGAACAGTACTCTTTTGCCCCTCGCGACTATGAAGATGCCAAAGACAATTTTAAACGCATCCTGGAAGTCGTTGGAGATATCTCTGGCAATTTTGTAGCTGAACGTGCCAGAGAAGTTGATGCATTAGGCTCCACCTTTGAAGATGGTGTAGTAACCTACGCCAAAGGTCTGGAAGAGGCCATGACCCGTCTGAATCAAGCTGGGCTCATGGGATTTCTTCTGGAACGTAAATATGGTGGATTAAATTTACCTATATCCCTGTATATCTTCGCTATTGAGATGGTCTCTCGAGGCGATGCATCCCTTATGAATCTTTTTGGACTACAGGACATTTCTGAAACTATCGAAAACTATGCATCTGATGACATTAAAGATGAATTCCTTCCAAAATTCAGCAGTGGTGAAGTGACGGGTGCCATGGTTCTCACCGAACCAGATGCTGGTTCAGATTTGCAAGCTGTCAAGACACGTGCCTATCAGGATGAAAATGGGAATTGGTTTCTCAGTGGCGTCAAACGATTTATCACCAATGGAAATGCAGATGTTAATCTGGTGTTGGCTCGGTCTGAAGAGGGTACTCGAGATGGTCGAGGTCTTTCCCTCTTTGTATGCTATGGTGATGACACTGTCCAAATCAGACGCATAGAACATAAATTAGGTATCAAGGGTTCACCGACCTGTGAAATGCAGTTCCACGATACACCTGCTCAACTCATCGGGTCAAGAAAACGTGGATTGATTGCCTATGTGATGGCCCTGATGAATGGTGCGCGACTTGGTGTTGCAGCTCAAGCATTGGGCATAGCCCAGGCAGCCTATGTAGAGGCAAGAAGATATGCCCAAGAGCGCGAACAATTTGGCAAGCCCATCCTGAATTTCCCTGCTGTAGCTGACATGCTCATTAAAATGAAGGTAGATCTTGAAAGCTCCAGGACCCTAATTTATGCCACCGCCCGTGCGGTTGATATGCATAAGGTCAGTGACATGGAGATGACAAGGTTGAAGGAAGCCGGTGAGTCATTTGCAGAGATGAAAGCCCAGGTAAAACATTGGAAAGCCATGGCTGACTTCCTGACCCCTCTATCAAAATTTGTCATCTCAGAGAAGGCCAACCGTATCTGCTATGACGCTATCCAGATTCACGGTGGAACGGGTTACATGCAAGAGTTCAACGTAGAGCGCCACTTTCGTGATGTTCGAATTACAAATATTTATGAAGGTACCTCTCAACTTCAGGTTATCGCAGCTATTGGAGGTGTGATCAAAGGTGTCTGTGATGATCAATTCGATACTTTCGAAGCGCAGGAGTATCGTCATGAAAGCCGACAGCTTGCCAACAAACTGAAAAAGATCCGTACCCTTCTGGAAAAGTGTAAAATCCATGTCCTGGAAAAGGAAGACAAAGCCTATCAAGAATTGCATTCTGCTGAATTGGTGGAAATGTATGGCTCCATCTATGTGGGTTATCTGATTCTTGAAGAAGCATCTGAAGATTCACGGAAAATGTTGATTGCTAAAAAGTACATCATGGACGCGCTGGCCACAGCCATGCACCATACCGAATCGATTACCCGTGGTTTTGATACCTTGTTTGCTGATGTGGAACAGATTCTGACCAAAGAATAAATTGTATTTTGTAGCATCCTTGCACGCAAGGATGCTACACCTACCAATAAAAAAGGACCCCGATTTCGGGGTCCTTTTTATATCTATCCTTAATAACGAGGTTAACTAACCAGCGTTGTCCTCGCCACCATCAATTCCAATCACATTACCCGTAATCCAAGTACTCATGCCTGAAAAGGTAAGCACTGCTTCGGCAACATCTTCTGGTGTTGTGAGACGACCACCGGGATTCATCTGCAATGCTCTGGCAATCATTTGTTCGTTGCCAGGAATTTTTCTCAATGCAGGAGTATCGGTAACACCTGCTCTCAAAGCGTTGGCAGCAATACTTTTTGAAGCCAGTTCAAATGCTATTTGACGTGTGTGGGCTTCCAGGGCTGCCTTGGCAGCAGAAACGGCACCATAATTTGGCCACACAGTGTGCCCACCGGAACTGGTCATACAGAAGATGTGTCCACCTTCCTTCATCAATTTGTGTCCAACCACATCCTGGGTCCAGTAAACAAGAGAATGAGCCATGACATCCAGTGTCATATCCATCTGGTTTTTGTGAACTACACCACCTTGTCCGGGATTGAATACGACGGGCAGGAGGGTCCCAAAAGCAAGTGAATGGACCATAAGTTGAACCGTACCTGCCTCATTGGAGAAGGTCTCCTCCATTACTCTGATCACTTCTTTTCTGGCCCGGGTATCAGCAGCATTAATATTGAAGAAAAGAGATTTTGCACCTGCGGCCTCAATGTCAGCCTTTATGTCATCAACATTGTGCAGGGTTGCTTTGCGATCGAGGTGAACCCCGAAAATATTATATCCATTGGCAGCCAGTTTTCTGGAGATAGCTCCACCGAATCCACTTGATGCGCCTAAAATTAATGCCCATTTTTGCATAGTCGTCCCTTTCCTGAGTCAACGTTTAACACGACGGTGAATATAGATTTTGCCAAAGCGATGAAAAGCGATTTTATTGGTGACAGGTAATGTCATGTTAATTGGAGCTGAGTCTGAGCGAAAGCTACGGATCACTATGCATGGTGCACTAGTGAGGTTTTCTACATTCTACTTTTTACAACGAATTGTACGAAGCTAACGAAAAGAGTTTTTTTGTTCCACTTGTAGTGAAACTTTTCACTTTTCACTTTTCACTTTTCGACCTTCGACTTTCGACCTAAAACAACCTCCCCTGCCAGGTATCACGGTGATTTAGCTCCAGATCCATGAGGTGGGTAAGTTTGGGAATATTATAGCCCCATCGAGGAGCAATCAAGATATCATCAGGCGCATCACCAAAAAGACGTTGTATAATGATCCTGGGGTCGAGTCTTTCCAAAATATCTGCTACCAGCTCGATGTACTCATCAGCCTGGAATAAGGGGAAGGGCTGTTCATTGTAACGCTTGGCCAGAATGGTTCCCTTCACAACGTGGAGCTGGTGAATTTTCAGGAAATCAAGTCCAAGTTCGTTGGCAGCCACACCAGTTTCCAGCATCATTTCCTTCGTTTCAACCGGAAAACCCAAAATGATGTGTCCTGCGACTTTTATTCCATACTGCTTGGTTAACTCAACCGCCTTTATCACAGACTCATAATCATGTCCCCGATTCATCCAATCCAGGGTTTTATCATGTATGGACTCAATGCCATACTCAAGGGTAACATTCACCCGCTCATTCAATCCGGCGAGATACTCGAGCAATGGTTCATCAACACAGTCACTTCGAGTTCCAATATCCAATCCGATGACATTGGGATAGTCCACGGCCTCTTCATACATGCGTTTCAACTTGTCCAACTCATCGTAGGTATTGGAATAAGCCTGGAAGTAAGCGATGTACTTCTGGACATCGTAGCGATCAATCATAAATGGGATGGAAGCTTCCATTTGTAATGGAATGGACATGTCTTTATTGATGTAATGGGGGACAAAACTATCATTGTTGCAGTATACACAGCCACCTCGTCCCTTTGATCCATCACGGTTGGGACAGGTGAAACCACCATGAAGAGAAACCTTGCGGATTTTCTCACCGTAAGTCTTCTGCAGATAATAGTTATAGTTGTGGTAACGTCTATTTAGCCAGATTTTTACTTGATTTACAGCATCAGTTGTTGAATTTGCACTCATGTCAGTATTTAACCCCTATCACCGCGTAACAGTACTTTTTTTCAAGAGGAAATCGATGGAATATTCTACCCCCGGGAGCAATTCTTCATGTCATTGATCCACCGAGTAATTTTTGTTTTAATAATGATTGCACACCTGAGTGGTCAGGACAAAATCGTTGAAGTAAAGCATAAAGATATTGATGAGCAGAGCGCTATCATCAAGAGCCAAACCTATGATAATGTCTATTGGCTATGTAATGACTCCGGTGATAAACCCTTTGTGTTTCCTGTGACTGAACTAGGTGAAATGATTGTACCGGATTTTATGAAAAAACGATACATCGGTGATAAAATTAACGACTATCCCGGGATTAAAATTAAAAATGCCAGTCTCATCGATTGGGAAGCCCTGGCTGTATTAAAGGATACCTTGGTTATTGCTGATGTAGGCAATAATGGAAATGCGCGACGAGATATGGGTGTATATCTCATTCCTGAACCGAATCCTCGTTCAACTTATGAAACCCGCCCTCTGATCTGGTTGCCCGTCCGCTATGAAGATCAATCCGAATATCCTGCTGACGAATGGGAATTCGATTGTGAGTCAATTTTCACCTTCCAGGGGAAAATATATTTCCTTACCAAACATCGTGCGGATCGTCATATCAGAAAACCTGCTTCAGGAACCAAGCTTTATCGAATGGATACACGCTTTACCCATACGGCAAATGTGCTAAAATTGGTCAATCGCAAAGATGACCTGGGTGGCTGGGTAACTGATGCCAGTATGGCACAAGATGAGTCTGCAATGGTTTTTATAGCCCAAAACCCCTTAGCAACCATCATATGGTATTTCCCAAAACCCAAACGGGGTGATGATTTTTTAGCTCAAACTCCCAGAACCTATAGCCTCGTCAAGGCCGATCAAGCTGAAGGGGTTTGCTTTAAGGATCCCCAAACAATTATTGTAACCAACGAGCAGCGGGAATGGTTTGAAATACCGCTCTCAGCTTTTAACAAATAGAATTATCCAAGGATATTTAATGAAATACGAACATTTGTCTCATCGCAATCAGAGCAAGTCTGGTGATTTTGCTCTAACTGGAGCCATAAAAAATTATGCACCAGATCTAAAGCTGGAACCTGTTCATACTGAGGTGCATCTTTTAGTTGATCTGAAGCATAAATCAGCAACTGGGCATGCGTTAATCACCCTGCGAGCTAATGTGGATGGACAGCATTCAATTAAACTGGATGCAGTAGATTTTGAGGGAGTAAAAGTCCAGGACATTGGCGATAAGGGGCTGGACTATACTTATGATGATTTATCTATTAATTTGAATTTTGATAAATCCTTTGCTGCAAATGAAGCGTGCATGATCAGAGTAGATTACAACGTTCAAGAACCTATTGCTGGACTCCAATTTTCAGCACCTGATGAAAAACGTCCTGACTTTCCTTATTATGCAATTACAGACAATGAGACGGAGCGGGCGCGATATTGGTTCCCCTGTGTGGATTTCCCCACAGTTCGATCAAAGATGGAATACTACCTCACTGCAGATGAGAATTTAACCATTCTAGCAAATGGCGCCCTGGTTTCTGAGGAAATCAAGGATGGAATGAAGACATCTCATTGGAAATTGGATTATCCCTGTCCCAGTTATCTCGCCTGTTTCGCCATCGGTGAGTTTTCCGTTTATGGGGATAAACCGCTGAGAGATATGCCCATTGCCTACTTTGCCGACAAGTCCTACACATCTGAACAGCTTCAACGCACCTTTGAACCCACTCGGAAAATGTTGATCTGGATGGAGAAAAAACTGGATATGGCCTTTCCATATCCCAAATATTTCCAGATTGCTGGCAGAGAAGTGGGTGGTGCCATGGAAAATATTTCTCTGGTATCCTGGGATGATAAATTCATGCTTGATGAAACCATGGCCAAGGAATGGAAGTACATCATGGATCTGATCAATGTCCATGAAATGTCGCATTCATACTTTGGGGATGCCGTTGTTTCCTATGATTTTGCCCATGTCTGGCTCAAAGAGAGCTGGGCGACATATATCGAATCTGTCTGGCTGGAAGATTCTGAGGGAATCGATGCCATGCACTGGCAACTCGCTGAAGAAGCCACCAGCTATATTGGTGAAGCTAAGAATAATTATGTGCGTCCGATTATCACCAGAGAATATGATCATAGCTGGAATATGTTTGATATGCACCTTTATCCCGGCGGTGCCTGGCGTTTGCATATGCTGCGTCAATTGGTGGGAGATGATAAGTTCTGGGCCGGTGTCCAGGAATATGTCAATACCTATGCTGCTCGTACAGTAAAATCCCTTGATTTTCAACGCTGTATAGAAAATCATTCAGGTTTGAATCTGGATAGCTTCTTTGATATGTGGTTCCATTCAAAAGGATATCCCATTCTAAAAGCCAGTTTTGAATATGATAAGAAAAAGGGACTGGGAAAATTCACATTTGAACAGACCCAGGTAGATGACAAAAAGGGAATCGAGCTGTTTGAAATGGATCTTGAGATTGGGTGGCAGGATAGCCAGGGCGTTGATCACGTCGATGTGGTTCATCTCACCAAGGGGCTCCAGATAGTAAATATCAAAATGGATGAACCTGTTCACATCATGCTTGATCCAAACATGAAAGCTCTCTTTGAGGCAGAATTCAACCCTGGTGATGATAAGCTTCGTCACCTCCTTGAAAAGGGCAAGACAGTCCGCGGACTTATGCAGGCCATGAGTGAATTAGCCAAGACTGGCAAGCGCAAAAATTTGCAGGCCATCCGCGATTATCTCAAGCAAGAAAAGCGCTGGGGTCTCAGAATCCATGCCTATCGGTCTCTGGGTTCCGTCGGTAATGCCTACGCCTATGCCCATCTTGCCGAATTGCTACCACTTGAAACAGATCCCATGGTCATTGAGGAAGTTGCAAAAGCATGTGGTACTCATCGAAATGGTGCTATGAGGAAATCCATTCTCTCAAAATTGAAAACAAAGGATCTACCTTATCGAGGAGAAATGGCTCTTCTGGAAAGTCTAGGTAAACAGCGCAATGCAGAGGACACTCCTTTATTAACTGCCTATACTAAAAAAGATGGCTGGAGAAATTTGGTACGTGCAGGAGCTTTTCTTGGATTGGCTGCCAGTCGAAGTGAAGCGGCTCTGGAAGCACTGCTGGATGGAATAGATGCACCAGTTCATTTCTATGATGAGAAAGTAGCCAGAGTTATGGCTCTAACATCAATGAAGGAATGGATGCCACCCCATCTCCAGAAACAGATCACACAAGCTATTTGTTCAGCCACTGAAGATCCTAGCTACCCCGTTCAGATCAATGCTGCCAGAGGTCTGGGTGCTGCAAAAGAGAAGGCCGGAATTCCATTCCTTGAAGCACTCCAATCTCGACTGGCTGTGCAGGATCATCCTCTGGTAAAACGTCAACTCAAGGCCATTCAAGCCTCAAGTGATGGAACAGAGACTAAGAAATTGCAAAAACAACTCGATGAACTCACCGAGAAATTAGGTGGTCTGGAAAAACGTCTCCAGGAGGTTGAATCTGAAAAATAGGATTCCATTCAAAATCAACTGGCTTGTTATCGTGCTTGCACTGATCTTCACTTCCTGTGAAAAGGAATCCAGGATTGTCGTTCTTGAACTGGACATCGCTGAGCTGGTTTGTGTGGATGGTCAAAAAATCTTTGAGGGTCGAATCCTTGAGCTGGAGGGTATTAAGACTGTTTCTGCCAATATTCAAACCCACAAAGCACAGATTCGCTATCGAGATAACCAGGTCTCTGCGGCTGAAATAAAAGCCCACCTTGGTGACTTTGGCTTCACCATTGATAATGTACCTGGAAATGATGTCGCTCGTGGTCGCTTGCCCCAATGCTGCTTCACTCCACAAGCCCTTCAATGATGCATAAGGAAATTTATGATAACTCAAGAGCAATTCAGATCCTACTTTGACGTAGCTGGGAAACGTCTGTTTTTCAACCACGCTGCCTATAGCCCTATTTCCCGACCCGTAGTGAATGCCATGAATGAATTTTTTGAGCATCGCCAAATGGGAAATCCCCTCTCCTGGAATATTGCTGTGGATCATATGGAGGGTCTCAGGTCTAACTATGGAAATCTGGTGGGTGCACCGGCGGAGCGGATTGCTCATATGGCAAACACAGTTTCAGGCATCAATGTGCTGGCCAATGGATTGGATTGGAAATCTGGTGATCATATCCTGCTCTATGTGGATGAATTTCCATCTAATGTGATGCCCTTCCTGAATTTGAAAGATAGAGGCGTAGATATGGAATTCATTTCTGCCCCAGATGGGAGGGTAACCCCAGAACTGTTTGAAGCGGCCTTAAAACCACAGACCCGACTAATTTCAATCAGTAGTGTTCAATATTTAACTGGTTATCGTGCAGATATGAAAACCCTCTCGGACCTATGTCATTCCAGGAATATTGTTTTTTCTGTCGATGCTATTCAATCTGTAGGAGTTGTACCCACTGATGTCATGGCTTCAGGTGTTGATTTTATGGCAGTTGGTGGGCACAAATGGATGATGTCTCCTCTGGGAACAGGATTCCTGTATGTTACTGAAGAGCTCCAATCGCGACTAAAATTAGTCCATCGGGGCTATATGGGTCACGTTAATCCTGTGGATTTTGGCAATTTTGAGCAGGAACTCAGCCCTGATGCAAAACGCTTCGAGCTGGGTGCCTTTAATGCCTCAGGAATGGTAGGTGCTGAAAAAGCCACTGAGTTGCTCCTGGAATGTGGAGTCGATAGCATTTTTCGCCATGTACGCAATCTAATAGGTCAATTTGAATGGGGCCTGGAAGAATTACCCTTCAATACCATGTATCAATTTGAGGAGAATGAGCAAAGCAGTATTTGCCTTTTCTCCCATGACGACGCATCTAAAAATGAATCCGTTTTTGAAACACTTTCAGAATCTGGCGTAAATATCTCGTTACGTGGTGGTGGCTTGCGTTTGGCACCCCACTACTACAATACATCCGATGAAGTTGACCAGATTCTTGCTCTATTAAATGGGCCTTCCTGATTATTATTGCAGGAACCAGCTTGACATATTGGCGTAGATTAAGAATTAGCCGCCTGTCTAAAGAAAATTGGGAAAGAATCGAGGGATCAACCATGAACCGATCACGACGAAGTATCATATTTCTGGCATTGGGGATGTTTTTATGCCTCGCACATTGTGCTAAAGAGGAACTCGCCACAGTGTCCCTGGCTAAGGTTCCAGTTACTACGGAATCCAGTCTTGCTGCTGAGGAGTTTCAACGGGGGATGACCTTTGCGAACACCCTTCAAGCAGTTGAAGCTGCAACCCATTTTCGTTTAGCCCTGGATGCAGATCCGACCTTCGCTTCAGCCTGGCTCAATCTGGCCTATGTTTCACCTGGGACAGGATTATTTATTGCATGCTTAGACTCAGCCAAGGCTCACGCTTCAAAAGCCAGTGAGGGTGAGCAACTCATCATATTAGCCGCTAAATATGGTTTTGAGGGGAACAATACCAAGCAAGAGAAGACCTTGCAGAAGCTGGTCGATATGTACCCCGGTGATGAATCTGCTCTTCTCATCCTGGGCAATTATTACTTTGGTTTGCGGCAATATCATCAAGCGATTCAATCCTATAATCAGGCTACCAGGGTGAATAACAACATGGCCATTCTCCATAATCAATTGGGCTATTCACAAAGGGCATTGGGGAATTATGGTGAGGCTGAAAAAGCCTTTAAATTCTATATCAAGTTGAACTCTGAAAACCCCAATGCGTATGACTCATATGCTGAGCTGCTTATGGAGATGGGTCGCTTTAATGAGTCCATAGAATTTTATGCCAAAGCACTTGAGCTGGATCCAAATTTTGTGGCCAGTCATATTGGCATCGCTTGTGATTATGCCTTTTTGGGTGAACCGGATAGAGCCCGTACTCAGTTAGAATTATTAAAGGAAATTGCCCGGAATGACATTGATACAAGACGAGCCATTTTTACAGAAGCCTTAACTTATGTCTGTGAGGGAAACCTCTCTCAGGCAGTGCAGTCCATTCTGTCAAATTTGAAACTGGCTGAAGAAAGTCAGGATGTTGGAAATATGGCCAATGATTTGGTCATATTAGGTAATCTGTATCTGGAACTGAACCAGCCTTCTAAGGCCCTGGATCGCTACAACCAATCCATTGATGTTATTGATAAATCAACTTTGCCACAAGCCGTCAAAATGAACGCTCACACTACTCATCTGTTTAATATTTCACGAGTTTTTGCACTGGAAGGTGAATTTGAAAAGGCCAGGGAAACCTCTGATCTATTTGCTGAGCAAGTAGGTATCAGGAAAAATCCCATTCAGGTAAAACTAATCTCTCAATTAAATGGAATCATCGCCCTCGGGGAGAAAAGGTATCAAACTGCTATTGATAAGTTGGAAGAAGCCAATCAATTGAACCCCTACAACCTTTTTCGCATTGGACAGGCATATGAGGGTTTGGGTGAGACGGAGCAGGCCGCCCGCTTCAAGTTACAGGCTAAAGAATTGAATGTGTTGAACAGTATGGATCAGGCACTGGTATTAAGCAAAACGAAGTTCTCTAAGAATCCCGCCTAAGCAGCAGGTGCAATATGGAAGAACACAGCAAAGAAGTGGAACAGACTACCAGCTAAAACGAATCCATGCCAGATTGCATGATTGTAGGGCAACTTCTCCCAGGCATAGAAAATAACTCCCATAGAATACGCCAGACCACCAGCTATTAGCCACATCAGACCCCCAAATGGTAAGGTTGCTATTAGTGGTTTGATTGCTATGATAACCACCCACCCCATGAGTAAATAGAAAATCGTACTGAGTAGGTCGTATTTCGGTCCAAAGATAAGTTTAAAGGTGATTCCCACGATTGCCAACCCCCAGATCGTACCCAGTAAACTCCAACCCCAGGGCCCTCTCAAGGTGACCAATAAAAAGGGGGTATAGGAACCTGCAATCAGCAGATAAATTGCTGAGTGATCAAAGATTCGCAACATTTCCTTTACTCGTGGTGAACGGAAACCATGGTAGAGCGTGGATGCAAGGTACAACAGGATTAAGGAAGACCCGTAGATGCTAAAACTTACCACCTGCCAGGCATCTCCATAGAGGGCAGCTCTGACGACCAGCAGGACCAGTCCTGTGATGCTAAAGCCGACACCGATGCCATGGGTAATGGTGTTGGCTAATTCCTCATAATCTGCCCGAGACCGACTCACTTTAGATTTCCAATTTCTTCAAAGAAATAGACAATACTTTCTATTCCCTTATGAAAGTTGTAGAGACTAAAATTTTCATTAGGGGCGTGGGCATTTTGATCAGGGAGACCATATCCCATAAGAAGCACAGGTGCCTTGATAATATCTGCGAATACTTTCACAATGGGGATTGAACCACCTTCACGGAGAAAATCTACTTCCTTCCCAAATGCTTTTTTCAGGGCTCGTACTCCGGCTTGTAGTCCAGGATTGTCCAGATCAGTTACATATCCAAAGCCACCATGCATGGCTTCAATTTCGGCTTCCATGCTTTCTGGAATAAGAGATTTGACATAGGTAGTGAATTTTTCGGCAATATCATCAGGATCTTGATCTGCAACTAGCCTCATGGATACTTTTGCATGAGCCTCGGCTGGGATAACGGTTTTAGCTCCTTCACCCTGAAAACCACCCCAGATACCATTGATGTCAAATGTGGGTCGTGCCCAAAGCCGTTCTAAATCATCGTAACCCGCTTCACCAAACAGAGCGGGTGCATTGATACTATCTGCAAAATCTTTAGCGCTGAAAGGCAGATTACTAAGTTTGTCATGCTCGTTCTCAGTAATAGGTAACACATCATCATAAAATCCCCGGATAAGGATGCGTCCGTCTTCATCTTTCATCTGAGCTAGAATTTCAACCAGAGCATTAATTGGATTTTTCACCAGACCGCCAAAGGAACCAGAATGAAGATCCGTAGAAGTACCACGCAGGTTTACCTGAAGGTATGCCAGGCCACGGAGACCGTAAGTGATCCCAGGATACCCTTCTCTAAACATTGGGGTATCAGAGATGACCACATAGTCGGCAGCCAACATTTCCTCGTGTTTGGTGATGAAGTCTTCCAGATGGGCTGAACCAATTTCTTCTTCACCCTCGAAAAGCAACTTTACATTCACAGGCAGTGTGCCCTTGGTTGCCAACCATGCTTCAATAGCTTTTAGGTGGATATAAATCTGACCCTTATCGTCTGCAGATCCCCGGGCAAAAATTTTGCCGTCTTTTATCACAGGTTCAAAGGGTGGTGAGCTCCACAAATCCACTGGATCAACTGGTTGGACATCGTAATGCCCATAAATGAGTAGAGTGGGTGCTCCAGGCGCACCAAGCCATTCAGAATAAACGACAGGATGTCCATCAGTTTCGAAGATACTTACCTCATCCATACCGATACTGCGCATTTCCTTTTTCAGTAGCTCAGCCATATCGCGCATATCATCAATATTGTCAGGATTTGAACTGATGCTGGGAATCTTGAGAATATCAATCAATTCCTGTTCATACCTGTCATGATGTTGTCCTAAAAAGTCCAGCGTGTTTTTCATATCTTAGTCCTGCAGATCATTCAATTCTTGTTGTACAAATTCTACCAATTCTTTCAAGGTCTCCGCTGAAAAATCAAACTTGATGCCCATGGCTTCCCAGACTTCAGGTAAAGGTTTGGAACTTCCAAGGCTCAATCCTTTGATGTAGCCCTTCAAGGCAGCTTCTGGATCTTGCTTGTAGAGACGATAAACCTGGAGAGCTCCCAGTTGGGCTATTCCATATTCAACATAATAAAAGGGCATTCCAAAGATATGGAGTTGACGCTGCCAGGCATTGCGTCTGAAGTGATCATAGCCATCCCACTTAATCAACCCGGAAGTGAAACGACCATTCAATTCATCAAAATATGCATCGCGCTCTTCAAAGGTATGGTTGGGATTCAAATACACCCAGTGCTGGAATGCATCTACTGTGGCACACCAGGGGAAAAATGAGATGATGCCTTCGAGGTGTTCGCGACGAGCTCTGATATGATCCTTTTGATCATAAAATTTGTTCCATAACTCCGCAGTTAATAACTCCATACTCATGGAGGCGGTTTCGGCCATTTCGGAAGGCGTGTCGCGATAGTGAATCATAGGCTCATCATTGGTGAGGAAGGTATGCATGGCGTGTCCGCCCTCATGGCACATGGTGACGACATCGCGATGGGTGCCTGCAGCATTCATAAAAATAAAGGGCATGCCTGTTGTTTCCAGACCATAATTGTAGCCACCTGGAGCTTTGCCCTTCCGGGATTCAAGATCGAACAGGTCTGCAGCCTTCATGGCTTTAAGATTCTCACCAAATTGGGGATGAATTTCGCTAAAAATATTTACAGCATGTTCAAGCAACTCTGACCCAGTTTTAAAAGGTTTTAAAGCTTCCTGGCCCTCGGGCTCACCGGCTCCATCCCAGGGTCGATAATCATCTTTTGCCAGCCCCAGTTTATCACGATGAGATTCCCCGATCTTTTTGGCGAGAGGAACAATATGTTCCTCAATGGCATTCTGGAAATCGATGGCATCTTGAGGTGTATAGTCAAAACGTTGGTGCTGATCATGACTGAAGTCACGGTAATTGTCATAGCCTGCATTTTTTGCAGATTGAACCCTCAGTTTTAACATGTCATTATAAATTCGGTCAGCTTCCTCTTTTATGGAATATCGCTTTTCACTGATGGCCAGCCAGGCTTCCTTTCGAGTGGTCCGGTCAGAAGATTGCAATTTGACAGAAGCTTTGGGCATGGGCATTTCTTCACCATCCAAAGTAACGGTGAGCCCACCTGTGAGCTGGTCGTACTGAGTGCTCAACTTTGAAATCTCTGCGGATAGCTCGACATTTTCTTCACGGAACAGTTCAAGTTCACGCCTGAGCTTTTTCTTGAGCTGACCAAAACGTGCGTCTGGTAGTTCAGAAAATGAGGGATGATTTACGATCATCTTCTCCACGACATTGGCGGCTTTTTCTAATTCAGGGGAGATTTTTGTGGCAAACAGTTCGTGGCGGTCCAGGTATTCCTGATTGGTGGTTTCCCGGGACATATTGATATATGACCAGGCATTCTGCTCGTGAAATACACTCAGGGTTTCGCTGTAGTGCAGGATGAGTTGACCTAAAGCTTCGCTGTCGTTGACTTCGCTGCTGATGAGAGCATCGAAATAGGGCTTTAAATCTGTCCAGGAATTTATAGTTAGGTCTGTTGGAATAAAATTAGTTGGTTGATACATCTCAGGCTCCTCTATTGTGAAATCGATCTAGCTGTGGGCATGTTACACGCGTCCCTCCCCGAAGCAAGGGCATTTTCTATGCCAATGGGTGGAGGGATGCATCAAGCTCATCAATATCTCACTTTGGTGAGCGTATTTATTGGTTAACATGCGAGCGACGGGGGTCTTGTCAAATGTTAGAGGAGTTTGTGTACATGGAAAAACCCGGGAAAAAACTAAGTTTCCTCGATCGATATCTAACGCTCTGGATACTCCTGTTCATGGCTGCTGGCGTCCTGGCTGGATATACCATGCCTGGTATAAGTGATTTCTGGAATGGCATGCAGTCTGGTACCACCAACATTCCCATTGCCATTGGTCTCATTATCATGATGTATCCACCACTGGCCAAGGTTCGTTATGAACGCCTGGGTAGTCTATTTAAAGATGTCCCCGTGTTAAGCTTCTCACTCATACTAAATTGGATTATTGGCCCCCTATTGATGTTTGTCCTGGCCATCACATTCCTTCAGGGATATCCCCACTATATGACGGGATTGATCCTGATTGGTCTGGCACGTTGTATTGCCATGGTGATTGTCTGGAGTGATTTAGCTGGAGGGGATAGGGAGTACACAGCGGGGTTGGTCGCTCTTAATTCAATTTTTCAGATTCTTTTCTTCTCCTTGTTTGCCTATCTCTATTTGACAGTTTTTCCTGCCTGGTTTGGATTCGAATTGGAAGCTGCCAGCATATCTATGCTGGAAATTGCCAAAAGCGTGGGTATTTATCTGGGAATTCCCTTTTTTGCTGGCCTCCTGTCACGTCTGATCCTTATGCGCGCAAAGGGGGAGCATTGGTATAACAAAGTATTTATCAAGACCATCAGCCCGCTCACATTGGTGGCCTTACTTTTTACAATCTTCGTCATGTTTTCTCTCAAAGGTGAACTCATTGTGGAGATCCCGCTTGATGTTTTACGAATCGCACTCCCATTGGTCATTTATTTTCTGGTCATGTTTTTTGTATCCTTTTACCTCGGCAGCAAAATAAGCGATTCGTATGAGAAGGTGACCTCCCTGGCCTTTACTGCAGCCAGCAATAATTTTGAGCTGGCTATTGCAGTCGCTGTAGCCGTATTTGGAATCAACTCAGGGGAAGCCTTTGCCGCAGTTATTGGACCGCTGGTTGAAGTTCCTGTACTCATAGCTCTGGTAAATGTATCCCTGCGTTTCAAGTCCTCGTTTAAGACGACATAGATTGATATTGAAAGGAATTCCATGCAGATAGGTGCCTACAAATTAACCTCGCTTGTGACATCCACATTTGCCCTTGATGGGGGAGCCATGTTTGGTGTCGTCCCTAAAACCCTGTGGTCAAAGCAGGTTGAAGTGGATGATTTAAATCGCATTGATATGGTGACCCGAACCTTGTTGTTAGAGTCCAAAGATAAGAAAATCCTCATCGACACAGGTAATGGAGATAAATGGAAACCACGGCATAAGGAAATCTTCAAGATTGAACTGGATCCATATATTCTGCCTCAGAGTCTGGCAGCCCATGGCGTCAGTGTGGACGACATAACAGATGTTATTTGCACCCATCTACATTTTGATCATGTTGGTGGAAACACCAAAATGGAAGATGGAAAAGTGGTCCCAGTATTTCCAAATGCAAAGTACTGGGTCCAATCTGAAAATTGGAAATTAGCTAACAGCCCCTCTGAGAAGGATCGAGCCAGCTATTTGGCAGAAAACTGGACGGTTTTAGCAGAAAATGGCATGCTTCAGATATTGAATTCAGAGCGCGAATTATTTGATGACATCAAACTGGAAATCGTACATGGGCACACGCTTGGTCAACAGTTGCCGATTATTTCAGATGGGTCATCAACCCTCATATATGGTGCTGACCTTTTCCCAATGAAGGCACATATTCCCATTCCCTGGGTTATGGCTTATGACAATGAGCCCATGCGCAGCATCGCTGAGAAAAAGCGAATTCTACCTGATCTTCTGGAGAAGGACGCCATCATATTTTTTGAGCATGATCCCAGAACCATCGCCTGTAAACTGAGATCATCCGAAAAGGGCATCTTCGGCGGTGAGGACATCATTATTTAAGTGATTTATTATGCTAAAGTATGATGATCTTCAACAATTCGGTTCAAAAATAGGAATCCACAAGCTTGGAGTAGCGGCTGTAGATAGCATTGTCTCTGATCGGTTAAATGAATGGCTCAATCGTGGCTACCATGGGAAGATGTCCTATATGGAACGGAATCAGGAGAAACGACTGGATCCTGGCGAACTTCTCTCAGGGGCACGCTCCATCATTTCAATATTTGTGAATTATCACCAGGACGAAAAGCTGCCTGAGCTAGATGGAGTTATTTCCAAATATGCCCGGAGTATGGATTACCATACAGTATTGAAGGATATGCTTCATGAATTGGCAAATCATTTACATGCAGACCAAACAAAGGGTCTCACTCGGAAACAGAGAGCTCAAATGTATCGAGTATTTGTTGACTCTGCACCTGTTATGGAAAAGCATTGGGCAACTGTTGCAGGCATTGGTTGGCAAGGGAAGCACAGCAACATTATCACCAGAGAGTATGGCAGCTGGGGCTTCTTAGGGGAAATCATCACAGTTGAGGAATTTGATCGCTATAGTCTGGAGGTTCCTGATTTATGTGGAACTTGTACAGCCTGTATTGATGCCTGCCCCACACAGGCCATTACCGAACCCTATGTTGTGGATGGCTCAAAATGCATCTCCTATGCTACCATAGAACTTGATGCGGAGCTTCTCATTCCTGATGCTATAAAGGCAAACATGGACCAATGGATCTTTGGTTGTGATATTTGCCAGGATGTATGTCCCTGGAATCGTTTTGCAAAACCATCAGACGTTCAATCATTTTTACCTATCGAGGATTTGAGAAGTGGGGGAGTACCAGATTTTAGTGGAATGGACGAGGATGGGTTTAAAAATATATTTGCGTCTACCCCTCTGGATCGTCCTGGCTTGAAGGGCTTAAAACGCAATCAAGCTGTCAGGCATCAATCGACGAAATAAGCTCAACTTTCCAGTTTTCATCAACCCACAACATAATAATGGTCATATCAAGATGCCAGGTTGCCATAATCTTGGCTGATTGCTGGAGATGATTCATGTGCTGCTCTTTAGAGACAGGATTCCCAGCACAGTCATGATGAGCTACAAGTGCAATTTGTCTGGAATGATGCTTATCCCGTGATACCAGAATCCTTTTAAGAATGAGGCGTGAGGCAGTGGCCGTGGATGACATCATCTTGTCGGGTCCGGCTTCTGTGATAACATCAATATATGTGGCGCCGGTGTAGTTTTTCATCCACTCATTCACCGGTTCTTGAACGCGACCATCCATGCAATTAATGACGGTTGCAAACTTGGGCTTCATTGGTTTTTCCTTAATCTGATGTTACCTTCAGTCTGGGTGAAAGCCTGCTTTTGAGATCAATGATACGGGCATAGGACTCGTGAATACGCTGAGGATCCACCTGACCATTCTCAATTGCTTGAAGAACAATCTCCTTAATTCTCCGGGAAAGATTTTCATCAAGATCCAGTGGATCAGAAAACTGAAGGATATCACAACCGGCATTGATGGCAGCGATGACAATTTCTTCCAATTCAAAACGCTTGATGATGGCACCCATCTGCAGGTCATCTGTGATAACCACACCGGTGTAGCCCATGTCGTCCCTCAGAGTAATCTGTATATGCGAATTTGAAATTGATGCAGGATACTTTGAATCAACACCCTTGTCCATGAGATGTCCTGCCATGATCATATCAACCTTGGCTGAATCAATCAAGCGTTGGAAGGGTACCTGCTCTGAAGACCTCCAGGTGCTGGAGATGTCAGTTATTCCGTTGTGTGAATCCTCCCTTGAACTTCCATGACCGGGATAATGCTTGAGAGTTGTTAACACATCGGAATCATTGTGGGCTCGAATAAATGCCTCACTATAATCGAATACATCTCCCGGGTTTCTTGAGAAACTACGGTTGAGCTGTCCAATGGCTGGTGATATTCGATTGATGTTTACATCGACCACAGGTGCTAGATTCACATTAAGTCCGGTCTGATGAATTTGATCTGCCATGCGGGAATAAAGATCATAGGATTCATCCATACTCAGATTTGCACCAACATGGGCTGCTGTAGGAAATTCTTCAAAGCCCTGGCTCTTGCGGAGTCTCCTCACCAGACCACCTTCTTCATCTACAGCCAGAAGTAAGGGCTGATTAACTGGAAGGGCCTTGAGGCTTTTTACAAATATGCGAAACTGCCGACTGTTTTTGATATTGTGTTTAAAAAAGATAATTCCACCAATATCACCACTTAAGATTTGTGATCGGGTCAATTCCATGGCATCGGCATTCAAGTGGGTTCCTCGAATCCCTACCATAATCATTTGACCAATTTTCTGCTCGAGGGCTACGGGATCAAGTGAATCAGATGGAGATTGTGATTGGCCATTGGCCACTAAGGTAAAAAGACTTAGCAGTACAAATTGGACTGTCACCTTTGAAAGGTATGAGAGCTTATAGTATCGATTCATGAGGGCATGAAACTAGACGAGATTATGAAAACTATCAAGTATTTGCCGTCAGATCACGACATTAATTATGGATTAAAAAGTCTGCCATTCCGACCATCAACCTAATGGCATTGAATATAATCAAGCCAATATGACAGTACCGTGTCAAAATTAATACTGCCTAAGCAAGCATGTGAGCCATTATGGCGCATATATCCATGTGGCACGGGATTCGAATATAGAAATGCCGTGTTTGAGTGATTAACAAGAATTAAACGATAAAAGGAGATAGCACCATGACATTAGTAAAAGTAGCCCGCCCAAGAATCAACAGAAGTTTTGACCACATGTTGAGCAATTTTTTTGAAGATATGAATTTTGACACTCCAAGAAGTAGCCTGTGGCGTCCAGCAATGGATGCTATAGAAGCAGAAAAGAACTTCGAATTGTCCTTTTCACTACCTGGTTTTGAAAAGGATGATATCACTGTCTCAGTGAAAAACAACACGCTCAACCTCAAAGCAACAAAGGCAGAGATCAAAGAGGATGAGGGTCCGAAGTACCTGACACGTGAGATCGCACGAGGAAGTTATGAACGAGATATAGAACTTCCGGAAAATGTGAACACTGACAAGATCGCTGCCGAATACAAGAGCGGCATTCTGACCTTGAGCATACCTAAGACCAAGGAAGCTCTTCCCAAGGAGATTGCAGTCACAGTTAAATAAAGGGAGTTAGTTCAGTAAAGAACTAATTTACCTCTAAGGTCAAACCAAGTCACAGGGCTCCACTGATCGTGCGAGCCCTGTGTTGTGTTCCAATCCGATTAGAAAGAAGATCATGCCGACAATAAATGAAGACTATATGATACGCCAGATCGAGATGATCGGTGAACTGATTACCAGGGCACTTAAGTTGAATGTTGAAAGTCGATATGATGAAGCATTCGATATCCTGGATGAAGCTATGGATGAGATGTTTGGTCATCAAGCTGACTTGCTGGAAATGGTTGATGCTCATACTGCTGCTTGCTTAATCGGTGACCCCATGAAGATCAGAGCATATGCCGATCTCCTGAAAACAAAGGTCGACCTTCTCTCTGGTGTTAGAACCATGACCGGGCTAAAAACTCGATATGAAAATCTATATGATGAAGCTCTTATTATGAGCAACTGATTCTCTATAGATATGTTTGACAAATTAAAAAGCCACCCCGTGGGGTGGCTTTTTATATGATTTAAGTGAACTACTGTTATTTGCGTTCAGCAACCAGACTATCCACAACAGATGGATCTGCCAGTGTGGAGATATCACCTAGACTATCAACTTCATTCTCGGCAATCTTGCGTAGAATTCGACGCATGATCTTGCCAGAACGTGTCTTCGGCAATGCTGGTGTAAACTGAACCTTATCTGGTTTTGCGTGAGGTCCAATCTCTTTCTTGACAGAAGCGGCGATGCTGGCCAGAATTTCGTCTGAGCCTTCAATACCCGCCATTAAAGTGACATAGGCATAAATTCCTTGTCCCTTGATGTCATGGGGGTATCCAACAACGGCTGCTTCAGCAACTCCATCTGCTTTACCAATGGCGCCTTCAACTTCAGCGGTTCCAATTCTATGTCCTGAAATATTCAAGACATCATCCACACGACCCGTAATCCAGTAATCACCGTCACTATCACGACGAGCACCATCACCACTAAAGTAGTAACCGGGGTACATTGAAAAATAGGCTAGTTTGAAACGATCGTGATCACCATAAAGGGTTCTCATCATCCCTGGCCAGGCAGCTTTCATGGCTAATAAACCAGACTTATCGTTACCTTCGATCTCTTTACCGTCTTCAGTGAGCAGTACTGGTTGAACACCAAAGAAAGGAATGGTAGCACTACCTGGTTTCAAAGGAGTTATACCAGGTAGAGGAGTAATCAGAATTCCACCTGTCTCTGTTTGCCACCATGTATCCACGATAGGACATTTACCCTTTCCAACAATGCTATAGTACCAGTTCCATTCAGGGGACTTGATGGTCTCGCCCACAGTACCTAACAGCCTCAATGATGAAAGGTCACGGGTCTCTACCCATTCGTTTCCTTCACGCATCAATGCGCGAAGTGCCGTAGGGGCTGTATAGAAAAGATTAACTTTATGCTTATCAACCACATCCCAGAAACGACCGAAATCAGGATAATTTGGCACACCCTCAAACATCATGGTGATGGCGCGGTTGGCCAGTGGTCCATAGACGATGTAAGAGTGACCAGTTACCCAGCCGATATCAGCAGTACACCAGTAAACATCATCTTCATGATAGTCAAAGACCAATTCGTGTGTTAGCGAGGCATATACCAGATATCCACCAGTAGTGTGGAGTACGCCCTTTGGTTTGCCAGTTGAACCTGAGGTGTAAAGAATGAACAATGGATCTTCAGCATCCATCTCTTCAGGTTTACAAACGGCATCAACCTTGGCCATACCTTCATGCCACCAGATATCGCGACCAGAATCCATGTTTACTTCAGCACCTGTTCTTTTGACCACAACACAGGTCTGAATAGATGGTGTTTCTGCAAGCGCTTTATCAGCATTGGATTTCATGGGGATATCAAGTTTGGTACCGCGTACACCCGTATCCTGGGTGATGAGGACTTTACATTCTGAATCGTTGATTCGATCACGTAGAGATTCTGGACTGAAAGCTCCAAAAACGATAGAGTGGATAGCGCCAATACGAGAGCAAGCGAGCATGGCTACGGATAGCTCAGGAATCATTTGCATGTATATACAGACACGATCACCCTTTTCCACCCCGTGGGCTTTAAGGACATTGGCAAATTTCTGCACATCTCCCAGGAGCTCATTGTAGGTAAAGGTTTTATCCTCATTAGGATTATTACCTTCCCAGATCAAGGCTGTCCTCTCTCCGAAACCATCTTCAACATGGCGATCAAGACAGTTATAACTCACATTTAGTTTACCACCTTCAAACCATTTGATATCAGCATTAGCGATATCATAATTGGCTACAGTGTCCCACTTTTTAAACCATGTCAAGCGTTCAGCCTGCTCAGCCCAAAAACCATCCTCATCATTTACGGAACGATCATACATTTCCTGATATTGTTCCATTGACTTGATGTGTGCATTGGCTGTGAATTCAGCAGCAGGATTAAATTTTTTTACCTCACTCATTTCGAACCCCTTATAATCATTTTTCCAAGATAATATTTGACTCCTTTGGCATCTGCAAACAATGCGCCAAAAGTTTCATTACCAACTCATGTGGGCATTAATATTTATTGTTACGCAACTAAAGTTTGGAGCCAGATTGAACATGAAATAGGGGAATGCTACATTAAAAATGATCTGATAGAGCTACTTATTTGAGTCTCCGTATATTTTTTAACGTCAAAGACTTTATAGTCTAAACCCCATTTTGCAATGACGGCATCCAGAAGGCTTGGACGGACCGTCCAGATCATCCTTGTCTTGCTGTTGACCAGGTCGCTCATACAGTGTCCCCAACCCTGATCCTTCAATTCGAGGTGACCTATTTCATCGATGACTACAATCTTCCCAGAATGAGCAACAGGAATTGAATCCAGGACTTTACAGCCAAACTCAAGTCCAGGTCGTCGAAAATTAAAGGGTCCTGCTCGCCATTCTGAGACTGGCTCTTTTCTCTCACACAAGAGTTCAGATGCTTGACTTTGAATATCTATGATACGATAGGTGTCTCTCTCGTTCTCTACCCAATCACCCATGGAATAAAAGCCATGAAAATCAACCCCTTCCAAACTCTCATTCTCTATCAGGGCTTTAATCATATTGGTTTTACCATCGCCTGGATTACCTGTTATAATGATAACTCTGGGATTTTCTGAATGGTGTTCAACGCGTAGATCTTCCAATGCAGCGAGTAATTGGCTTAATGTTCGGAATGGGTGCCTCCAGATACCATTGATCTCGGAAACGCGTTTCAATAGTCGTGGCAGGACCTCAAAAGCCAGAGATATTGAATCGAAGAGGACTCCCATCCCCAGGCGTGTAAACCAACCAAGTATAACAGGGCTTCTCATCTCAATGCTAAGGGCTGAAAATGTAAAAATTACCAGTAAAGCTCTAATCGCCATGGCAACACCGGTTTCGAGTCCAATTAGAAGTGAAGCCGTGCTATCCCAACCTCCCAGAAGCAGGCCAGACAAACCCATCATGGCAATAAGCTGGATCCACAGTTGGGGTCGTTTCAAACGTTTTAATGAGCGATTATACCTGAAAATATTGATGGAGACATATGTGATCACCAGTAGCCCACCTAAAAGAATTGAGAGATCATTCAGATATGTAAGACCCAGAATGAGGACGACGAGGTTTACCAGGAACAGGAGCACTGAATATGGCTGTGTAGCTGATGCTACTAAGAGATTCTCTTTCTTCGGGGCTGCATCAAATTTTGATTCCGGAAATGAGATTGAGCTCTGAGAGCGGATCCTCCTGTAGGACAATCCTGCCACCAGCGCTCCAAAGCTTAAATCTATAATAAATATGGCTCGCACAAGATCAAAAGGCGCATCACCTTCAAAACCAAAACTCCTGGAGGCCATGAAATAGAGCTGCTCATAAAGCTTGACAAAATCAGGACCATAGGTCATGAGGAGTACAAATATTTTCTGAAACAGACTCCAGGAAACTGCCAGAGCACCACCTAGAACAAAACCAAGCCATTTACGGCGGAATAGACGCACCATGATTTCCAGAATGACACCTTCCATGAAGATACCAATCATGGGTCCGAAAATGATAGCTGAAGGCGAGATTGACTTCATTGCAGCTGTCACGAGTGCAGTTCGCCAGAATAATCCCTTAACTGGCCACAACTTGTAACCATTGATCATGAGAATCAGGCCTACGGATGCCAGAAATGTCCCTGATAATGGGATGTGCAAATTATGGAGAAAGCTACCCAGAATGATTTCAATGGATGCCCAGAGACTGCCAAGCATAGCGGCTTTTAGCCAGATATCAGGGAGTACCTTTGCATCAGGTTGCGAAAGGTTTTTGTTACCGATAGCACTCATCGGTAAACCAGATGTGGAGAAATCGTTATGTACAACATATCTTCTCTTTCCAAATACGGGAGCAGATTTCCTCATTTCCAAGAAAACCGTGTCGGCTTGAGACCATATTTAATAATAAACGTAGGTCTGGCAGCTGAGAGAATGAATGGACCTCAAATCACTGAAGTCTTTATTTCAAACTGCTCATCCACAGAGATAGCAGCTATTACCAGTGTCAATGCTGAATCTAGTCTGAATTATTCCTGAACAAAATGTTTCTATTCTTGGGTATGAACCTAATAATTATGACCTAAATTTGAAGACCGATATTTTATAACAGGTTCAACCACTTTGGCAAATTTTATGCATGACCTATTTCATAACATTTAAGGAGAATTAGAATGGCAAGTAGTATTAAGGGTACCCAAACTGAGAAAAACTTATTGATCGCGTTTGCGGGCGAATCGCAGGCGAGAAATAGATATACCTATTTTGCAAGTGCGGCAAAAAAAGAAGGTCTGATTCAGATTTCGCAGATTTTTGAAGAAACAGCCAACCAGGAGAAAGAACACGCCAAACGCTTCTTTAAATTTTTAGAAGGTGGCGATCTGGAAATCACTGAGACATTTCCAGCAGGGAAAATTGGTACTACTCTGGAAAACCTGAAGGCAGCAGCAGCAGGTGAGGAATACGAATGGACCACTATGTATCCAGAATTCGCTAAAATTGCCCGTGAAGAAGGCTTTAAGGCAGTGGCTATTGCTTTTGAGACCATCTCCATAGCTGAGAAGCAACATGGCAAGCGTTATGCAGATCTGGCCAAGAATCTTGAAGAAGGTCGAGTCTTCAAGCGGAACGGAAAAGTTGTCTGGCGTTGTATCAACTGTGGTTACCTCCACGAAGGTGAAGATGCACCTAAAGCCTGTCCAGCTTGTCTACACCCCCAGGAATACTTTGAGCTCTTAGGCGAAAACTGGTAAACTCCAATTCAAGTGAATATTAAAAGAGCCCTCTTATGGAGGGCTCTTTTATTTGGCTAAGCTTTAGTAAGCCCAGGAGGTTTTTCCATATCCATCCAAACCAATCCGAACAGTAAACAGGTTAACACAATTATGCCTACGATGGGATGAGCCAGAATTTGCGGAGATGACGTACTGAATCCCAACATTCCCTGTGCAAAGGATCCCAAGCTATGGTTAAGTGGTACCCAGAAATACATCCCCAGTCCCACTCCCCACAAAATAAGAATTGTATTAAGAAATAAGGTGATTCGATCAAGCGGGCGGATTGCTGTCACAGCGTTCTGTGTCGGAATTGCCATGAGTTGTCGTTCCAGATGAGCCGGAGGGTTCTCCCAGGATTTATCCAGCAGTGTATCAATAACATCTCGTTTGTGTGCATTATCGGGTCTCATCATAGACCTCCATTAATAATAGTTTTAACTTAGCTTTGGCCCTGCGAATATGTGATTTCAATGTATTCAGTGGGATATCCATGATGTCGGCCACCTCTGTGTATTGAAATTCCTTCAAATAGTAAAGTGTGATGGCATCAGATTGAAGGGTGGGAAGCGCTGAAATTGCCTGTCTGATTTGATCCTTTTGTACGGCCCTTAAGAAAATTTCCCCTGCATCGCCGTGTTCTTCGATGGGTTCCAGATCAGGTCGATCATTGAGGGGTATCAGGTTGTCAGAAAGCCGGGATTCTTTCTTAATCATAGTATGACACACATTGATGGCAATTCGATATATCCATGTCCCCAGTTGGGATTCATCTCTGAAATTTTTCAGTCCCTTATGAACTCGAATAAATGTTTCCTGACATATGTCTTCGGCCAGCTCTACCTGATTGCATTTCATGAGTGCCAGATTATAAATTCGATCACCATGATTCTTCACAATTTCCCGAAAGATGAGATCTGCTTCTTTTTGAACTCTGGGAATCATGTTAATCATATTAATACTTAGACCTGGAATAATGGTAATTTGTTGCAGTTAGACTAAAAATAAAAATTTTTCAAAAAAAAGGACAAATAGATGCAACAAAAACAAACAGATCTCAGTCTAATACCACGATGAACCAAAAATCTATTAAAAGGAGAATACAATGGGTCACGCAATGGAAGCCTTTATTCCAATCACAATGTTCTTAGTTGCAGGCGGTGTTGCAATCGCTGCAATGATCCTAAAAAATCAGAAAAGAAAAATCGAGAGCACTGAAATTCTCGCAGCCATTGAAAAGGGTGTTGAAGTAAAATTTCCAGATGTAAACAAAAATCGCCTCTTGCCTGGTTTGATTTGGCTCTTTCTGGGAATTATCATGACAATGGGAATGGCCTTGGCCATTCCCAATGATGCCCCAGCAGGTATGTGGGTCTGGGGATTAATTCCTGCAGCAGTTGGTGCAGCCTATCTAATCGTTTATCGCATCGATGAAAAAAAGGGAGATTCTGAAGAGAAATAGTCAACTCTCAGATAGTGTCCTTTTCAAATGAAAAGAAGGTAGGGGGTCCTGCCTTCTTTTTTTGTTTATCCTATAAAAACACAGGTTGAACACTCGAAGTCTGATCTTCCTCGAATAAAATTCACCTCCCACCAGTTCGCGATTACATTGGCACCCGTGAACAATTATTCATCTGAATAGTTTGCTTCACAATGGATTTGAGTAACTGAAGGAAGCACAATGAAATTTAGATTTAATTATATACTTTCCCTATTCATCACACTGCTGGTTCTTGGTACAGCATATGGTCAGACCCGTTCTGGTCGTATCAATGGGTATCTAAGAGATGCTGAGACCGGCGAACCCCTGCTACACGCCAATGTCAGCCTAAAACAGACCGGCATCGGCGCAGCCACCGATAATTCAGGATATTATATCATAACCAACATTCCGCCTGGAAATTATACCCTCCAGGTATTGATGATGGGATATGAACGCACTGAGAAATCCATTGCAGTGGTAGCAGGTCTGGATGAACGCCATGATTTTGAAATAGCTCCGACATCAATCGAAGGTGAGGAAGTGATTGTTACTGGGGCCCGTCAACGATTTGAAAAAGAGATTGAAGTCAGTGCTGTCAGCCTGACCATGCGAGATGTGAAGCTCATGCCAGCCTTTGTTGAAGCAGATATCTTTCGTACGCTTCAATTGCTGCCTGGGGTTCAATCATCAAGCGATTTCTCCTCTGCTCTGGTAGTTCGTGGAGGCTCTCCCGATGAAAACCTTATTTTGCTGGATGGCATTGAAATTTACAACCCCTTCCATCTCGGAGGTGTCTTTTCAACTTTTAACGCAGATGCCATTGCTGATGCTGAATTCCTTGCTGGAGGATTTCCTGCCAAATATGGTAACCGCATATCTTCAGTATTGAGTATCACGGGACGTGAGGGAAATTCGAAAAACAGAAAACTTTTTGGAGATCAACCCATTGGCAAGTTCATTGATCTGAGTGAGGTGCATGGAGAGGTCAATTTATTAAGCTCAAAGATCCTGGGTGAGGGACCACTTCTGAGAGGATCATGGATGTTGTCAGGCAGGCGAACCTATTTTGATCAGGTGGCCAGACTTTATTACTGGGCCAAAGACGATCCCATGAAATGGAAATACTATTTTTATGATGTTCAGGGAAAAATTATTCAGAATATCAATCCCACCAATCGTCTGGCATTTTCACATTATGGAGGGCAGGATCGTATCGCCTTTGATCTTGAGCAATCTGATAGTGAGGTGACCTTTAGATGGGATTGGGGGAATACTACCAATAGCGCAGAATGGCGCTGGGTTCCCAATTCCAAATTTGTCTCAACCTTCACATTCGCAAACACGAATTACAAATTTGATGTAGACCTGGAATACAGTTCCAAGGACAGTACGGGGAGTAGCTCCGGAAGCAATTTTATTGTCTACAATGAAATAGATGACTGGACAATCAAAGAAATGCTGGACTGGTATATCTCCTCCGAACATACCGTGACCATGGGTCTCGAGGCCAAAGACTTAGGTGTTAAATTCTCTCTGGGTACTGGAGATGTCCTGTTCATTGATGAAGATGAGACCAATATGGTTTATACAGGAATGATTCAGGAGAGATGGCAACCCAATCCTGTTCTCATGCTCCAGACTGGTATGCGTATTTCAAAATACTCTGCACATGACAATCTTTATTATGAACCACGTCTAGGATTCAAATACTTACTCAATACCAATCTGGCACTAAAGGGAGCCTGGGGAATCTATAACCAGTTTATCTTTACTGCACAGGACGAGGATGCCATTTTGAGTATTGTTGACTTCTGGAATCCAATCCCTGAGAATTATAAGTCAAAACAAGTACAACACTTTATCATTGGACTTGAACAATGGTTAGGTGAAGGTTGGTTTACCAGTCTTGAAGGCTACTACAAACCCTATAGCAACACGCTGGTAATAAACCCCAAGAATGTATTCAGCGATCCAGATGATGACTATACAGAGGGTACGGCTGAAATTTATGGGGCAGAACTCCTTTTCAAGAAGAGCACTGGAACACTCACTGGGTGGCTTGGATTTTCATATATGCAGAGCAAGCAGGAATTTGATTTTAATGGCGATGGTCGAGCCATTGAATCGGATGGTGAGATTTATAGCTCTAAGTATGACCAACCCTTTTCAGTGAATCTGGTCTTAGGGTATACCTTATCAGAAAAAAACTCAGTTGGACTCACACTAAGCAGCAGCAGCTCAAATCTGTACACACCGACGGTAGGCTATGTCCCAACCCAAAATGGTTCAGGTTTTGATTTTGGTAATCCCTATTCAAATCTAGCTGAATTGAAGGGGAATCGTAACTCTGCCCGATATCCTGATTATTTCCGCGTGGATGTCAGCTATGCACGCCAGATTTCACCCTTTGGTCTGGAGGGCACATTCAAGTTTCAAATCATTAATGTAACAAATCATTTTAATACATTTTTCTACAACATGGATCTTGAAGATCAAACAGTTGAAGGAATTGGCATGTTTCCATTTCTTCCCACGTTTGGCGTAGAATTCGAGCTATAGGTGATCTTATGAAAAAACATATACAAATTATTATCCGAAAAACTGCCAGTCTCAGCGCCATAATCTTTTTGCTATTGGGTTGCACAGAGGAGTTAAGTATAGCAGATTTCGCTGAATATTACAAAAATTATGAACAGGAAATTCGTATAGAAGGATTGTTGGACAACAACAATTTTGCCAACTCTATTATCCGGGTTGACCGCACGATTTTGGTCACCGACACATCTCTCTATAATGGCAGAGATGACAATGGTGATTGGGTTTCCTACACAGATGAAAATGGAAATAATCGCTGGGATGAGGGTGAACCTCTGAACGATGATATCGGGTATGATTTTGGCGGACCAAATGATGAACCAGAAGGACGCGGCAATGGGATCGCTGACGCTGGTGAACCTCATGTGGACGATTATTTAGAAATCTTGCCACAAATTCACGATTCAACCATGGTTTCAGTCATTCTAAGAGAAACCGAGTCACAAATTTTTGTGGCAGAATTCTTTTGGGAAACCCAGGCTTCTGAATTTGATGTAATTTTTGGACCCGGTGGTCCGCCAGAAGCTACGGCATCAAATCCATATCTCACTTACCACTACGGAGCCTATATCCCTGGACCTGAATACGCCCAAATTGAATTGAATGAGAATCTTGAATATCAAATGGTATTGACTACTACCGAAGGTCGAATCATCACAGCATCAACGGATATTGTAGGACCACCAATCAACATCAGCTGGGAGAGTGCGAATTGGTTAGGAGACACACTGGTAAGCCTGAATAACAACTATGCGTTTATGAACTGGAACAACTCATCTTTGAGCGCATTTTGCGCTGTATACATGGACGAATATTTTACAGACGGCTCTACAAGGGATTTTTACGGTTCTCTGGCTGTGTCCATTTTCACTGATGATTCCACAGGGCTCCCCAAATTCCAGGGAAATTTTGCCGGTATCCCCCTGGGGATATACCAGGTGAAATTTGAAAGTGTAAATGAGATATACGGAAACTATGTGTATTCCGGGCTTCCGCTTAGGGATCGCGAGCTTTCAAACTGGCGTGATCAAGATGACAATGTCGTACTTGGAGCGCTTGGCTCGAAGACAGCAATTGATTTCTATTTGCGCCTGACTTCCCCCAATGGGTAGAGGAAAAACTCATGGATATCTGATTCACCAGTAAGCACCATTAATAGCCGCTCAACACCAATCGCAATGCCTCCTGTTGGAGGCATTTTGCCCACTGCCTGGATAAAGTCTGAGTCAATGGGATGGGGTGGATAACCAAGTTCTTCGCGCTCACTATTTGCATCTTCTATCCGCTTAAACTGTTCATTAGAATCAGTCAGCTCACTGAACGCATTGCCGATTTCAATGCCCTTGATATAGAGTTCAAAGCGCTCAGCCCATATATTTTCAGGTGATTTAAGCTTGGACAGCGCTGCCATAGAAGCCGGGTAATCAAAAACAATTTCAGGATTAGATCGTCCCAGCCTGGGTTCTATTAATTTGAGCCACACTCGAAAAAAAATGTCCTCAAAAGTGTCATCGCCAGGAATTTTTTCGCCTAAAACATCAGCCGCCGCCGCTCGCCAATGTTCAGCATCCGTCATCCCTCTTTGCAGGTCAAGCTCTGCGTAAGTTTGAAAACAGTCCTGTATTGATGTTCTCCTGATCCCAGTCCAGGAAAAATCCGGTTCATGATGAAGCGCATCAAACGCTTCACTCAAGTACTGAAGCAAATCTGCTACATCGTTCATGACATGAGTGTAAGAACCGGGACGATACCACTCCAACATGGTGAATTCGGGATGGTGCTGTGGACCAAGCTCTCCATGATTCCGAAATACCCGGGCGATTTCAAATACTTTCTCGAAACCCGCACCTAGAGCCTTCTTGATGGCAAATTCAGGGGAGGTGGGGAGGTAAAGCACCTCCTCAGAACCATCGTGCCTCACATATTTTGTGGTGAAACTATGCAGATGCACTTCCATGCCGGGGGCAGGTACCAGAAGTGGCGTTTCTAACTCAAAAAAGTCCCTATCAGTAAAAAATTCCCGTATCAGGTTAATAAGTTGACGTTTCTGTTGAAGCCTCAGCATGTTCATGCTGGCAATATGTCTAATCCTCCCTCGATTTCAAACATGCATACACCCCAAAAGATCACCCGTTATTTTTCTTCGTGAATGACATATCTGATTTATTTTGAGAAATGAATAATTCTCAAATCAGTAATAGAATAAATCGCCTTGCTTCCATGATGTCATTACTCGAAGAAAACCCCTTCAAGATTCGGAGTTTTGAAAAGGCAGCTCGCATAGTCAGAGATCATGAGGAAGACATGGGTGTCCTCGTTGATGAAGATCGACTGAAAGATGTACCTGGAATTGGTCCCAAGTTAGCCTATGTCATTATGTATTTCGCCAAGGCTGGAACTGTCGGTCTGGAAAAGGAACTAGAGGCACAACTTCCTGAGGGGCTGGCCGATCTCCTAGATCTCCCTGGTCTGGGTATGAAGAAGGTTCAATTGCTCTGGAAAAAATTTGATATCACCAACACTGAAGCCCTCAAGCGAGCCTGTGAAACGAATGCTTTAACCTCCATGAAGGGTTTTGGTCAAAAGCTGCAGCTGAAATTGCTGGATGCCATTGACTTTCAGGCGAAACATGCCAGAAATTTTTATCTCGATATCGCTTTATCGGTAGCTCAGAAATGGATTGAAAAACTATCTCCCCTCCAAAGTGTGTCTCGAATTGAACTGACGGGCATGCTCAGGAGAGGTGACAAACTCATCCAATCCGTAGAACTGCTTATCGAAGCAAAATCATCAGATTTATTAAGTGAATTAAATGATAAATTTGACTGTGGTTTACCAGACTCACATCCTCTCATCATTAAAGATATATCAGGGATGCCGGTCCATCTCTGGGTGTCTGCCCCAGAATCCTTCAGCGCTCAGCAACTCATCCGAACTGGTGGTGAGGTATATGCTCATCAGCTGCAAAGTATGTATGGTGCGGAGCCTGAAGCTGCCATTAGAGCAATTGCACAGACTGGGAATACCTCACTCTCAACTGAAGAAGCCCTTTGTAAATCAATTGGCATTCAGTGGATTGAACCTGAGCTGAGAGATGTCTATGCCCGTTTCCCGAAAGATATTGAGCTGGTTAAGAAAGGGGATATAAAAGGCACTTTCCATGCCCATTCTACCTGGAGTGACGGTCGAAATTCTCTTGAAGAAATGGCTGAGGCAGCTCGAAATATTGGATACCAATATCTTGGTATCAGCGAACATTCACAAGCGGCTTACTATGCCAATGGCTTGAAGCCCGACCGTGTTAAAGCTCAATGGGACCTCATAGATCAACTCAATGACTCATATTCTGATTTCCACATTTTTAAGGGGATTGAGGCTGATATTTTGAGTGATGGAAGCCTGGATTATGATGAAGAACTCTTATCAGGTTTTGATTTTGTGATTGCCTCAATCCATAGCCATTTTCAGCTGGATCCAGTAAAGCAAACTGATCGCATTGTCCGAGCTATGCAAAGTCCATTTACCACCATGCTTGGACATCCCACTGGCAGAATGCTTATGGCCAGACCCGGATACAATCCAGATTTACCAACTATTATCGATGTGGCTGCTGAGAATGATAAACTGATTGAAATAAACACCACACCCAAGCGACTTGATTTGGATTGGCGATATCTCAAATATGCCAGAGAAAAAGGTGTGAAAATCTCCCTTAACCCTGATGCTCATAGTACTAGTGGACTCGGCTCAATCCCGCTGGGTGTCCGTATGGCTCGCAAAGGCGGCTTTACACCAAGTGAAGTAATCAACACGATGGGTATGGATGAAATGAAAAACTATTTACAGACTCGGAGAGGCTGATGAGAGAATCATTGAAAAACAAACAGCTCCGGATGCAGCGGATTATCACAACCCTGTACGAAACTTATCCTGATTCCAAATGTAGTCTCGAACATCGATCACCCTTCCAACTACTCATTTCTACTATGCTTTCGGCCCAGTGTACTGACGAAAGAGTAAACAAGGTCACACCTGAATTATTTAAGCACTATCCCACAGCCCAAAGCATGGCCAGTGCACCTGTAGAGCATCTTGCTGAATTGGTTCGATCCACTGGCTTTTTCAATAGCAAATCAAGAAACATGAGTGCCTGCGCACAAACCCTCATGCAGGAGCACGAAGGTGAAGTCCCGGCTGATCTGGATGCTCTGGTGAAGCTCCCAGGGGTTGGTCGAAAGACAGCTAATGTGGTTTTAGGGACAGGATTCCACATCCCAGGTCTGGTAGTAGATACTCATGTTATTCGTATCGCGAATCTTTTAAGAATGACCAATCAAAAAGATGCCGTAAAAATTGAGATGGAGCTCCAGAAGATCATTGAAAAGGAACATTGGGTCATGTTTACACATTTAATCATTGATCATGGTCGTGCAGTATGTATCGCTCGCCGACCCCAATGCCATGCCTGTGTGCTGGCTGAATTTTGTCCCAGCGTCCTGCCTGAGGAAGCGATTAACAGGAAGAAATAGCCATGGATACAGCGACTGTCTTTAGAATATCAGGAAAAGTTCAAGGGGTAGGCTTCAGGTATTTTGTCAGTACAATGGCGCAACAGTTGGGGCTTACGGGCTGGGTTAAAAACCACTCAGATGGCTCAGTGGTGGGACTTGCCGAAGGAGAGCATGGCCTGATCGTATCCTTTTTGAAAGAACTCAAAGTGGGCAACCGATGGTCCCAGGTTGAAAGGGTCGAGAATCAGCCCCAGACATATAGCGGGGAATATAAAAGTTTCGAAATTCGGTATTAGGAAAGTGTGGGGGCTATAATTATTTATGATGAAGATTTGGAAAGGGACATACTATGAAGCCAACATTCTTTGATAAAAAAACATGTGGCACCTGTAAAAAGGCTCAGATTTACCTGAATGAAAGTCAGATTGAATTTGAGAAGGTGGATATCATAAATAGCCCTCCCAGTCGCGAACTTTTGGAAAAATTCATCGATGTCAACGATGTCAAACCTTATTTAAATTCTCGATCTGCTATCTATCGTGAATTAAAGTTAGGGCAAAATCTTCCAGATAAAGCCAGGGCAATTGAGCTGATGCTTCAAGATCCCAATCTTATCAAAAGACCCTTTGTTGTGAAGGGAGATGTTGGTTCATTTGGTTTTACTTCAAATGAATTCGATGCAAAATGGGGCACATCAAGTAAATAAATTTGAAACTAAGAAAAGGATAAATACATGGAAAAGATTATTGGTGAAGTAGAACGAAGTGAAACTGAAAAGATTCTTATTCAAGTTAAAGAATTCAAGGGTCGTACCTATGTAGATTTTAGAATTCATTACCTTGCTGATGAAGATGAGTGGCGTCCAACCCAGAAGGGTATCACGGTTGCTCCAGCTTTGTGGGAAGACTTCAAAAAGCATGTAGAAGAAGCAAACAAATTCCTCGGCGAAGAAGGCTTAATCTAAGCTTTCTCCCTCAGCAGCTCGCGTCTGAGCTGCAATTTTGATGTAAAATATTGACGGTATACAATGGCCAACATGATCATGTTGGCCAGGGTTGCTGTTGTGAACCACATATACATAATCATGATCTGATACCGCACGGCAATTATGGGATCGATTCCAGCTAGAATCTGCCCTGTCATCACGCCGGGGAGTTGTACCAATCCCACCGTCATCATGGCATTGATGTTGGGGATTAATGCAGCATGAATAGAAGCCTTCATGGCATCATAGACGGCCAGTTTTGGTGTGGCACCAAGGGCTAGAAGGGTTTCAATCTCCTTCTCCCGATGTTTCATTTCACCTACAAATCGATTGGCCGTCAAGGCAGTTGAATTGAGTCCATTACCGATAATCATTCCACCAATCGGAATGGCAGCATAGGGTGAAAACCAGGGCTCAACATCCAGAATAAAGAGCAGGATTGTCCCTAAAATGAGGATGGCAGACCCCAATAGGGCTACCAGCATGGCCGCAAAGAAGTGTGGGATTACTTGTTTCTGTCGTCTGGTCCCCTCATAACTGGCAATCACGATCATTAGGAGGAGGAGCATGAGCATAAATGCCCAATGTTGTTGATCAAAAAACCAGGTTAACACATAACCCATGAGTGTCAACTGAACAAAAGTACGCAGCGTTCCAATCAGGAGGGTGTTTTCCAGACCCAGTTTCCATTTTTTGATTAAAAATAGCGAAAATGCAATAAACAGGAGTGATACCAGTAAATCATTCCAACTCAAGACGTAAAAATCAGGTCGCATCATTGACCTCATTCTTTAACAATCCGGCATCCTCAAAGGCGTGTGATTTATCCAGGGTTTTAAAATCACCATCCCCGATAATTTTCCCATGGGATAAAATGATGACTCGTTTGGCATATCGACGCATGAGCATGTGATCATGAGAAACAGCGATGACAGTTAAATTCAACGCTTCCCTGAGTTCTTCGATCTGATCCATAATTTCCCGGGCAAGTTTTGGATCCAGGTTCGACGTTGGTTCATCCAGAAGAAGAACCTGAGGGTGGTTCAGCAGCGTGCGAGCCAATGCCAGTCTTTGTTGCTCTCCACCTGATAGATCTCTGGCGTGATGGGTCAATTTGATATTGACCAGGCCTACTTGATCTAGTGCATCCAGGATTTCATGATCCAGAGTTTGTGAGATAGTCTGATCCCAGCGGCCTGCGATCAATAAATTTTCCCTGACGGTGCCTTCAAAAACCACGGGGTTTTGGAAAAGAACACCCACATTTTTTCGAAGTGCTTGTATATCTGAATCAATCTCAATACCCCGGAAAGTAATGTTTCCCGTGCTTGGGCTGGTCAGGGCATTAAACATCCTCAGGAGAGAACTTTTTCCAGCACCAGAAGCGCCAATAACAGCCACAAACTCACCTTTAGAGATATTGAATTCAAGTCCCTGGAGGATGTGTTTATCCTCAACCCTGAGGTGTACGTCTTCAAACCGAAATAGTACGCCATTTTCCATGGGCCAATTATATATGTCGCACAAGCAGAAAGAAATGATATATGACATATGCCCCGGGGTGTTTTTTGTTTGCCTGATTTTTACAGCGTTTACCTTTGCAGCTGAAATTGGAGAACCTTCATGGCTCTAAAATTAGTTGGACCAGATTTTTTTGATTTATCGGCACTGCTCTCTGAAGAAGAGATTGCTATTCAAAATATGACCAATGAATGGGTAAAGGATCGATTTTATCCCCTCATATCAAAACACTATCGGGAAGGTACATTCCCTTTTGAATTGCAAAAAGAAATGGGAGAAATGGGTTTCTTTGGATCCACGCTACCGGAAAAGTACGGTACTCCAGGCATCAATGGTGTAGCTTATGGTCTAATGATGCAGGAACTGGAGCGTGGTGATTCCGGGTTACGCAGTTTTGCTTCGGTCCAGGGTTCTCTGGTCATGTGGCCCATCTGGAAGTATGGCTCAGAGGAACAAAAAGAGAAATGGCTCCCACCGCTTGCTTCAGGTGAAAAAATTGGATGTTTTGGACTCACAGAGCCGGATTATGGTTCAAATCCAGGTGGAATGATCACTCGGGTAAAGCAAGAGGCTGATAAATTCATCCTAAATGGCACCAAGATGTGGATTACCAACTCGCCAGTTGCTGATGTGGCTCTGATATGGGCTAAGGATGAAGAGGGGCAGGTCAGAGGATTCCTGGTTGAACGAGGGACAACTGGATTCGAGACCCCAGAAATAAAGGGTAAATTGTCATTGAGAGCTTCAGTGACAGGTGAAATTGTCTTAAACAACTGTGCAATTCCGCTGGAGAATCAACTGCCTGAAGCTAATGGACTCAAGGCACCCCTCAGCTGTCTGACACAGGCTCGCTATGGAATTAATTGGGGTGTCGTGGGAGCAGCCATTGCCTGTTATGAAGAAGCCGTAGATTATGCAAAAACCAGAATACAATTTGACAAACCCATTGCAGCATTTCAATTGACCCAGCAAAAGTTGGCTGAAATGCTGAATGAAATTACCAAGGCTCAGTTTTTAACGTTTCAACTTGGTCGCCTGAAAGATAGAGAGACCCTGAATCATAAACAGGTGAGCCTGGCGAAAATGAACAACGTCCGTATGGCCATTGAGATTGCCCGCTCCGCGCGCAGTATATTGGGTGCCAGTGGCATAACTGACGAGTATGTATCCATGAGACATGCAGCGAATCTCGAATCTGTGCTCACCTACGAAGGTACTCATGAGATGCACACACTGGTTGTTGGTGAAAGTATTACCGGCATTCCAGCTTATCGTTGAAACATTGTATCCACAGAGTTGTTTGAAAAATATACGAAATGAATTTTAGAGAGAAAGAAAATCTATGTCTACAATCCTGGTAACTGGCGGGGCAGGCTATATCGGTAGTCACACAGTCCTTGAATTACTCTCACAGGGAGATGAGGTCATCGTTGTTGATAATCTTTCCAATAGCCGTCGAGAGTCGCTCCAACGTGTGGAAGCGCTCACAGGGAAATCGCCTGTTTTTTATGAAATTGATCTCCTGGATCAAGAGGCTCTCGCAACCCCATTCTTAAATCATCATATTGATGCGGTTATCCACTTTGCCGGATTGAAAGCCGTAGGCGAATCGGTGGAAATTCCACTGAAGTATTACCAGAACAATCTGGCAGGAACCCTAAACTTGCTCGAAGAAATGAAAGCAAATGGTGTAAGGCGGCTGGTGTTTTCATCCTCCGCTACAGTGTATGGGGATCCAAGCTCAGTTCCAATTACTGAAGATTTTCCCGTTTCAGCCACCAATCCATATGGACGTTCAAAATTGATCATTGAAGAGATGTTGGGTGACCTGTACGTCTCCGATGCAGCGTGGGACATAGCACTATTAAGATATTTTAATCCAGTTGGTGCCCACAGTAGCGGGCAAATTGGTGAGGATCCCAATGGTATCCCCAACAATCTCATGCCCTACATCTCTCAGGTCGCCGTAGGCAAGTTGGAGAAGCTATCCGTATACGGAAATGATTACGAAACCCGTGATGGGACGGGTGTACGAGACTATATCCATGTCGTTGATCTGGCTCAGGGACATCTAAAAGCTCTGGACCATTTGATGACAAAACCTGGACTAGTGACTATAAATTTAGGTACAGGTCAGGGCTATAGCGTCCTGGAGATGGTGAAAGCTTTTGAAGCAGCTTCAGGTCAGGTAGTCGCCTATGAGATTGTTGATCGACGTACAGGTGATATTGCCGAATGTTATGCAGACACCCAGAAAGCAGCTGATGTTCTGGGATGGAAAGCCACAAAAGGATTAAAAGAAATGTGTATTGATGCCTGGCGTTGGCAATCCAACAATCCACATGGATATAGTGAATGATAGGACAGCACAGCTAATTACCCTCGCCTAAGATTACCTCGTTGGAAAAAAGTCTATTTTGTTCTGAATTAAAAAATTCTTTTCAGCTTCAAAATTACCACTCAAAATAATAGACGTAGTCTATAAGGGAAAACGACTGCAGAATAAATGCTGAGACACGCTTATACGAGGTGTTGCATTTTGGTGGGTAGCTGAATATTATTCGCGACTTGAAATAATGGAACACTAAAGGAATAGTATGTCACAATACCTCGTCATCGTCGAATCACCCTCAAAAGCAGGGACAATCAAAAAATATTTGGGGGAAGAGTATAAGGTTCTTTCTACCGTTGGACATATTCGAGATTTACCTCGAACTCAGTTAGGTGTGGATTTAAAGGACAATTTCAAACCACTCTATGTCACCATTCCAGGCAAGAAAAAAAATGTAGATGCCTTGAGAGAAGCTGCCAAACAAGCAGCTCATATATTTGTGGCAACTGACCCTGATCGCGAAGGGGAGGCCATCGGCTGGCATGTTACACGCATACTAAAAAATTTAAACAAACCCATTTCCCGGGTCATGTTTTTTGAAATTACCAAGGCAGGCGTCCTGGAGGGAATGCGTAAAGCCACTGAACTTGATATGAACATGGTCAACGCTCAGCAGGCCAGACGAATTATTGATCGTCTTGTAGGATTCAAGGTGAGTCCATTTTTATGGCGGGTACTCTATTCTGGACTGAGTGCTGGTCGTGTGCAGTCCGTTGCTTTACGGCTTATCTGTGAGCGCCAGGAAGAAATTGATCGATTTGAACCCCAGGAATACTGGACTATCAAAGCTGACGTAGAAACTGTCAAGAAGAAAACATTTGAAGCTGAACTCCAAAAGGTTGATGGTAAAAAGGCTTATATTCCTAATGAAGCCATTGCAATTGAGCTCAGGAATTCTCTGAAGAATGAGCAATATCTTGTTTCTAAGGTGACTAAAAAACGGGTTCGTAGAAATCCCCATGCACCCTTCACAACCTCAACACTGCAACAGGCAGCCTTCCAAAAACTAGGATTTACCACGAAGCGTACCATGACGCTGGCTCAGCAGCTATATGAAGGTGTCACTCTGGCAGATGGGGAAGCAACCGGTCTGATTACCTATATGCGAACAGATTCAACTCGTGTTGCAGATTCTGCTGTTGAAACGGCTCGAGCTCAAATTGAGTCAAAATATGGTTCAGATTACTTGCCAGCAACACCTCGTCAGTTCGGGAAAAAAAGTGGAAAAATTCAGGATGCTCACGAAGCTATCCGTCCAGCTAATCCCGATTTATCCCCAGATGTTATAAAGGCTTCCTTAACCGCACCTCAAGCCAAGCTCTATGATCTTATCTGGCGACGCTTTGTCGCTTCACAAATGGCAGTAGCCGTTTTCGATCAATCCACCGTTGATGTCAAAGCCGGTACGCGGTTTGATTTAAGGGCCTCTGGGTCTGACCTCGTATTTGATGGATATCGAGTGGTGTATTTTGAGAATGTTGAGGAACAGGATAGTCATCTTCCCTCAGATTTAGAAGAGAATGAGAAACTTCAACCATTAGAGGTTAAAGCGGATCAACATTTTACCAAACCTCCAGCTCCCTATACCGAAAGTAGCCTGGTTAAAATTCTTGATAAAGAAGGCATTGGTCGTCCATCCACCTATGCAAATATCATCTCAGTGGTGCAGGCCAGGAATTATGTTCAATCAGAAAAGCGCAAACTTTATCCAACTGAATTAGGTAAAGTCACCAATAAGCTTCTGGTGGAAAATTTTTCAGAATTGGTCAATAAGACATTTACCAGAGAAATGGAGCTTAACCTTGATAAGGTAGAAGAGGGTGAGAGCACCTATCTGGAAGTCATGACGGAGTTTTGGTCACATCTGGAAAAATGGCTTGAAGAATCATCAAAATCATATACTGAACTCAAAAAATCTCTCCAGGAAGACAGTGGGGAGGCCTGTGACAAGTGTGGCAAGCCCATGGTCATTAAATGGAGTAAAAATGGGCGATTCCTGGCCTGCTCAGGATTTCCAACCTGTAAAAATGCCCGACCCCTCGATTCACCAACCAAGGACGAAAACGGTGAAGACAAGGTTGTTGAGGATCACGGGAAGTGTGAGAAGTGTGAGTCTCCGCTTGTCCTCCGAGATGGTCGATATGGCAAGTTTTACGCTTGCTCAGCCTATCCCAAATGTAAATTCACCAAACCATTCACCATATTGATGCCCTGTCCCAAACCAGATTGTAAGGGTGATATTTCACCGAGACGATCCAAAAGGGGTAGAACCTTTTATGGTTGTACAAAATATCCAGACTGTGACTTTGTGAGTTGGGATCCACCCATTACACACAAATGTCCAGCATGTGAAAATCCATACATGGTTGCAAAATCAACCAAAAAGAAGGGTGATTACGCCCTTTGCCCAAATTGTAAGCATGAAGTAAGCGTCAACGAGACGGAAGCTTCCTAGTTATAAAATTGAGAGAACAAAATGGCACGTTTAGAAAGTTTTGATAAACTCGTATCTCTGTCCAAGAGGCGGGGATTCATTTTTCAATCGAGTGAGATTTATGGCGGAATAAATGCCTGCTATGATTATGGACCTTTAGGGGTTGAACTGAAAAGAAATGTAAAACAGACATGGTGGAACGCCATGACCCGGGAATATGATAATATTGTCGGTCTTGACGCTGCCATTCTGATGCATCCCAAAGTCTGGGAAGCAAGTGGACATGTTGGTGGTTTTACTGATCCCCTGGTGGACTGTAAAAAGTGTAAGACGCGCTTTCGTGAGGATACGCTCCCTGAAGAAAACATGACTAACAAGGAATGTCCTGAATGCGGTGGCGAATTAACTGATTCCAGGCAGTTCAATCTTATGTTCAAAACTCAGATGGGTGCGGTTGAGGAATCGGCTTCAACCATTTATCTTCGTCCAGAAACTGCCCAGGGCATCTTTGTAAATTTCCCCAATGTAGTTGATACGTCTCGCCAGCAGATTCCCTTTGGGATCGCCCAGATTGGCAAAGCCTTCCGAAATGAGATCACCCCTGGAAACTTTATTTTTAGAACCCGTGAATTTGAGCAGATGGAAATGCAATTTTTTGTACATCCTGATGAGTCAGATGAATGGTTCGAAACTTGGAAAGAACGTCGTAAGGCTTTCTATGATACCATTGGGATTGATCCTGATAACCTACGTTTTCATGAGCACGGTCCCGATGAACTAGCCCATTATGCCCGAGCCGCCTTTGATGTGGAGTACAAGTTCCCCATTGGCTGGAGCGAGTTGGAAGGAATTCATAACCGGTCGGACTTTGATTTGAAGCAACATGCTGAATTCTCAGGTAAGAACATGGGTTATCGAGATCCCCAGACCAATCAGGTCTATACTCCGTTTATTATTGAGACCTCCGCTGGTTGCGATCGCACCACACTGGCCGTCATGTGTGAAGCTTATGAAGAAGAGACCCTGGAAGATGGCTCGGTACGAACCGTCATGCATTTCCATCCCCGGCTTGCTCCCATTAAAGTGGCTATACTGCCTCTCGTGAAGAAGGGCGGTTTGAAGGAGCTGGCAACGGAGATTAAGGATGATCTCAAGCGCCATTTTAATGTGTTTTATGATGAAAAAGGAGCTATTGGTCGCCGTTATCGTCGCATGGATGAAGCTGGAACACCTTATTGTGTGACCATTGATTTTGATACCCTTGAGGACAAAGCAGTCACAGTTCGCGATCGAGATTCCATGGATCAGATTCGCGTGCCTATCGGGGAGCTTCAAGCCTGGTTGGCAGAACGTATACTCATAAGATAAAATCCTGGATTGGCTCTCAGTGAGTCAGCTGCAATTTGATTTAAACAGGCTGTGGGTTCATCCTCAGCCTGTTTTGCGTTCAGGAGCCATTTGTAAAAAAATAACACAATCTATTTATAGCTGCTTGCTGTGCCTCAGATGCTATTTATATTGTGTGACATGATTAGGCGAGCATCAAAGCGACCATTCTTTTTTAAACAGCAATTTTCTGATCCACTTCGAATAAAATTAATATGTGCACTTCAAGGTGCACTTTTCATATGATATACCCAGAGAGTAGGTGTGAATGAACAATACGTTAAAATTTTTGATTGAACTTCAGGAGATAGATCGTCAGCTCTTTGAAATTGATGAGAAAAAGGGGAGTCTTCCTCAACAAGTCGAAAAACTGGAAACTCAGGCTGAAAGCGTAAAATCTGAATTAGAGACAACTCGATCAACGCTTGAAGAAAATCAGAAAGAGTTGGTGAGCATCAAGGGTGCTCTCATGGATTCTGAGGAAAAAGTTAAGAAATACCAGGATCAACTTTATCTGGTGACCACCAATCGTGAATACGATGCCTTAACCAATGAGATTGAAACAGTTAAGTCTGAAATGAGCGTGGGTGAAGGGCGACAATTATATCTTGAATCGGAAATTGAGAAACTGGAAGAGATTATCGCCACATCCGAAGAGCAGAGTACAGCCTTTGTTGAACAACTTGATGCAAACCGTGATGAGTTGAAGGAAAAATCAGATCTTACCGATGCTCGCCAGGAAGAGCTTGAAGCTCAAAGGATTGAGCTGATCAAAAATGTTGGCCAACGTTACTTGCGAAAATATGATAGAATTCTAAAAGCTCGTAGACGTGCTGTAGTTCCTATTGAGCGTGGATCCTGTACGGGGTGTCACAAACAGCTTAATCCACAAACCATTTATGAAATTCAACAGATGGATGCTTTTATTGAATGTGAAAATTGTGGCAGGATTCTGGTTATTTTACCTGGAGAGGATGACTAAGTCACCTTTCAATTTTACAATAGAAATTTTTAAAGAAATGATCCGAGAAATCGGATCATTTTTCTTTTAGTCCACACACAATGACTTAGTTTAATATCGCTTTTTTAAATGGGTGGATCGGGCAGTCACCTGGCAACTGCTGGGAGGAAAGTCCGGACTCCGCAGGACAGGTTGCCCATGTTTGGAGCATGGGACTCTATCTTTGGGTAGGGATGGAAAGTGCCGCAGAAAAGATACCGCCCGTCTTCGCTCCATTCTCGCTACCGCGATCTTGGAGCTACGCCGCGGCAGGCCCCGTTAGTGGGCTTGCCGCGCCGTAGCTCGAGACCCGACGAAGGCGGGAGTCGAGCGAAGGCGGGTAAGGGTGAAAACGTGAGGTAAGAGCTCACGCCGGTGTCAGGTAACTGATGCTGGGGGTAAACCCCAATCGGAGCAATTTCAAGCAGAAGAGCATGGTCGTCCGCCATTCATCTATGATGAAACTCTTCGGGTAGGAAGCTAGTATCTCCATGCAAATGGAGATCCAGATCAATGGCTGCCTCATCCTCTTTTGAGGGTTAGACAAAATCCGGCTTATAGATCCACCCATTTATTTACCTACCATTGGCATCAGCCAATCTCAAATGATGTGATATCAGGTCAAAAACAGTGACGTTTTTACCGTGAATTAAACCAATCTGAAACTTATACTATAGACCAATTAATTATGGAAAAAATCTGGATCATTCAAGACAGTCCCCAAGGGGAAATAGAGAATCTCACAGCTTCTCTGGGTGTTTCACCAGTCGTTGGTGGGATGCTCTGGCGCCGTGATTTACGCACGCTTGATGAGGCTCGCCAATTCTTCAATCCTTCTATTTCTCATTTACATGATCCATTCCTCATGTTGAATATGGACAAAGCAGTGGATGTGATTTCTGAGTGCCTCGATGAGCATGCTCCTATTCTGGTTTATGGGGATTATGATGTGGACGGTACTACTGCAGCATCTCTTTTACACTTATTTTTGCAATCCATAGGCGCAAAATCGGAATTCTATATACCGGATAGAAATACGGAAGGATACGGAGTTTCTCATAAAGGTATTGATTATGCTGCTGAGATTGGAGCTAAACTGATTATTACCTGCGATTGTGGTATCACAGCCGTGGAACAGGTTGAATACGCCAAGACCCTCAGTGTCAATATGATGATTACAGATCACCATATTCCAGATGCAATATTACCTGATGCTATAGCAATATTGAATCCCAAACAGGCAGATTGTGAATATCCCAATAAGAATTTATGTGGGGCTGGCGTCGCTTTCAAACTCACTCAGGCACTCGCAAAGAAACGCAACCACTCAGCTGAGCAAGCGCTCCAATTTTTAGATCTTGCTGCCATTGGCACCGCTGCAGATATAGTCAAAGTCACTGGTGAAAATAGAATTATAGTTGGTGAAGGACTAAAATTAATTAGCAGGGGAAGTCGTCCTGGAATTGTAGCATTGAAGAAAGTGGCTGGCATAACTCGAGATGAAGTCACAGTCTCAGATGTGCTCTTTGGCTTAGGACCTCGAATTAATGCTGTAGGTCGCTTAGGTGAAGCCATGCGTGCCGTTCGACTCATGACATCGACCACTCAGTCTGAAGCCAAAGAATTATCCGCCGTTCTCAACTCTGAAAATGAAGTTCGAAAGACCGTTGAGGGCAAAATATTTGATGAAGCCGTACGACTTTCTAATGCGAAGTATGACCCCAGGGAAAAACGGTCTCTGGTCCTTTATCATGAGGGTTGGCATCATGGAGTCATAGGGATCGTCGCCTCAAAGTTAAAGGAAAGATATTTCGTTCCCACCGTGATTATTGCAGTAAACGATGGTGTGGGCAAAGCTTCTGCCAGAAGTATCAGTGGTTTTGATCTTCATGCTGCTTTCTCAAAATGTGCTGATCTGCTGCTCAGCTTTGGCGGACATACTATGGCCGCAGGAATGTCCATTGATCCTGCTAATCTGGAAGCATTTGAGAAACGTTTCCAGGAAGTGGCTATGGCCCAAGTAACAGAAGAAATGATGCGACCCCGCCTAAAAATTGAGTCTATTATAGAATTTTCCGATATTAACTCCCAATTAATGGAGACACTCCGCAGGTTGGCCCCCTATGGACCGGGAAATATGCGTCCCCTGTTCGCCAGCCAGAATCTGGAAGTAATCGGTTATCCCCGGCCCAAGATTGTCGGTAAAAATCATTTAAAATTTAAAGTTCGTCAAGGGAGGACCGTTCTGGATGCTATTGGGTTTGGAATGGCCGAGTCTCTAGAATTATTGTACTCTAAAAAGAGTCTGGAAATGGCTTATGTCCTGGCAGAAAATGAATGGCAAGGTCGGAAAACTATCCAATTAGAATTAAAAGATATCAGGATAATGGATTAGGAGTAGACAATGCGTAAAGCTTACATCGATGCAATCGGAATGTATGTCCCTGAGAATGTAGTAACCAACCAAGATTTAGAAAAACTGATGGACACATCCGATGACTGGATCCGTGAGAGAAGTGGTATCCAGGAGCGTCATCATGTGGATGGAGAATGCACTACTGACCTGGCATTAAAGGCGTCAGAAGAAGCACTGGAGAAGGCTGGAATGCAGGCAGAGGAGGTGGAACATATCATCTTCTCAACCATGGCCAGTGACTACTTCGCACCTGGCGGCGGACCCATGATGACCCGACGTCTGGGGATTCCTGGAACACCTGCCCTAGACATCCGAATGGCTTGCTCAGGGTTTTTATACGGCCTTTCAGTTTCGAAAGCCTTCATTGAGTCAGGCGCCTACAATAATATCCTTCTGATTACTTCTGAAGTTCAGTCAGTGGCCCTTGATTTTACCACAGCTGGTCGCGATACGGCTGTCCTCTTTGGTGATGGCGCTGCGGCAACTGTTATTAAGGCTACCGATGAGGATAGAGGTCTATTATCTGTTAAGACCCATTCAGATGGTCGCTATGCCGAAGATCTCATGTTGCGCACACCTTCAACTCTGGATAACCCATTTTTGACAAAAGAATTACTAGACAAAGGTTATGGTAATGTCGTGATGAACGGTCGAACCGTGTTCAAACATGCCGTGACAAAATTTCCTCAAGTGATAGCTGAGGCGCTGGAAGCGGCTGGCGTGGAGAAGTCGGAAGTGAAATTGGTTGTTCCTCACCAGGCCAATCTGAGAATCACTGAAGCAGTGGCCAATCGCTTAGATCTCGAAATGCACAGTGTTGTCTATTCCAATATCCATAAGTATGGGAATACGACATCAGCCTCAATACCAATTGCACTTTTTGAAGCTATGCAGGAGGGCAAGATTAATCGCGGTGATACAATTGTGGTGGCCTCGTTTGGAGCTGGTTTTACCTGGGGTGCTTCCGTAATGAGGTGGTAGATTAATTATTCTATTCAAAGACAGGGGGATATAAAGTGAAGCAATACTTTCAAGATGAGCATTATATGCTCCAGGATATGGTTAGGGACTTTGCTGCAAATGAAGTTGCTCCCATTGCTGAAGCCATTGACAAGGAAGAACGTTTCCCGCTTGAGCTGATTCCAAAGCTGGCAGAGTTGGGGCTTCTGGGAATTCCCTTTCCAGAAGAATATGGTGGCGCTGCTATGGATACGCTGGCCTATACCCTGGTGATTGAGGAGTTGGCTAAAGTTGATTCATCAGTTGCAATTACTGTGGCGGCCCATATATCGCTGGGGATAAGTCCCATTTATCTGTTTGGGAACGAAGAGCAAAAAAATGCTCATTTGCCGAACCTGATCTCAGGTAAATATCTCGCATGTTTTGGTTTGACAGAACCAGAAGCTGGATCAGATGCAGGTGGCACGAAGACAACTGCTGTTCGGGATGGAGATGAATGGGTCATAAATGGATCAAAAAATTTCATAACCAATGCTGGTTTCTCAGGGGTTTGCAACCTAACAGCAGTAACTGATCCTGAGGCTAAACGACCTGGTGGGGTCTCCGTCTTTATGGTTGACCCAAAAACTCCTGGTTTCACTATAGGTCCCCCTGAAAAGAAAATGGGTTGGCGTGGTTCTGATACGCGAGCATTGACATTTGAAAATATGCGGGTTCCGGCTGGAGCATTGCTCGGGGAGTTGGATGTTGGATTTAGCCAGATGATGACTGCATTGGTTGGCGGGCGCATAAGTGTAGCAGCCCTGTCACTTGGTCTAGCCGAAGGTGCTTTACAGGCTGCTTTAAAATATGCTGATGAACGCGAAGCCTTTGGAAAAAAGATATATCGCTTCCAGGGAGTGGGAATGCAGTTGGCAGAGATCGCCACGGAGATTGAAGCAGCACGACATCTGGTTTACCAGGCGAGTTATGTGAAAGATCATGGTGGAAATGTAGTAAAAGCTGCAGCCATGGCTAAATTAAAGGCTTCTGAGACTGCGGTACGAGCGACCAATATGGCCGTTCAGGTCCATGGCGGTTACGGATACATAAAAGAATTTCAAGTGGAACGATTCTTTCGCGATGCCAAAGTACTCACCATTGGCGAAGGGACATCTGAAGTTCAAAAACTTGTGATTTTGAAGCAGCTTATGAAAGGGTTATAATTACTACATGTTGCCACAATCAAAAAAGGTCGTCAGTGACGAAAAGAAATATCACCTTTGGCTGAGGATCAGCCAAATAACACTTATTGCTCTGCTTCTCGTTGTTACTGCACTATTCTTCCCTCGCGGCAAAATGTTTCAATTCGACTATGCCGTTGATCAGATTACGACTGAGACCATTATCGCACCTTTTGATTTTGATATATTAAAAACAAGCGAGGCACTTGAGACAGACCGAAATGCTCGTGAGAGTACCGTACAACCCGTCTTTATCTGGGACAACACAAGTCGTGATAAGGTAAATACAGCTATCGATGAGATGCGTGTACAACTCGCCCTTTGGTATCAGGCTGAAAAAGGATTGGCAGCCAAGAGAAATTATTGGAGTACCCTTACTGATACGCTGGCAGCAGACTCCATGATTTTACAGTTGCAAGAAGACTCATTGCACGTTTTGAACATTAAGTTGGATTTACAGAATAGAGGTCTCAAAAATTTAGGTACGCCGCGCTGGGACTATTTCTTAGAAAAAGGCCCCTCCACCTGGCAACTTGTTAATTCGGTAAAACAAGCACTCCTACCGCAGTATATGCTGGGTATTATTGGTGATCTTCCTCCAGATATTGATGTCGCTCGGATTACCATGATTATGCGGGGTAAAGAATCAAGCCGGAATCCTAAAGATTTTAGAAACATGGAGCAGTCCTGGGAAGGTGTACAGAAAGTGCTCAGCTCCAACTACTTTGATCGCAATCCAAGTATACAGCAACTTGCTGAAGACATCGCCTTCGCTGTGATGATTCCGAATCTGAACTATTCTGCTGAGCTTACTGATAACCGCATTGCCGAGGCTCGCAATCTGGTACCTATCAGCGTGGGAAAAGTCTTCAAAAACGAGCGTATTGTAGATGCCAATACCCGTGTAACTCCCCAGATCAAACAAAAACTGAATTCCATGGAGAAGGAATACATCCGTAAGGGCTATGGTGAATCAGCAGCCAACAAGGTGACCACCTTTATGGGTAAAATTATGCTTTCAGCATTTTTACTCTTTTTCTTTTTTGCTTATCTCCAGACGTATCGGAGCCAGATATACAACGATATAAAACTCATCGCCCTGGTTGGTGTTATTTTTATCATGCATCTCGCACTTGCTCACCTCATCGTCTATAAACTGGGCTGGTCGGAGTTTTTTGTCCCTATGAGCATTGCTGCCATGATATTTACAGTGGTCTTTGATGGTAGAATTGCCTTCATCATTATGGTGACACTTACACTGCTTACCGGTATTATTCTCAGTAATAACATCCCGTTTATTGTAGCCAACCTATTTGTTTCTTCTCTGGCAATCTATACGGTTCGACGACTCAGATCGCGAACACAAATATTATGGAGTATTCTGGCCGTCACTTCAGGGTATGTCGCCGTAATTGCAGTATTTGAAATGATCAAGTTTAGTAATTGGGAATCTGTCATGGAGCATATGGTTTTTGCTGCAGCAAATGGCATCTTATCTCCACTTCTATCTTATGGACTTCTGGTACTGATTGAGAGAGTTTTCAAAATCACTACCAATTTAACTTTGCTTGAACTACTGGATTTTAACAACAAACTATTGAGTAAGCTAGCTATGAAAGCCCCCGGTACTTTTAAACATAGTATCGATGTTGGCAACCTGGCGGTAGCAGCTTCAGAGGCAGTTGGAGCTAATTCATTACTGGCTCGTGTGGGTGCTTACTATCATGATATTGGTAAAGCAGAAAAGCCAGAATACTTTATTGAAAACCAATTACGGGGAACCAACAAACACGATAAACTCTCCCCCAGGCTTAGTGCAACCGTAATTGTTGCACATGTTAAGGATGGTATCAAACTGGCAGATGAAAATCGATTGCCCTCTATTGTGGCAGATTTTATACCCATGCACCACGGAAAAACCAGAGTCGAGTACTTTTATCAGCAAGCGTTAGAAAAGGCCAAAGAAACCGATTCAGATATAAATGAGTCAGACTTCAGATATCCTGGTCCCAGACCAAATACAAAGGAAACAGGTATTTTAATGATTGCCGAAGCCGTTGAAGCAGCTTCGCGAAGTTTAAAAAATCCCAATCCCCAACGTCTTGAATCCCTGATGAATACAATAATCGAAAGCAGAATCAAAGGTGGGGAGTTAATCAATTGTCCACTTACTTTTAGAGATCTTGAGATTATTAAAAGTGCCATGATGCCTGTTCTTACTGGAAGTATGCACGAAAGAATCGAATACCCAGGGCAACGGGAAAAACTGCATATAATGGATGATGAAGACTAATCAACCACAAAGCAAGTCACCTCAAGCAAAACTCTACCCCATCCATGAAAATTGATATCATCGATCCGCCTGATCGAGTTGACGATCCTCGATTCAAAGCATGTGTACGCGAAGTGCTATCAGGTGAGCATAAAACCTTTGAGTATGTAAACGTCATATTTATGAGTCGCGATGATCTTCGCCTTATGAAAAAAGAATATTTCGAGAAGGATGTTTATACTGACGTGATAGCATTTAATCTGAATGATCCTGATGAAAGTATTGAAGGTGAGATTTACCTCTCCTATGATCAGATTGTCGAGAATGCGAATTCGTTTAACACCAGGCCGGCAGATGAGTTAATTAGAGTTCTTATTCATGGGTGTTTACATTTATGTGGATATGAGGATGATACACAAACTTTGAAAGATCAAATGACGGATTTAGAGAATCAATATATGGACAAACTTATGGACTTGGACCTTTAATGGAATTGTCTGAATTCTTTGAGTCCACGCTCATCTGGCAAATAATTGGTTTTGTTCTCTTGTTGGGAATGTCTGCCTACTTTTCCGGATCTGAAACTGCATTATTCAATTTAAAGAGAAATGATGTTGAAAAATTAAAGCATGACCTGGCTCCATCTTCCAGGCTCATAGTTCGTCTACTAACCACCCCTAAAAGGCTGCTCATCACCATTTTGACTGGCAATACCATTGTCAATGTGGCTCTGGCTTCCATGGCTGCCTTGATTACTACTGAGATCGCCATTCAGAGCGGTGTGAATCAAGTCCTGGCTCTTATGATAGAAACTATAGTCCTCACCATCGTTCTGGTTATTCTGGGTGAGATTACGCCAAAGGTACTGGCCATGCGCCATTCATTGGGTTTCGCTTCGAGGATTATTGGTACCCTCTCCATCATATTTAAATTATTCTCTCCAATAGCACAGGTTGTTTATAATCTGGTCGAGAAGATGGTGGATTTTACCGGGCTTCAACCAGAGGAAAACTTTACCTCCGATGAAGAAATTAAGGAATTGGTGGAATTAGGGCAGGATCAAGGAGTCATCGGTGCAGAAGAAAAAGAGATGATCCACTCCATTATTGAGTTTGGTGATACCCAAGCCAAGGAAATAATGATTCCGCGACCAGATGTGTTGATGTTTCATACTGAGATGAGTCGTGATGAAGTTTTAACCCTCATTCGAGAGAGCGGCTATTCCAAATATCCACTGTATAAAGACCAAATTGATCAGATTCGAGGTATTGTTTTTATTAAAGACATTTTACCATATCTACATAGTAACTCACATCGTATCAATCTTGAACGTTTAGCCAGACAGGCCATGTTTGTTCCTGAACATCAGCATGTAGATGATCTTTTGCGCGAAATGCAAAGGGAAAAACAAAAGTTAGCCATTGTTGTTGATGAATATGGTGGCTTTTCCGGAATGATAGCTGTTGAAGATATCATTGAGGAAGTCCTTGGTGATCTCAAAGATGAAATTGACGAGTCTGGCGAAGAAACTGAAATTATTGAACTTGAAAAACATATCTATTTGATTGAGGCAACTACGCATCTCGACGATGTCGCCGAAGCATTAGGAATTGAATTCGTTGAAGATCGTGATTTTGATTCAATTGGAGGCTTTATCTATTCTAGTCTGGGAACTATTCCTGATCCAGGTGAAATAATCGAATATGAAAACTTTAAGTTTGAAGTTTTATCCGTTGAAAGAAATCGCATAGAAAAAGTAAAAGTGACTAGAATTGAGAACAGATAAATGACCAATAATAGAAAGACTTCTCCGGAACAGGAGCTGCGTCGTCTCATAGACATTGTTTCCATACTCCGTAGCCCTGAGGGTTGTCCCTGGGATAAGGAGCAGAGTCCTGAGAGCATGATTCCCTTCCTCCTAGAGGAGGCTTATGAGGTCGTTGAGAGTATTGAGGATGGTAAGCAAGAGGATATCCTGGCTGAGCTGGGAGACCTGTTATTGCACATTGTCATGCAGGCTCAAATGGCTGAAGAAAAGAATCATTTTGAACTCAGAGATTCAATCCGCTCCATCAACGAAAAACTCATCCGACGTCACCCTCATGTTTTTGGTGATGATAACAGCAAAACAAAACGGGTTGAAGACGCCAAAGAGAAATGGGAAAAAACAAAGAAGAGCGAGGGGCGGAAAAGTTGGATTGATGGCGTACCGAAAAACTTACCGGGATTAATACGTGCGCAGCGCGTCCAGGAAAAAGCCTCTACTGTAGGTTTCGATTGGGATGATGTTGCTCCTGCATTGGCAAAGTCACATGAAGAGATTGATGAATTATTGGAAGTATGGCTTGAAGGGAATAAGGAACGATCAAAGGAAGAATTTGGTGATGTCCTCTTCAGTATCGTCAATGTAGGTAGATTGATGCAGTTGGATAGTGAAACTTCAATGCGTCAGGCAATTGATAAATTTGATGCCCGATTTCGCGCTCTGGAAAAAGTGTTTGAAGATGAAAAACGCGATATGGAAGCAGCTACTCTGGAAGAGATGGATGAAGTCTGGGACAGAATAAAACATAGTGTCGACTTCCGAAAATAAACCATTTCACCCCAAACTTATAACTTCATTTAATTTATAAAATCAAAATCCGAGTTTAACATATCGCAGTACATTTAGCTTTTAAATTATCCCTTGATAATAGCAACTTAAAACTATAGCTTAGCCACGATTTATTCAATCACACAATCCAGGAGGTTTTTTTAATGGCTGACAAACCAGCAACAGGTAAACAGGGGAAACGTTATTCCGCCGAAGAGAAAGCTGAAATAGTAGCATTTATCATCGCTTTCGACGCTGAGAATAAACGGGGTGGTATGAAAGCCGCCAGTGATAAATACGGAGTCTCCGTGGTCACCCTGAGTAATTGGAAGAAAAAAGATAAGGGCCCCAAGAAGCGGAAAGCAAAAGTCAAAAAAGTTGCTGCAAAGAAAGCAGTTAAAACTACTGCAGCACCAACTAAGGTTATTGCTGATAGTCCTGAGGCAATATTAAACCGTCTGCAGGCAATACGTTCAGAGATTCATAAGCTTGAAAAAGAATACGATGGATTAAAGAAAAAGCTATAGTAGCAATAAGCCTCGATTGAGGTGAAATAGTTTTTAAAAGAGGTAAGGCAACTTACCTCTTTTTTATTTATAGGAACTCAAAATAACGGAAGTAAAAAGACTGAAACATATCAGAGTAGTAACAGAGAAATGATATTGTAAAATATCACACTCCATGTAGCGCCAAATACCCATCCAGCTAAAACATCCAGGGGAAAGTGGGCTCCGCAATATATTCTTGAATATGCTACGAGCAGGGAGAGAGGGATTAATACCCATGCTGTCCAGGAAAACATAAAACTGAATGAGATGGCAAAGGCCATGGTATTTGAGGCATGGTTCGAGGGAAAAGATTTTTTGCCATAATTCATCACTCCCAACGATCTGATGTCGTCAAATTGTTTCCCAGGTCTCACTCGATCAGTTTTCTTTTTCAGCAATCGCGAATTGATGGCATCAGCGACACCGGCACTCAAACTACCCAATAGCAGTGCCGTTATACCGGACTTCCAATCAAGATAGATGAGCACCATGGCAAAGCTAAGCATGGGTATAAGCCACCTGTAGGGATTTGACGCAGTGATCATAATTTTATCTAAATGGGTATTGGACCACTCGCTTGCAATGAGATAGGTGAGGTTAAGTTCTAATCTGGATACAGGAAGTATAAGCATGCTTTAAAAATGAATACTCCCACTGGAAATTGCTACTAATTTATGCCTCGCCTGAAGTGGACGAATCACAGACGAAAAGTAATTGGTAAGCTAGGAATAAATGTAGTGGAGTGTGGAATGATGAAATCTATAAATCTATTAGTTTTAACGATAACAGTATTACTAACGGCTTGTGTTCCAAAAGTTGTATCAAGCGATCCGGAACCCGTCCTGGGTCAATTAAAAGTTGGTTTTGACATTGATGACACAATTTTATTTTCTCGTGATAATTTCCTTAAGGCTCCTCATATGAGTGATGATCCAGATCATCTTGATTATGGATGGGTGAATCAGCACGATAGTCTGTACTCTGTAACCATTCAACCCATAGCTGAATTAATCGGTTTTCTGAGAGCCCATGGGCATGAGGTGTACTTTATAACTGCTCGCCCGGGAATCAACGGTGATGCAGTTGCACGGCACTTGACCAGAGAGCTGGGTTTTGACATTACTCTGAATGAGAATCTATTTTTTGCTCCCAAGCGGAAGGATGCTGTCAGTGGGCACAAATTCACCACAAAACACATTCGTATCTCAGAATTAGGCCTACATATCTTTTATGGTGATGCAGACAACGATATGGTGGCAGCAAGTGTTGCTGGTGTTCGCGGGGTACGGGTAGTCAGGGATGCCCGTTCAGTGGAGGCTTATAGTAAAAATTATTTTGGGAATACTCGATCTGCAAATGAACCCAAAGCACCTTATTCCGAGGATGATTATCAGAAATTCTTGTCCTATGGTGTGGGACCCTATGGGGAAACCATTTACCCTATCTATTTTGTTGAGCCTGCTGTAGCTGATTAATTCTGGAGTGGAATAATCTCTACTCTAAACACTCTAAAAAGATTCAGATCACCATTCATGTTTGTAACTGGAAGTGTTTCCTGGTTGAGCATGAGTGAGTTTTTCCCTTGCTTGAAATAGGCTGTTGCCCATGAGGTGCTAGAAAGTTTTTCCCAGCCCGCCGTATGGGGAAAACTGATCATTTGTTCCAGCCACCAATCATTAATCACCAATTTAGCTAAACCGCAGGTATTTCCCGTATTGATAGGTCCAGATCCATTGCTGTATACAAACCGAAGCAGGTAGTTCCCCTCGGATGGCACTTCAAAATCCATATCGATGAAGGCATTTTCCTCTCCAATTTCAATAAAATAGGGCTCTTTAGAGTTCAGCAGCAACGTTGCAGAGGGTCCCAGGTAATGAGGTTTGCTTGGTAAGCTCATCTGGCCTACAGAATCGATAGACCGTATGGTAAAGAAACCATTCAGAGTGTCAGGGATCGTGATGGTGGGGTGCTTGAGTGTGTCCAGATAACTACCGTTGAGCTCAATGATACCTTGACCTGAGATTGAGTTCCAGGCCAAAGTGTCATTTGACCAGAATATATCAGGTGCATGTGGCAATAGATGATCCGCCAGCTCGATCTGATCCTTGGATGAACTCGCATCCTCTTCCAATTCAACGATAATATTCAACGCTTCAGCATCCAGGCGAATTGGATTGCCAGCTACATGAGGGTCGCCATTAATGGTTATAGAGAGAATGTGTGCACCTGAACCATTTATCAATATGCTAAGGGGTGTATCATGAAGGGTGAGATTTGAAAGTGAAAATCTATCCCACTCAAATGGGTTGTTTGGTTCAAGCTGTAGATCAAAACCATTACGGTCAAAATCATAGTTAACTGTGATCCCAAATAAGCCTTTATAAATCGCTCCCAGCCAACCCGCAACGCTCCAGAGTTGCCGATCTGAATTGATTTGTGTTTCATCTGGTCGACCTGAATTGTATTCAAAATTCTCACGGTGTGACATGAACAATGTGGCGGATCGGATCAGACTATTAAATCCATGGACATAGGCCTGGCTATTTTCAGCCTGTTTTGCAGCGAGGAGTCCATAGGTTTCTACAAACGGCCAAATCGCCTTGTTGTGGTAGGGCGGAGCATGGGGGAGCTGATGGGAGATAATAGGTGTACCAAATTGAGTACGTGGGTAGCTGGCAACGAGTTGCGAGTCCAGGATCGCAAACGAATTCAGATATAGAATCCCTAAAGATTCTCCCAAAATATCCCTATGAGAGGCCGGAATCCATGTCGGCGCAGTCATAATATAACTGGCAGGAGCTTTGAGCGATGTACTCCAAAAATGTCTCAGGATATTGTGATCGAGACGCTGAATAAGCTCGGGCCAGGACCGAACTATGTCCTGGTGATTCCCCGGTAAAGCCAGGCCAATCTCCAGGGCTCTTTTGAAAATGATATTTGTGGAAAGGGCGTGTGAGGAGTGAATATCTGATGGTATCATCCACGTGGGATAAGTCTGCTCTCTCCAATCTTCAAAACTAGTCTCACCTCTCAGCATCCCTGAGATGGGATCTCTATTCCAGAGCAGATCCTCCTGGAGGGCTAGTAGAACGGGTTCTCTAATTTCATTGAGCCATGTCTCATCTCCCGTTGCCAGGAAGACTTCCCAGGCTGCCAGCGTCCAGATATGGCGATCACTTGAAACGGGCCATGATCCACCCGTACCTGTATCCTGAATTATTCTACCTGATTTACTGAGTTTAGCACGGAGGCTGGTTTTCATGTTTTCGGGAAAGAGATAGGCCAGGGAAAGCTGAGCAGCGTAAGAGATATCACGGGTCCATACACCCCTCCATTCTTTACCGGCAGAGAAGGCACCATCATCACGGATATTCAATAGTGCTTCTTCTAGAGCAAGATTGGTAAGTGCTTCCAATAGGGGTGCTTCTGGACTTGAAAATTTTGGTAGGTGAGAGATGTCCTGATTGAGAGTCCAGCTACGATCCACAGTTCCAGGGTCAGCGGGCTCGAATTTTAAACTTAGCTCATAGATGGAATCCTGGTCAAGATCCTGAAACCGAAGATGTTCAGGGGGGTGAGGAAGATCCCAAATCCATTGAAGGGGAGCTGTCCCACCAGCCAGGTAAAGCCCAGTAAATTCTTTTGTTGTGATGGTATCGTTGGTAGCGGTGATATAGTAGTTCTGTGCTTTAAACGCTTTTAGAACAGGACGCATATCCACACGGAAATAAACATTGGTTGCTTGCTGTATTGCTGGCGAATTCCTGGGAGGAATGGGAGATGGGACTCCAAATTTAAGCGTGGGTGCGTAAAACTCAGAAATACCATCAGGAACGATGAGATAATGATCCTGACCAAATCCGGCTTCGTTGTCTTCACCATTTAAACTGAGTTTAAAAAGGATGGGCTGTGGGATTGATGTATCCAGCTCCATGGGATAATTGGATATCAATTGAGTGGGGCTTAGGGCGCGAGCCATGTATTCACCCTCTTCAACTGATCTTGAATCAATTTTAAATGGTGAATCACCGCGTTCACAGCTGATGAGTAAGGCCAAGAGTAGGCTAATAAGCGAGACAATTCTATATTTCATATCATTCATCCTTTTCCATGCCCTAAACTAATTACTACAAGAGGGATGGCTATTTTCTTTGTTACAAATTGAATCGGAGTTAGAAAAGCCGTCGAAGCTGAAAGCAGTTATTGAATTTCGAAAAACAAACTATATATTACAAACCGACCAGTCGGTATGTTGAATCGTTTTGCTTATTGACCTTAGAATTATATTTTGAAGAATCATATGTAAATGTTGATTATTTGAATTCAATAGATGTATAGATCAATTGAGAAGGAGCTTAGAATGAAGATTGTTGTTTGTGTCAAGCGGGTGCCTGATACTGAAACAAAAGTGGTCATTGGTGGTGATGGATTATCCATTGAACCGGCTGATGTCAAATATGTAATGAACCCGTATGACGAATACGCTGTTGAAGAAGCCCTCAAGCTCAAAGAAGCTGCCGGTGAAGGAGAAGTCATTGTTCTCACTGTTGGCAGCGAAGATGCCCAGCCCGTCATGAGAACTGCCATGGCTATGGGTGCAGATAGTGGAATCCTTCTCAAAGCAGAAAACGCTGCACTTGCCGACGGCTTATCGGTAGCCAAAGCCCTGGCTGATGAAATAAAAACGCTTGAGGCAGATCTTATCCTCACAGGAAAAATTGCAATTGATGGATATGGTCATCAGGTGGCCTGTATGCTGGGTGAATTGCTCGGCATGCCAGTATTGCCCACTGCCAAGACTTTGGAAATTGCTGATGGCGTAGCCACGATTCACAGAGACATTGAAGGCGGCAAGGAAACGGTTACTGCCAGGACTCCCTGTGTTATCACTGCTGAAAAGGGCTTAAATGACCCACGTTATCCTGCCTTAAAGGGTATCATGCAAGCCAAGCGTAAACCGCTTGAGATCAAGGATATTGAACTTGAATCAGGTGGTATTGAAATTCTGGAGATGACCTATCCAGCCAAGAAGCCTGAAGGCCGCATCGTGGGTGAAGGTCCAGAAGCAGCAGCTGAACTGGTCAAATTGCTTCGTGATGAAGCTCAGGTCATATAGGAGATCATCATGAGTAATATTCTAGTATTTGCAGAACAACGTGACGGACAATTGAAATCATATGCCCTTGAGGCAATATCAGAGGGTAGACGATTAGCTGATGGAGCAGGGGGTACTCTATCAGTATGTGTAATAGGTGCCGGGATTGCAGATCTTGGTGCTACCATCAGCAGCTACGGTGCTGATAAAATTCTCATGGCTGATGATGGAGGGTTGGCAGTTTATAGCCCGGCTGCCTACGCAAAATTACTCAGGGATGCATTGGCCAGCAGCGCTGCAGAAGTTGTGCTGCTCAGCTCTTCAGCTATGGGTCGAGAATTGGGAGCCATCTTGGCTGCCAAAGCAGATGCCAGCCTCTTGAGTGATGTGGTCGAAACGACCTGGGATGGTGACCATCTCGTTGTGAAAAGACCTGTCTATGCTGGGAAGGCTTTCCTGAGAGTTGCCGCCAAAAAAGCCCCTGTCCTCGTAACATTGAGACCCAATGTATTTGCAGCAGAGGAGAAATCTGGTGCAGGAGTAGTTGAAAATATGTCTGTAACACTGGGTGATGCTGAATCTCAAGTAACGGTAACTGAAACAGTTATGAAAGCCAGTTCCCGTCCCGAACTCACTGAAGCCAGTATCATCGTTTCTGGTGGTCGTGGAATAGGCGGACCTGAGAATTTTAACATTATTGAAGAACTTGCAGATAGCCTGGGTGCCGCAGTTGGAGCTTCACGTGCCACTGTAGACGCAGGATGGCGTCCACACGCCGATCAAGTTGGTCAAACGGGTAAAACCGTATCACCAAACTTATATATCGCCTGTGGCATCTCAGGTGCGATTCAGCATCTGGCAGGAATGAATTCCTCCAAATGTATCGTGGCAATCAATACGGATCCTGAAGCTCCCATCTTCAAGGTTGCAAACTATGGGATTGTTGCTGATCTGTTTGATGTGGTTCCTGCTCTAAATACCGCATTTAAGGAACTTCTCGCTTAAACAGTTTTTCCATATTCTATCCGAAAGAGGCTGGCTTTCTGTCAGTCTCTTTTATTTTGAAGCAGGTAGCAAGTTGTGACTACATGATTAATAGATTTTTTTTACAACGAACGAAACGAAGTCGACGAATCTTTATAATAGGTTTTAAAATCAGTTTCAACAATTGTGAGAAATACATAAAATTAAATTCGTATTGTTCGTAAAATTTGTTGTAAAGCGCTTATGTATAAATGAAATGAGAAAATATGCTAAACCCCCGTGGAATATTGTTTGATCTGGATGGAACTTTGGTGGATACCAGTCGTGACATTACATCTAATATAAATAGAGCATTTAAAGCTACGGGATACCCGCAATTATCCCATGAAACCATATTGTCCCATGTCGGTTATGGAGCACACTATCTAGTGGAAAAGTGTCTACAAATACATGCTCCCAAAATCAAAGTGGATGATAAACTCGTCACGAAAATATGGGAAAAATTTCGTGAATTCTACCGTGCTCATATCATTGATGAGGCTCAACCATATCCAGGTGTCGTCAAATTTTTAGAACGCGAGAAACGACCCATGGGGGTGATATCAAATAAACCTGAGGAAATGGTAAAAGCGGTTTTGAGAGAACTCCATCTCGAACCGTATTTCAAATTTTGCTGGGGCCGAGATACCTTACCTGTTTCTAAACCTGACCCTGAAGTGATTCGATATGGTATCCATGAATTGGGAATAGACTTACCTGGCGATGTATGCATGCTGGGTGACAATCCAGTGGACACCATTGCAGCCAAGGGCGCCGGTGCTATCTCAATTGCCATGAGCTATGGTTTTTCATCTGTGGAAATGCTTGAGCAAGAGCAACCAGATTTTCTTTTCCATAACTTTGAGGAATTTGTCAGGACCATTCAACCCAGCTGATTCTTCTGCAGCGCTAATATATTTCGTTAGAAAAACTCCATATTTCGTATGGGATAAGTAATTGATCTCAATCAATACCCGTGCAATTTATTCAGATGGCAAATAATTATACCAAAGTTAGGTCAAACATGATATACAGGCTCATTTTAGCGCATATCCTCATACTGTCTATCGTTCTGGGCTCCACACCGGCGAAACCAGGCGTGATTCCCTCTGAGAAGGTTAAACGGCAAATAGAAATCATGTCTGAGTCCTACACCCAAGGTGGATTGGCAGCAAAAATGCAACGGGTGAAGGCAGCCAATCTTGAAGCTGCGGCAAATGGTACTCGAGACCTACGGGAAGATGTATATGGAAGCTTCCCCGTAATTCTGGGTTCTTATTCTGACTCAGATGACAATCAAAATGTGGTTGGGCAACTACAGCAAGAGCTGTTCGATGGCCCCTGGCCCACCATCACCATGACAGAGCATTATGAGCAAATGTCATATGGTCAATATCATTTATCAGGAACGGTCTATGGATGGTATGAATTAAGTCACGAAAGCGAATATTATGAGGGTTCTCAAACTTCTCCTTATGACAATGGGTTCTATGGGCCACCCGGGGGAGTAGGAGACTTTATGACTGAGTCTCTTAACCAGGCTGACCCTGAAATAGATTTCACACAATATGACAATGATGGACCTGATGGAATTCCCAATTCTGGGGATGATGATGGTAAGGTCGATGCCACCTTTTTTGTACATTCTGGTAGGGGCGGAGAATCTGGAGGACCATCAATCTGGTCTCATCGCTGGAGGTATTCATCTGCTATCGGATCTGGACAGGGGTATGTGACCAATGATATAGGTTTCAATGGTCAAGCCATTCGGGTACAGGACTACATCATGCAACCTGCCGTCGCTGGAGGTAGTCAGGGGAGTGGTGGTCTCATCGAAATTGGCGTGTTTTCTCACGAATTTGGGCATGCACTAGGTCTGCCCGATCTTTATGATACCGACTATTCATCTGACGGTGTGGGGAGCTGGTGTCTGATGGCCAGTGGTTCATGGAGTTCTGCTTCCAGTCCAGTGCATTTGTCTGTCTGGTGTAAGGAAATGCTTGGTTGGACGATTCCAATCATGCCGAATCAGAATATCGTTAACTTTGAATTTCCCAATGCTGAGGAGAACTCCTTTGCTGTCAAGTTATGGACCCATGGAGAATTGGATCCATTTGTAGGTAACTACAGTCACGGCCAGGATGTGGGTCAAGAATATTATCTCATCGAGAATCGGCAAAGATTAGGCTCTGAACAGGGTCTTCCAGGGACAGGTCTCGTCATTTGGCATATTGATAATTCCAGAACGACGAACAGTAATGAAAATCACCGTATGGTTGACGTAAAAGCTGCAGATGGGCATTTCAATGGGTCCAACAGTGGTGATAGCTGGCCCGGATCTACAGACAATCGAAACTTTGACTTCGAAACCATCCCTACTTCCATTGGATGGGGTGGTGTGAATACTGAAGTCGCAGTGCTTAACATCTCAGATTCAGATACTACCATGTGGGCAGATATTGAAGTTCTTGAATCCAATCCCCACCTGAGAATCATTGATATGCTTGTCTCTGATTTCAATGGCGATAACATTTTTGCCCCTGGTGAGAATGTGATGATCTGGCTCATCGTAGAGAATACGGGAGCCATGGCAAACAACACCTCTGCAACCTTGTCTATAGATGGTAATGCAGTCGAACTAATTGATGATGTCATTGGTTTTAATCCCATAGATTTCATGGCAACCAGCACCTCAAACCAGGCCTTTGCCTTCAATATCAGTGATACCTTATCACCTGGTCCAGTTAATTTTGAAGTTAGATTTACATCAGATGAAATGACGGAACCAGACCTGCAACATTTCGAATTATTATTGGGTCTACCTGAGATTGTACTCATGGATAATGATGGTGCCTTATCAGGAGCTTCAAACTACCAGACTTACTTCACAGATGCCCTGGAAGCAGCTGAACTTGTACATGTCGTTTGGGACCTTGAGGAACGGACACTACCTGATTTGGACTGGCTGGATGATTTCCCGTCAGTTATCTGGTTTAGTGGTGATAATCCAGCGCCTCTAAGTGGGAATAGCACGCTTCTCATAGCAGATTATCTGGATGGGGGTGGAAACATCTTGATGACGGGTCAGAATATGGCCAGCGGCGATCTAACTGTTGAGAATTTATTGATTGACTATTTTGCCGTGGATTTAATTGCAGATGACATCACCACACCAAATGTATATGGCGATCCTGGACATGAATTTTTTGATATCAATGATCGCTTTGCCATCGGGAGTTCTGATGCCGCGAACAATCAGATTACTTCAGACTCATACAACATTCTTCAAGGTGGATCCTCCATATTCATGTACCCCTTCCTCGGTGGTGCCTCCGCTGGATCATCTGTCAAGAATGAGACCTATTCAGCAGTTATGCTAGGTTTTGGCTTAGAGGCATTAACTCATTTTAGTAGCGAGACCGACCATTCTCGTGGGGAAGTGATAGAACGATTGCTGGACTGGATGCATTCACCTTCCACTTCTTCGATTGAATACTCACTCCTGGTACCTGAAACTTCAGGTATTAGCTCGAGTTACCCCAATCCTTTTAATCCTGCTATTCAATTTGATATAAATGTGTCAACGGGCGAGATGGGGTTTCTACAGATCATGAATATCCGCGGGGGTCTCGTTGAATCTATGGAGGTACAACAGTCAGGCAGTATTAGCTGGAAGCCTTCAGGAAGCCTGGCAGGTGGCGTATATTTTGCCAGATTTCTGGTGAACGGTAAGAGGGTTGGCACTCTGGAAAAAATCACCTATCTGAAGTAAATTCACCTCGAGGTGTCTGATAATTTCTTAACAGACATGGATGTATCCGTCGCCATTAACTCAGGTCTAACTATATTCTTCGTATGATTATGGAAATTTCATATCGTGTTTAAACGATTTCTCTCATGGCCGTATGTTGGACCACTGGCCATTGTCTTTGCAGCTTTTCTGTGGTCAATTGACGCTCTCTTCCGACAATCTCTTTATAGTCTACCCAGTATGTTCATTGTTTTCGCAGAGCATAGCCTGGGACTCATTATTACACTTCCATGGCTCATCAAATTTTGGCCAAAGATAAAGACTCTAAACCGTAAGACATGGATATCCATCTTCTGGATAGCAGTATTTGGGGGTTTATTGGGTACCCTGGCTTACACCCGTGCTCTCAGCTATATCAATTACATTAATTTTTCAGTTGTGGTCCTTTTACAAAAACTTCAACCCATTTTCGCCATCATCCTGGCCCGGATTATCCTCAAAGAACGTTTTAAGGGTCGCTTTTATCTCTGGGCTGGCATCGCATTACTGGGAAGCTATTTTGTGGCTTTTCCGAATATCTTGCCTCAGTGGCAGGATGGAGGAAAAAACGTGTTCGCAGGTTTGCTGGCTGTGGGAGCAGCCTTTGCCTGGGGATCTTCAACAGTCATGGGGAAATACAGTTTACGTGAGTTGGACTCTAGAATTGTGACCCCCTTGCGGTTGGGGCTCACGGCTATCATCAGCGGATTATACATTCTATTTTTCATGGAGCTGGATACTATACCCCGCCTCAGCTCAGAACAGCTCTTTTATCTTATCGCCATTGTTCTGTCCTCTGGAACCGTGGCATTGTCTATCTATTATTTCGGGCTGAAAAAGGTGCAGGCCAGTCAATCAACCCTGCTGGAAATGTTTTGGCCCATTTCGGCTGTAACCATTGATTGGGTGTTTTTTGACCATGCGCTGACCTGGAGTCAGATTGTAGGTGCTATTCTGATGATGACTGCGATCTACCGCGTAACAAGACGCAGTGACCTGATCAACAAATAGTCCAAAACTCCAGGGTCCCTATCCTGGTTCCAACAAAATTCGAATCAAATTCAAATCGAATCATTAAGGTTCACTCACGCCAATTCAATCTTCTCCTAACATTGTATTGATATGCTCTCAGCATCAATGAAACAGAAGAAAAGGGGTTGGAATGGATCAAGAAAAACCCAAAAAGCAAAAAGTGAAGTCGATCTGGTTGTCAGATATACACCTGGGGACCAGCTTTAGCAAAGCTGATGAGCTACTTGATTTTCTGAATCACTATAAAAGTGAGCAGATCATTCTGGTAGGAGATATCATTGACATCTGGGGGATGCGTTCCGCATGGAACTGGAAGCAAAGTCATTCACACCTGATACAAAAGATGATCAAACTGAGTCAGAAGGGTGTAAGGATCATCTACATCCCGGGGAATCATGATGAATTGTTCAGGGATTATGTAGACCTGAAGTTTGGTGACATTGAGATCAAGGATATGATCGAATATCGCACTCGAGATGGAAAACGATTGCTGGTTACCCATGGGGATGCCTACGACATTTTCATGCAGGATTCCTATCGCTGGTTGGCGCATATTGGGGATCGTGCCTTCCATATCATCCAGTTCATCAGCCGGCAAAATCAACGCATCCGCAATTTGATGGGCCGGGACTATTGGTCACTTGCTGGATACATGAAGCAGCGCACAAAAAGTATTTCACGAATCATCATACGATTTGAGCAAGCACTGATTCGAGCCGCCAGAGTGGATGGGTATGACGGAGTGATCTGCGGACACATTCACAAGGCTGAGATCAAGACCATTGAGGGTCTGATCTATATGAATTGTGGAGATTGGGTAGATTCGTGTACAGCACTGGTTGAGGACCTCTCTGGTGATTTCCGCACGATCCACTGGCTGACGGAACAACAGGGAAACAGGATGAAAAGAACGAAAAAAATGAGGAAATTAAAAAAGAAAGGCTTGGTGGAATCCACTCATGTTTGAGACTGAAATCCTAAATATTCTTTATGGTGTGCAAGCCACAGGGAATGGACATATCACGCGATCAAGAGAAGTTGTATCCGCTTTAAAACAGAGGGGACACAGGGTACAGGTTATTGTTTCCGGACGTCCTGGTGAGAACTTGTGGGGCATGGAATCATTTAAACCCTTTACGCTGATGGAGGGATTAACATTCCACACGCGTGCTGGTAAAGTACAGAAACTCAGCACAGTATTAAATGCTAGACCCTTCAAAATGTACAGGGATATCAATCAGTTCAACGCTCAAGACATAGATGTAGTGATCAGTGATTTTGAACCCATCAGCTCACGCATCGCTCGCAAACATGGGATCCCCTCCATCGGGATCGGGCATCAATATGCTTTCAACCATGAGGTTCCAATGACCTCTTCGAATTCGGTAACTCGAAAATTGATACAGAAGTTTGCCCCCGTCGATCTAGGCATTGGATTGCATTGGCATCATTATGATGCACCCATTCTACCACCTATCATTCCAAGCATGTGGGACCGTGTCTCCTCCAATGAACGGTCCATCCTTGTCTATTTGCCATTTGAGGACCACACTCTGCTTATTACTCAGCTGAAAAAACTGCCTGACTTGAATTTCATTGTCTATTCGAACCAGATGATGCCAGGATATGATGCAAACATAACGATCAAGCCTTTATCGAGAGAGACATTTCCCCGAGACTTGACCACTGTTGAAGGGGTTATCTGCAATGCTGGTTTCGAGCTCCCCAGTGAGGCCATCACCCTGGGCAAGAAGTTGCTTGTCAAACCCCTTCAGGGGCAACCGGAACAGGAGAGTAATGCCCTGGTCCTGAATGATCTTAACTATGGGAGGACATGCAAGAAGGTGACCCCGGAAGTGATCATGAACTGGTACTCAGGGGGTAGTCAGAAACGTGTGTTCTTTCCGAATATTGTACCGGAACTGGTAGATTGGTTGGAGAATGGCCAGTGGGATCTAGCATCCCTGGGTTTACTCTCTGAACGGCTCTGGTCAGAGATCGAACTGGAGAAAAGCAGTCGGAGCAAATTCAGGGGAATGGCGCAGAGTATCCCTCAGCATGAGGAGAATGTCCAGGTTGGGTTGATCTAGTCGGTGAGACCCTGGTGTCTCTGGATGTTTCCATGCACCATGTATTCAACATCTTCGGCGATATTGGTACAATGATCCGCGATGCGTTCCAGATATCGTGATACAGCCTGGATCTCCATCCACATCTCAACATTATCAGGATCGGATTTGATGGCATTGCCCACAGTCGCATACATGGAGTGATGGAGGTCATCCACTTCATCATCTTGAAGAAGAACAGATCGTGCCTTTTCGCCATCCATATCCACCAGGCTATCCAGACTATCCTTGAGCATCTTCTGGACGAGAACGGTCATCTTGGGAATCTGCTCAGGGATCTCCACCTGTGGTTTCAAGGCAAGTGAAGCAGCCATGACGGCAATATTTGAAGCGAGGTCACCGATACGTTCAAGATCATTGTTCAATTTCAAGAATGCGACAATATATCGGAGATCAATAGCGACAGGTTGATATAAGGCAAAGATCTTTAAGCACTCTTCTTCAACCTCTACTTCCAATTCATCTATATCCTTGTCTCTGGCAATGATCTCCTTTGCCAGGTCATGATCACGTTCCATCAGAGCCTTGATACTATCATGTAGATTGGTCTCTACGAGACCTGCTTCTCTGATGAGTTCTTTTTTCAGACTCTCTATTTCACGATGTAGATGTTGCATCATTTTCTCCTCAGCCATTATCCAAACCTGCCCGTAATATAATCCTCGGTTCGCTGTTGTGTGGGTTTGGTGAAAATATCAGGTGTTTCGCCAAATTCTATGAGCACACCCTCATAGAAAAATGCTGTATGGTCAGAGACCCGAGATGCCTGCTGCATGTTATGAGTAACAATGATAATGGTGTATTTTTCTCTCAGCTCACCAATAAGTTCTTCAATTCTAGCAGTCGATTTAGGGTCCAGAGCTGAAGCGGGTTCATCCATTAGTAGGAGCTTTGGCTTAACTGCAAGAGCTCGCGCAATACAGAGACGCTGCTGCTGACCACCACTCAAGCCCAGTGCGCTGGTATTCAAGCGGTCTTTGACCTCATCCCACAGTGCAGCATCCTTAAGACTGGTCTCTACTATTTTATCAAGTTTTTCTTTGTCTTTGGTCCCGTGAATGGTGGGTCCATAAGTGATGTTGTCATAAATACTCTTTGGAAAAGGATTGGATTTCTGGAAGACCATGCCCACATCTCTTCGCAGCTTGACCACATCGGTCTGAGGAGAGTAGATATCTTCCCCATCCATGGTGATCACACCCGTGTGGTGTGCTCCAGGAATAATATCATTCATACGGTTGAACATGCGCAGGAAAGTTGATTTTCCACAACCAGAGGGTCCAATCAATGCTGTGACCTGTTTGTCAGGTATGCTCATCGTGATGTCAAAGAGGGCCTGGGTATCGCCGTAATAGAAGTCGACGTTCTCAGCATGCAGTTTTGTTTTCTGCGTCTTTACCATTGAATTTTCTTTCTGAAATGATTGCGTAATATGATAGCAGTCAGATTAAAAAACACCACAATGATGATCAAAACCAGAGCGGTCCCATATTGCATGGGCAATACTTTTTCTGTGTCAGGATGCTGGGTGGCCAATACATAGAGGTGATAGGGGAGTGCCATGACCTGGTCAAAAATTGAGCTGGGTAGGCGTGGTAGAAAAAAGGCGGCCACAGTTAACAAGATGGGTGCAGTTTCACCAGCAGCTCTACCAATCCCCAGAATCGATCCCGTGAACATTCCCGGGAGGGCAAAAGGCAATACACTCTTATAAACGGTTTGCCATTGTGTTGCTCCCAGCGCCAGGCTGGCTTCTCTTAACCCCATTGGGACAGCCTGTAGCGCCTCTTCACTGGAGACAATAATGGTCGGTAGGATCATGAAGGATAGTGTGAGACTTCCTGCAAGAATGGAAGCGCCAAAGCCAAAAAAGAGTACAAATAAACCCAAACCAAACAAACCAAAAACAATTGAAGGGACACCGGCCAACGTGATGATTGCCAGTCGTATACCCTGATTGAGTTTCCCCCGCATGGCATATTCAGACAAATAAATTGCCGATGCCATTCCCAAAGGCAAAGCCACAGTAATGGCTCCCAAAACCAGATATACAGTCCCAATTATGGCTGGATAAATGCCACCTTCAGCACCACTCTTTCGGGGGAGATCGGTAAGAAAGGACCAACTTATGGTTGGAGCACCCTTAACGACAATATCAAAAAGCAGGTAGCCTACAACCACAACAATAAAGTAGGTGACCAGGCGGACCGAATTAATTATCAAACTTTCTTTGCTAAAAAGTTTCATCGCATCTGGTACTTTCTGAGAACTTTTTGTGCTACAACATTGAGGCCAAAGGTCATGATCAACAGGAAGATCCCCACCCAGAATAAAGCCTGATAATGATGACTGCCAAAGGCAACTTCACCCATTTCTGCCGCGATAGTCGCAGTCATGGTTCTCACAGAATCAAAGGGGTTGAGAGTCAACTTGGCTGCATTACCTGTGACCATGAGAACGGCCATGGTTTCCCCAATTACGCGCCCCATACCCAACATGATGGCGGCAATGATGCCTGGTAGAGCTGCAGGTACAATGACTCTGAAAATAGTCTGCAGTTTAGAGGCGCCCAGTGCCAACGAAGCTTCACGGTATGCTCTCGGCACGCTCTGAATAGCGTCCTCACTCACGGTAATGACCGTTGGAATGGCCATAAAGGCTAGAAGTATGGCACCCGTTAGTCCAGTTAGACCGGTATTTAAACCAAAGGCACTCTTGATGATGGGACTTAGTACCACCAGGCCAAAAAAGCCAATCACGACAGACGGAATACCAGCTAAAATTTCAATAAAAGGTTTTAGAAAACTTCGCTCAGTTTCTGTACCCAATTCAGCAATATAGATTGCACCAAAGACCCCAAATGGAATCATGATCAAGGTGGCAAACCCTGTAACCAGCAGAGAGCCAGAGATCAGGGGGATGAGACCAAATATTTCTGCTTTGAATGAAACGGGAATCCACTTTGTGCGAAAGAGTTCGCCAAAACCAACCTCCCAGATAAAGGGAAAAGCTTCTTTCCCGAGAAAAACGAAAATAAGTAATACAATCAGGATACTGGTAGAAGCAGCCCCTACCAGTATCGTGTGTATTGCTTTATCTCGCCAGGTGTTCATTAGTTAACTGGTACGTAACCTGTTTCTAGAACAATTGCCTGGCCAGCTTCTGAGAGGACGAAATCAACAAAATCTTTGGTGAGACCTGCAGGTACACCATTGGTGTAGAAATGCAGGGGTCTGGCGATTCCATACGTTGCATCCTGAACTGTGGCTACGGAGGGTACAACTGCAGGGCTATCAGCATCATTCATAACAGGCAGCATTTTTACCTTATCACCGGCTTGTACACCATAGCCAAGTCCTACATACCCTATGGCCCATTTATCCTGGGTTACACTCTGAATTATAGCTGATGTGGAAGGCATTAACATGGCATTTGGAGAATAGTCTTTCTTCTTCATGACGTGACCCTGGAAGAAAACATAGGTCCCTGAACTGGATTCACGAGAGAGAATGACGATATCCTCGTCCGGACCTCCCAGATCGCTCCAGTTGGTATAGACACCTGTATAGATTTTACCAATCTGTTCGATGGTTAGTTCGTTGATGGGATTTTCTGGATTTACAACGACGGCGATTCCATCACGGGACGTGACGATCTCATTGGGCTCCAGACCCTTTTCTTTAGCAAGGGTAACCTCTTTAGCTTTTATGCTTCTAGATGCGATGCAGATATCTGTTGTTCCATTGAGCAAGGCGGCAATACCGGTTCCAGAGCCACCACCAGTCACTGAAATATCAGCATCAGGGTGTGACTTCATAAAGGATTCAGCCCAGGCGCTGGCCAGGTGAACCATGGTATCAGAACCTTT
>JADHVL010000019.1 GCA_016784025.1 Fidelibacterota bacterium | reverse complement strand
CGTAATATTTTGATTACATAATTGCTTGATATAGATAATTCACCTGGTTGGCTTATCGCGATTTTGCACAACCCCATTGAATTTGCATACAAATTGTTACACTTGTTTATCATACTGTATATTATGTACTTATAGTGTGCGTATCCTCTGTTTTATGCACTGTTTTCACCATTTTAGCCCTCATTTCTACTGATATTTCCAGATTCCGTTAGAATTATATGACATATTTTGATTACAATGCTGCTGCTTTGTGACACAATTATGACGTGATTTTGAATATGCATATTTTTATGACATGTCTATCTTGTTGTATTCTTTGGTGTTAACCCTCGTGTAATTTGTGGCACAGCATTTGAATATATAATAGGCATGTTAGTAGCCGTATTAATGATCTTCACAATCTTTTCCTTCACCGGTGTTGCCGTATTGAATGTGTCGTATCTGTCCAGCTCTAACTCAATGGAAACCATCAACAACATCAAACTTCAGTATGCTACCGAGTCTTCAATCAATGAAGCCTTATGGCGCATTAACACTGGAGTTGACTCTTTAGTGAATTCAGAAGTTGATGGCGTTATCACTACATGGGACGCAACCTTAAACATCCTGTCAGTGAATGTTGATAAATTCCAGATGGAGTCTGAGATTTTATTAGACCTTTCTGAAGATACTCACTTTGATCGTGCCCTGGCTTCTGACGAGACTATCAATACCAATGGTAACGATGTTGATGCTGACGAAGAGAATCAGTCACGCTTCTTTTCCTTCATGCCTGAAGTAGATCTTGATTACTTTACTGACAATGCCGTTGCTACTCATACCCAGAGCTGGTATCAGTGGAATGATTTAGATACTGAAGATTTTGGTGGAGAAGGAATCCACATCTTTACTGGTTGGTTTATTGAATTGAAGAACTGTACCTTTGAGAACAGCACTTTAGTATTTACTGGTAAGTACATAAATTTTGAACATCAGAACATTATCAATGCTCCTGCACCTATTGATAGTGCTGATGCCATGCCTGCTTTAGTCTTCACTCGCTCAGATAGTTATTTTGAGATCGAAGCTGAAGGTAAGAACTATGATCGCGAAGATAAGATCAATGGCGCTATCTACACTGCTGGAACCATCGTACTGAAAAAAGGCGAGCTCAGCGGACCCATCGTTGGTAAGACCATCACCATGGAACACGGCGAAGAGTATGATAACCAAATCGATTTTAAAGATACCGAGCATCCTCATCATTATCGCTGGACCAAGGGTTTCAATCACAAAAAGAATTATGACTGGCCCAAACAGATTGGTCGCTGGAAAACTAAGAAGTGGGGCAAGAAAAACGCTTAAACATTACTCCTGATTCCAAAACTATTCCTTCCGAAAGCCCTCGATACTTGAGGGCTTTTTCTATCCCCCGAACAGCTCAAATCATACCTTATCCCGGATAAATCAACAGAGCATACCAGGGGGGCTGTCGCCGTCTTGGTGGGAGTGGCTCATCAAATACTAATTTTTGTTCAAAACCGTTTCAACATTGAGATAGGATAATCCAGGGATATTCTTCAATATTCCTTCTATCCAATCTGGTTCTGCATGCCTGGTCGCTGTTATTTTTATTGTTGCCGCCGTCTCATTGGGTCCCACAAACCACATTTTAAGATCAAGAACAGATTTTTCTCTTTTTTCAAATTCTCGACGAATTGTCGCTTCCATCTCATTCCCTGCAGCCCGATCTAGCAGGATTTCAGCCGAAGACGATAGCAGACCTTTTGACCATTTAAGGATGATTATAGCACCAATTATTCCCATGAGGGGATCCATCATCTGCCAGCCCCAATACTTTCCCATGAGCAGTGCACCAATAGCCAGGATTGAAGTGAGAGCATCTGCCAACACATGAAAATAGGCGGAGCGCAGGTTATGATCTTCAATATCATGACTATGGGTGTGATCCTCGAGCGAAGTGCCCATTAACAATACGGCTGAAACGACATTGACCATCAATCCCAAGATAGCCACAATAATGGCCTCATTAAATTGAATTGAAACAGGTTCAATAAATCGCTCAATAGATTCTATGATCATGAACAGAGCCACCACTGCCAGGGCAACTGCGCTGGCAAAACCTCCCAGGGTTGTCACCTTACCTGGTCCAAATGAAAAACGTTTACTTCCAATATTTCGTCGGGTGTATCGATAAGCGAAAATACCAATTCCAAAGGCGGCAGCATGGGTTCCCATATGCCAGCCATCTGCCAACAGAGCCATAGAACCAGTGATATACCCGGCTCCGATTTCTACAAACATCATGATAAAGGTCAGAGTAAATACCCGCCATGTTTTAGTTTCATTCTCCTGCTGATCCATGTGATGGTGATCTTGACGTGTCACAGAATTATCCTTTGATTATTTTTTTCCACATATATATGCGAGTTGTCGATTTACCCGACCTGTAGAAATATCAGTAAATCCACTATCCTTTAGCAAGGGGGTGAGGCGTTGAACATTGTCTCTCAGTTTCTTGTTACCCCCATGAAGGTGAATTACAAAATCGCCCAATCGCTGAAAGAGGCTTCCATCAACCGACTCCATGTCCACGATATATACTGAGCCTCCTGGTTTCAAAATTCGATAAAATTCATTAAGCCCTTTTATCTTCAAGTCGCCTGGTAGGTGGTGCATGACCAAGCTGTTCATAACCACATCAAAAATTTCATCGGGGTGTGAGATGTTTTCAATGAGGTCCACCTGGAAATCCAAATCCAGCTTCGACTTTTCAGCCTTTGAGCGTGCAATATGAATCATCTTCGGGGAAGCATCTGACCCAAACACGGCGCCCTCATTTCCAACAATATCACTGGCTAAGATTGCCTGGTCACCAGTTCCACAACCAACATCCAGCACCTTATCCCCTGATTTGTAGGGTGCTTTAGCAGCTATTTCAAGACGTAATTTTTTTGCTTTACCCAAGGACATGATCCCGACGAGCGTATCATACAGGGATGCCCATGGTATGGTTTGTCCTGTTGTTGTGGGGGCTGGACTATGTGCACTCATTATTTGCTCCTTTTCTAAAACACACAATTCATTACTGAACACGTTGTTCGGAAATAGTATATTATTGAGAAAAAGGTATGTCAACAGACAAGCCGCCTGATTTGTTCAATTCTGAACAATCCTGTGAAATTGTTCGGAAAGTGAGGGCACAAAATTGGATCAAGGTAGGACTGACAGAAGGGTGACAAGGACCAGGACTCTTTTAAGAGGAGCCCTCATGTCACTAATGACTGAACAGGGTTATGATACCATAACTGTTCAGAATATTCTCGATCGTGCTGATGTGGGACGATCCACTTTTTATTCCCATTATCGTGATAAGGAAGAATTACTCATCAGTGGGATGGATGATATTCTCCATAGTCTAATTCTTACGCTGGAACACCCCGATCATTGTGATCACAAAAAAATACTATCAACTGAGCCACTCTTCCAGCATGCACAGGAGGAATTCCTGCTTCATAAGGCTATCATGGGAGGTCGGGGCATTAATTTGATGATTCAGAAGATACAGAAGCATCTAGGAATACATGTCGAAGAAGAACTGAAGAAATGGCTTCACACGGAACAAAAACCAGAGGTTCCACTATCCCTATTGGGTCATCATGTAGCCAGTGTACTACTTACGCTTCTCCGATGGTGGTTTGATAATAATAAACCCTATTCACCTGCCAGAATGGATGGAATTTTCCAGAAGTTAGTTATGCCTGGTATAAGAGAAGCCATGCCCTCCACTGGTTGATGAACTGAAAAGTTCTTAGGGCTGAGCACCCAATCCAAATCAGTCCACCCACCTTAGCAAATTGCCAGAGTATGCTTACCATTTGTGTGAAACCAGATGGAATGGGAGTAGATTGTAACAGGACAATAATTATCTCAAATCAAATCTTGTACACCCCTGCTTCGAGATTATCTTCTTCAATCCATAAGTGGGGATAAAGTCACTTGATAATAACAGGTTAGCGATCGATTTATAGCGCATCAACAAGTATGTAATAGCGCTACAGGGAGTTCATGGTTAAAACAATGCCAGACATGGGGAATACGATCCTGGACAATTTGCCTGTCCACTTAAAACAATTCATCAAACCTCAAATTTATAGCGATTATAGCACTATTGATCAGGCAGTGTGGCGTTTTGTTATGCGTATGAATGTTCGTCACCTCCAGAAAATTGCCCATCCCAGCTATCTGGATGGACTGACTAAGACGGGCATTTCAGTAGATAATATTCCTGATATGGAGACCATGAATGAAGTACTTGCCAGGATTGGTTGGGCTGCTGTATCAGTGGATGGCTTTATCCCACCGGCTGCCTTTATGGAGTTTCAGGCGTATAATGTCCTCGTGATAGCTGCCGATATCCGCCAGCTCCAACACATCGAATATACGCCAGCCCCTGATATTATTCATGAAAGCGCCGGTCACGCCCCAATCATTGCCAATCCTGAATATGCAGAGTATATCAGACGTTTTGGCGAAGTGGGCTCCAAGGCCATCGGTAGCAATAAAGATCATCAACTCTATGAAGCTGTGAGACACCTCTCAATCATCAAGGAAGCTCCAGGAACCAGGCGGGAGGAAGTACTCATCGCTGAAAAACGCATCAGCGATCTCCAGATGAATATGGGTGAACCCAGCGAGATGGCCTTGATTCGTAACCTACACTGGTGGACAGTTGAGTATGGATTAATCCAGGTTGGTGAAGCAGTAAAAATTTATGGTGCCGGCTTGTTGTCATCCATTGGGGAGAGCAGCGGATGTCTCAGCGATCGAGTTGAAAAACGACCCTATACTCTCGAGGCAGCCTACCAGGATTTTGATATCACCAAACCACAACCCCATCTGTATATCACCCCCGATTTTGCTCATCTCAGCCTTGTCCTCGAAGAATTGGCCAATAAAATGGCGCTGCGTAAAGGTGGTCTCGAAGGTGTCGCAAAGCTGGTGGGGTCAAAACGACTCGGTACGATTGAATTGAGTACAGGATTACAAATATCTGGTGTTTTTGATGATGTAATCACCATAGAAGGCAAGCCCGCCTATGTCCGAACCATTGGTGAGACGGCCCTCGCTTTGCGAGATCGAGAACTGGTAGGTCATGGCAAAGCCTATCATCATGAAGGCTTTGGATCTCCACTTGGGAAGCTAAAAGGGGTGAATCTTGCCATAGAAGACATGAGTCCCAGAGATCTCATGGCCTATGACATTTATGAAGGTAAAAAGACTTCAATCGAATTTGAGAGTGGTGTCCTGGTTCAAGGAGAAGTGGTTACCGGTAAAAGAAATTTACAAGGGAAGATTGTTCTCATCAGCTTTGAGAATTGTACTGTTACTCTGGGTGACCAGATTTTATTTGCTCCTGCCTGGGGTATTTATGATATGGCTGTGGGCCGAGATGTTGTATCTGCATACGCTGGTCCAGCAGATCCCAAGAGTTTTGATCAAATAATCCGAGTACCAGATGAACAGACTATTCAGGTGGAGCCATCACAAAAATTGAAAAATCTGGAGCAGTTGTATGGTCAAGTGCGACTTGCTCGCGAAGACAGAGCATCAGCAGATTTTAAGGATGTTTTTATAAAGCTGAAGAAGGACCATCCAGAGGATTGGTTGCTGGTATTGGAAATACTTGAGCTCTGTGACACGGGAAGTGAGCTAGAGTATGCACTGACGACCTATCTGGATCAACAGGGGCAGAGGTCTCCTAGGAGTAAACATTTAATTGATTTTGGAATGAAGCATCTCATGGACGATGCCTCTCATGAACATAGAGGGAATTGAAATGTCTGATTCATTAGGAATCCGCAGGTATGACTATGTGGAGTTTTATGTAGGCTCGGCCAAGATGGTGGCCTACTGGTATGCCAAAGCTCTCGGGCTGAAAATAGAGGGTTACTCTGGACCTGAGACGGGCTGTCGAGACAGGATTTCCTATTATCTCACCCAGAACGATCTGAAGATTGTCATTACAGGCAGTCTGCAACCCAGCACAGTTGAGGTATCGAATTTTCTCAACCTCCATGGTGATGGATTGAAACGCTGGGCCATTGAAGTCGACGATGTAGAGAAAATTTTTGATCATGCTGTCAGACAGGGTGCCGTTATTCAAAGACGACCTCAAAAAATTGAAAATGAGCATGGCTACATCACAGAAGCAGCTATCCGTCTGTACGATGATACTGAATTGGTCTACATCAATCGGGACAACTACAAGCATATATTTCTACCTGGTTATGACAAACCAATCCAGGATATCCAATTGACCTCAGGGGATGCAGGTTTGATTGGTATTGATCATATCGTGGGGAATGTCCGTGAAAATGAAATGGACAAATGGGCCGACTATTATGTTCGCACCATGAATTTTGAAACCTTTATTGATTTTAAAAAGGGAGATATTGGTACAAAATATTCAGCTCTTTTATCAAAGGTGGTGCGTTCTGAAAAATCAACGATTAAGAATCCTATCAATGAGCCCTACGAAGGGGAAAAGAAATCCCAGATTGAGGAATATATTGAACAATATCACGGAACGGGAGTTCAGCATATCGCCATACAAACCGGTGATATTATTCATACGATTCGCACCTTGAGAGAGAATGGTGTGGAATTTCTCAATGTACCTGACACCTATTATGACACATTGAGAGCGAGAGAAGATATCAACATCAAAGAGGATATTGATGAACTCCAGAAACTGAAAATCCTCTGTGATAATGATTCAGGTGGATATTTACTCCAGTTGTTCACAAAACCCATTGGAGACAGACCCACATTCTTCTTTGAGTTTATTCAGCGGGCCGGTGCCCAGGGATTTGGGAAGGGTAATTTTCAAGCCTTGTTTGAAGCCATTGAAGAAGACCAGGGTTTAAGAGGAAATTTATAGTCAAATTGATGTGGCAGAATAATAATTATCAAGGAATAGAGGGAGTGGGGTATGCCATTTTATCATAAATTAGGTGAGATTCCCAGAGTCAAACACACCACATTTTATAAAGCAGATGGGAAAGCGTTGTACCGGGAAGAGTTGGTATCCAGCAAAGGTTTCTCGGGTATATACTCGAACCTCTATCATCATCATCTTCCATCAGCCACCCAGGTGATACGAAAAATATCGATTGAAGGTCCCAAAACTCTGGATGATGCCCCTGTAGTTTATACACATTGTGATACTGATAAAGACCCCTGTGGTGGCGACTACATCCACAGCAGGGAAAAACTATTGGAGAACAGCCAGTGTTCAATCTCCACAGCCAAAGTCACCCAGAATTCTGATATATTTTATCGAAATGCCAGGGCTTCAGAGCTGATTTTTGTACATCATGGCTCAGGTGTGCTAAAAAGTTCATATGGCGCGAATCCATTTGGTCCCGGTGACCAGATTGTTGTTCCCAAGGGTACGATTTATTCCATGGAATTCGATGACTTTGATAACAATAAACTATTGATTGTCGAGTCCACTACCGCCTTTGATATCCCTAAGCATTTCCGTAATGAATATGGGCAACTTACAGAGGATGCTCCCTATAGTGAAAGGGACTTTAGACCACCAGAGTTCATGGACCCCATCGATGAGTCAGGTGAATTCAAACTGATTGTAAAAATGGACGCTCAATACTCAGAACATATTCTCCCCAACCATCCCTTTGATGTGGTGGGGTGGGATGGATATCTCTATCCCTTTAGTTTCAACATCAAGGATTATCACCCCAAGGTGGGACGCATTCATCTGCCACCACCAGTCCATTTACTATATACCACAGATGCATTTGTTATCTGTAATTTTGTGCCGCGTCCATTTGACTTCCATGAAGCAGCAATTCCAGCTCCATATTTCCACAACAATGTGGACAGCGATGAAGTGCTTTACTATCTGGATGGAGATTTTATGTCACGTAAGGGCGTCAGTGCAGGCTCACTGACCTGGCATCCTGGAGGTATTCCCCATGGTCCACAACCAGGTAGAACTGAAGCATCGGTTGGTGAAGAGCGAACTGATGAATATGCATTTATGATCGATACCTTTGAGCCTCTCAAACCAACGGTAAAGGTTCACGAGTCCCAAGACAATAATTATCCAAAATCATGGTTATAAACAGATATGATTAAAATACCACACTTTGTCGAACAATTAATTCCCTATAAAGCGGGGAAGCCCATCTCCGAACTAGCCAGAGAGAAGAATCTTACTCGTATAGTGAAACTGGCTTCAGCTGAGAATCCCCTGGGGTCAAGCCCCAAGGCGCTGAAAGCCATTGAAGAAGCTCTCTCAGGTCTGAACCGATATTCCGATCCGGCCTCCTATGACCTGGTGCAGGCCATCGCTAAGAAGTATTCGGTCCAATCCAATCACATTATCTGCGGTCACGGCACAGATTCTCTTCTAGCTTATATCGTCTCCGCTTTTACCGAAGAGGGTGATGAGATCATTACTTGCGAGGGCACCTTTATTGGCATTTATGTCTCTATCAGCAAAACCGGACGTAAACTTATCAAACTACCGCTCAAGGATTATGGTTTTGATCTCCAGGCCCTTCAAGGAGCCATCACCGAAAAAACCAGCATGATCTATCTGGCTAACCCTAACAATCCAACTGGAACCATGTTTTCAAGTCAGGAATTTGAAGCCTTTATGGCTCAAGTTCCCGATCATATCATGGTGATTCTCGATGAAGCCTATACGGATTATGCCAGCGAATTTCAGGATTACCCCAATGGGGTCAGGTATGATTATGAAAATCTGGTAATCACGAGGACCCTTTCTAAAGCACAGGGCCTGGCAGGTTTACGTATTGGCTTTGCAGTGGGACCTGACAAAGTCATTGAGGCACTCTATAAGGTTAAACTACCTTTTGAGCCAAATCTTCTGGCCCAACAGGCTGGAATTGCAGCCCTGGATGATGTTGAATTCCTCCAAAAGACCATAGATCTGAATCGACGGTCACTTAATATGCTGAAAGATAATTTTGACCGTATAGGTATTCCTCAAGTCAAAACCCACACCAATTTCATCCTCACCTTAATGCCCACGGAATCCGATGCTGCTCTATTTGCCGAGGAATGTGCCAATCGCGGATTGATTGTACGTCATGTGGATAAATTCGGTGTACCCAATGGAATCAGGGTAAATTCTGGGACCATGGATGAAACGGAGTTTGCCGTCGACATCATGGAAGAAGTCTATCAAATAATTTTGAATCAGGGGAAGATATAGAAATGAAAATTGTTTCGTATAAATCAGGGAACTCTCATAGAAGTGGACTCTTGATACAAGAGCAGGTCTACGATATTCAAAAAGGTGGGGAGACCATCGGTGTTGAATTACCCCAAACGGTTTTGGAACTCCTTTATCTGGAAGAGGCAGGAATGGAGACCCTCAAAACTCTGGATCAGCGGATCAAACGCGGTCTGGGCGTTTCGACGGTAAAAGATGCTGAGTTACTGGCGCCCATTCCCAATCCACCCTCCTGTCGGGATGCCTATGCCTTTCGTCAACATGTTGCAACAGCACGCCGAAATCGTGGGGTTCCCATGATCCCCGAGTTTGATCAGTATCCCATTTTCTATTTCACAAACCATAATGCCATTTTCGGTGGTGGAGATATTCAAGTTGAAACGGATCATGAGCACAAGCTGGATTTTGAGCTTGAAGTGGCCATTGTGATTGGCAAACGAGGCAAAAATATTCAGTCCAAGGACGCAGACAGTTATATCGCTGGATATACCATCATGAATGATCTTTCAGCCAGACTGCTGCAGATGGAGGAAATGAAACTCAATCTTGGTCCTGCCAAAGGAAAAGATTTTGCCACATCGATTGGTCCTTGGCTGGTCACACCTGATGAGTTGGAAGAATTCAAAATCCAGACAGATTTTGGGCTGACCTATTCCCTGGGTATGCAGGCTTACCACAATGGAACCCAGATCTCAGATGGTAATATGAAGGATATGACCTGGACCTTTGCTGAAATTATTGAGCGGGCTTCCTATGGCGTGGAACTCTATCCTGGAGATGTCATTGGCTCCGGGACTGTGGGAAGTGGTTGCTATTTGGAATTAAATGGAACAGCCGCTCTTCAAGCCGACGAAGCTGGTGAAGAATTTATTCCCACCTGGCTAGCACCCCTTGATGAAATCGAACTCAGGATTGATGGTTTAGGGGTTTTAAATAATACCATGGTATCAAGTGGTTCGGACCACTCACTTCTGGCCAAGAAGAAAATGATTTCATAAGGAATAACTGCTGTGAATGAGACAACATCTAGAGGGTTTATCAGCGTTGATCCTGAACAAAAGCCCCTCCGAGAGGTTCACAACTTATTACTCAGCGGGGTGAGCCCAAGACCCATAGCTCTGGTTTCAACCATCTCGGAAGATGGCATTGATAATCTCGCACCATTTTCATTTTTTAACGCCTTTGGCGCAAATCCTCCTTATATCGCTTTTTCCCCAGCCTACAGCGGCAAGGATGGGTCCGCCAAGGATACACTCTTGAATCTGGAAAAGATACCGGAGTGTGTGGTCCACGCTGTCCCCTTTGATTTGATTGAGCAAGTCAGCCTGGCCTCAACCGCTTATGGTCCAGAACTAAGCGAATTCACCAAAGCAGGTTTTGAAACGTTGGAGTCTGAAGTGGTTCGGCCGAAACGTGTTAAAAATTCCCCCTTCCATATGGAGTGTAAGGTTGAGCAGATCATACCTCTGGGCGGTACCAAGGGATCTGGAAACCTTGTCTTGTGCCGTGTGCTGAGATTCCATGTCTCTGAAGCGGTGATGGAAGATGGGAAAATGACTCCAGACGCATTGGACCTTATTGGACGCAATGGCTTCAATTACTATACACGTGCTTCAGGAGCCGCTCTATTCACTGTGAATAAACCCACAAGACAGGGGATGGGTATTGATCAGCTACCAGGTTTTATTAGAGAATCAAGCATCCTCACGGGAAATGACCTTGGCAAACTGGGCTCATTAGAAGAATTACCAAATCAGGATGAACTGCAACAATATATCAACAGGGTAAGAGCAGATAAACCTTCGTCGAAATACTCCAAATTATTTCTTCACGGGATGGATGAACTGGATTCCAATCCTGTCCAGGCCAAGAAGGATATTGAGATTGCAGCGAAGGTAGCTCTCAAAGAAGGGGACCTCGAATTTGCCATTCATGTCCTCTTGTTGCACCCCGATTTATAAGGTTCTTCTACACTTTCACTCAGGGATAATTACCTTATTTTAATTGCATCATGTCCCAACTAAAAAATGACGGTCTGGTGAACACTGAGTTAAGGAGGTTTCTTGACTCTCTGACAGATTGGGTGTGGGAAATGGATGTGAATGGAATCCACACCTATTCCAATAATGCCGTACAAACTATTTTGGGATATGAAGCCAGGGAACTCATTGGTAGACACGTTAGCATGTTCTGGCCTATTGAACTTGCCACTCCTGAAAAAATAGACACGTTTAACACCGAACTTAAAGACGGTGTCCCCTGGCAGCATTTCAGGGGCAGATTTCGACATAAAAATGGTGACTTGAAAATTTTAGAAAGTTCAGGGGAACCACTATTTGATGAAGGGGGAAAACTTATTGGCTTTAGAGGTGTAGATAGGGATATAGAACAATCCATCCTCCACGAAGAGGCCCTCCAAAAATCAAATGATAAATACAAAGACCTGGCTGAGAAACTTGAATGGGAGAACGAATTCAAGTCCCTTCTATTAGATATTATCAATCACGATATTATGAATCCCGTCAATGCGATTTATGGTATCTCGGACATGTTAAGAGATGAATCGCCAGAGAATAAAATGATACAGACTATCAATTCGAGTAGTCTCAGACTCATTGAAGTAATTTCAAATGCGCGAGCCCTGACTCAAATATCGATGAATTAATTTATCGAACTTAGCGAACTCAATCTCTCAAAAATCATCCGTTCTGCTCTGGAAGAGTTTGAAAAAGCGTTCGCTCAAAAAGGTATAACAACAAATACCTCCATCCCTACAGATATGTCAGTTTATGCAAATCCAATTATTGTAGAGGTTTTTAATAACTACCTCAGCAATGCTCTAAAATATGCCGGGAATAGTAGTGAAGTGTCTATCGTGGCTAAAAGGGAGGATGAATTTATAATTGTTGAAGTTAAAGATGAGGGTGAAACGCTTGAACAAGATGCAGGATTAATAATATTTGAGCGCGGCGTACAATTGGATCAATCTCAAATTGGCGATGGAATTGGTCTGGCCATTGCAAAACGAATTGCTCTGGCACACAATGCCGATGTTGGTGTTCGTCCAAGATCTCGGGGTGGTAATTCCTTCTACATAAAATTTCAAAAACAGGTTTGAAGATTTAAATACAAGAGGCTGTCTCAGAACTTGAAGTCGTCTTTTTTCTTTTACCACAAATTTATGTATACTCTAACCTTCGAAAGTCTTAACAATTACCTCCGAGACTACTGTCAAGATCTGAATACAGTTCCATTTTGTCTATCACCTTATTGATAAGCTGAAGCAAAGAATGCGTTGGTATCCATTCATCCGACCCGCGAGGAGCAGGTTCCAATGCTGAAGCTTGCTCAACTTCTTCAATCTTTAATGGATGTTCCTTGCCTGCCATGTCGAAGCTGATAAGCGAAGGCAGGTTCTTAGGTATAGAAGCTACGCCTTTTGGGAGGACCTCTTTTGAATATCGAACAAGGATTAACGATTTTCGAAGGCCGAGGTTTGTGTCTCAACTTCTTCAATCATCAATCGGTGTTCCTTGTTCTTAAATAAAGAAGAAGCCACCCTTTTAGGATAGCTTCTTGTATTGCTAGGATCTTTTTTGTGCTTCCGTGCGTGCGTCTTCCAGAAACTGGATGTATTTTCGGATGTAGCGCATGAAATAGATGGCTTTATCCTCCGCGAGGAAGGTGGCATTGCCAACTTCAGCTCGGTCTCCTACAGGTACCGGGAATTCGAAACCACTTTCTGTGATGTACCACAAACTCCCTCGGCTATAAAAACTGATTCTTACTTTTTGTCCTCCTTTTACCATGTCTTTCAGGTTCATCTCTAATCCCTTTCTTGGTTATTTGGTTATTTGGTTATTTGGTTATATCTCCTGAAACAAAAAAGCCCCGCTATCTCTGGGGATCAGCGGGGCTTTAAATACCTCTAAGGGGTTGTGTTAATGAATAGGTCTACCTATAACATTCTCCACATATATATGCTGATCCATGGGCTTGTGCGCCCACGGAATCCTGAAACAAAGATTTCATATTTATAATTCTCATCATCACATCAGATGATAAATGGAGTTCATACTCATATCAAATACTTTCTACGGTACTGGGGTGATCTAAAAATCATCGCCTTCAGCACTTTCTCCACCGTTCATTCCATCTCCATTCCCGTTTCTGTCCCTGGAACGATAATTGTTGAAAATGTATTTAATTGATGCTGAAAAGATTGGTGCCACTCTATCAGAGGATTGATATCGATACCAACCGTCACCGCTACTGGTAAACTCGTGGTCACCGGTATCCAGAATATCGCGGACATTGATTGAAGCACTTAGCTTATTTTCAATAATGTTCAAACGAGCACCGGCATTCAGGAAGAACATGGCTTCTCTTTCACCCTGAGCCGTAACGGAGGCACTATTGTACATGGCATTCATCTGCAACTTGATCAAGCTATTGACAGTGAAATTATTGTTAAAACGCAGACTCCAGTTGTCGCTTTCAATATTCTGGTTGAAGCTGGCTGGTTGATCATTGATTTCGTAATGATAGATGTTACCCATGAGATTAAAATCCCACCACTCAAAGGGCATGAGACGAAGTGATACTTCACTTCCTACAGAGAGAGAATTTCCCACATTGTCAAAAGTATGCAAAATAACATTCTCTGAATACACACTTTGAACCCTTTCAACCAGATTGGTGGTCTCGCGGAAATACACCTCAGCAGATATCATGTTCTTGCCAAAATACTGCATATACCCAGCTTCAGCTGAGTTGATGTATTGAGGCAACAGCCCGGGGTTACCTACTCTCACATTATAGGCATCTGTCCAGGTTTCGAATGGTTCCAGAAACCAGCCTCGCGGACGGCGAATCCGTCTGGAATAGCTGGTCATGAACTTCTTAGTTGGCGTGATATTGTATGATAAGTGAAGGGTTGGGAAATAATCCAAACGATCGATTTCAAAATCTATACTATCAATAACGGCGATGTTTCTGAAGGTGTATTCGGCACGGAAGCCACCTTGCACACCCAGTTTACCAATGTTTGTCGAGAGGACCCCAAACAGAGACTGAATATTGCGTTTATACTCTGTGTCATAGTCATAGGTGGTAGCCGTAACATATTCACCAGTTCCTGGAATCCATGTCTGCAGTCCACTTTCATCTGCTGAAAGTCCAGAACGAATTTGATAGCCGGCTTCCAACTTGCCGTCATTGGCGAAGGGCTGTTCGTATTTAATCTCGAGGCGACCACGATTTGTTGGTCCTTCTTCAGTGGTGATTTTTCCACTGATCTGGTTCCCATTTATATCAAATTGTTCAGTTGTGCTTTCCTCATCTGATCTTCGAATACTGTAGCGACCATCTATGGCGAGGCGGTGTGTAGGACCGTTGAACTGATGCTCATAGTTGGCACCCAGACCATAATAGGCGCCTCCACGCTCAGATAAGGCTTCTGAAGTAGATAATGTTGGAACGACAAAATAGTTCGTATACTCAGAAAATGAATTTTCACCTGATCTACTGAATCCTCTAGATCCATAGGAAAGCTTGACGCCTAATATGTCCTTGTCTGAAAGATTGAAGTCAATGCCTGTGCGAAGTCGATAGCCACCATGCTGAAAGCGATTATCACCAAGTTGACCCACAGAATAAACTGTATCTCCAATCGTTGTTTCACTAAGAGTGGAATCCTGACCTTCATAAATCCGAGTATGATAAGCGGCACTGATGTAGGCCGTGTAATTGTGGTTGCGATAATTGATGAGAAAATCTCCACCCAATTGTCCCAGGCTACCTGCATTCAGATTGGCAATCCCACTGATGCCTTCCAGCTTACTCTTTTTGGTGATGATGTTGATGATGCCTGAGACACCATCTGGATCATAGGCTGCTGATGGATTTGTGATGATCTCAATGTTATCAATGGTGCTGGCAGGAATGGTTTGGAGAGCTTCATTTCCATCCAGTATAGAAGGACGGTTGTCGATGAGCACAGTAAAATTGCTACTGCCTCTCAACTCCACATTTCCATCGATGTCTACCTGAACAGAAGGGGCGTTTTCAAGCACTTCAACAGCTGTTCCAGAACTGGAGGTAAGGTCTTGCCCAACATTGATCACTTTTTTATCAATCTTGTATTCCATGGTGGTACGCTCCCGCTCAACCACTACAGATTCGCCTGATACAGTAGCTGGAATCAGGAAGACCTGTCCGATCATGGCCATGGGCGTGGCCATGGTAATGGTCAGGCTATCTATCTTCATTTGTTCATAACCCATGAATTTGATGGTCAGGAAGTAGTGCCCCGGTTTGACAGGAGTGATATTGAATCGTCCTCTTTCACCAGTTATGGTTCCTGTGATGGCCTCTTCAGTATCGCTATTGTGGAGCATGACATTGGCGTATTGAATGGGATTTCCAGACACATCATCCAGGACTTTTCCGGCAATGCCTGAACTGGGTCTACTGCCACCGCCTCTGCCCTGGCCGTGTTGAGGTTGAGCAATAAGGGTGGATGTTATTAGGATTAGATATATCAAAGGGAGGGTAAGTTTTATGGATCGAAGCATGGACATTTCCTTTATCAAATCGAGACCGAGCATTGGCCAGCGATGATTGTTTCAATTGGCCGACAACATAACTGAGACGCTATAGAAGTAAAAAGGTTAAGAGATGAATGAAAAAGTGAGGGTTACTCGAATGAAGCTTGGAGATCAGCCATCCCCAGCAGAAATATCTGTGGGGATGGCTAAGTGATTAAGGTGTTTCGATGGTAAGTGTTTTCAGGAGCGTATATGCAACTTGCATACCTGCTTTTCTATCTTTGGGAGATATGGATTTAAATTCCTCCCAATGGGAGTTTGAAAGTGTCCCGGCAACAACTTTACCTGCAGTATCAACGAGGTAGAAATGCACACCACCCATGTTGTTTTCCACCCCCATACTTAGGGTTTCTATAAGTAGGGCATAGGATGTAGCCGGTTTATCAAGCTGCACTGCAGCAGCAAAGGCTTCTGCGCTTCTGCGATACATCTTTGCTTGATTAGCTCCCCATTCAAATGGGATATCCACATCGCCCCCCGAAGCTACAGCTTTGGCCAATCCACTATCATTCAGGTATTGAACAAGCTCCTTTTGAAGGGATGTATCTGCAGAGGTTGTTTCTGAAACCACTACATGGACGGGATAAACTGTTACCTCGAATGGTCCGGAACGTTCTAAAAATAATTTTTGTGCGCCTTTATCAATGACACTACAGGACATCAAGATCGTCATCATAATACCAAGCGTTAGACAATACCTCATTGTGTTTCCCTCCAAAGGTTTATCAAAAGTGATCTTTTGATGTGATTGGAAAATATGGTGACGGAGAGAGCAAAGCAAGACAAAAAGTAAAATAAACTTTCCATTATGTATAGTTTATTGTATATTGGAGTATGAGGCCCAAGTATGATATTCGAAATAATTTGAAGCTCTGCCGACTAAAAGCCGGGGATTTAACCCAGGAACAGTTGGCTGAAAAAGTAGGTACCACTCGCCAGACAATTCTCTCTATTGAAAAAGGTCGGTACGCACCATCTGTGGGATTGGCACTACGTCTTTCACAAGTTCTGGGAGTCACAGTAGAAGAAATGTTTGAATTGGAGGAGTAGGAAGATGATAAGCAAATTATTTAGCCGTTTTGACTGGCAGCCCACTCATGCGACCCTTTTTGCCGGTGTTGTTGTTCTCCTCGGTTTTGGACTTTCAGAAATCAGCTGGACTTTTTTGTCGCTGGCAGCTCTGGGCACCTTTGGTCCAGGGATCTTGAGAGAAATGGGCGTGTTGAATGACCAGGATGAATTTCAACGAAGGGCTGATCGACAGGCAGGCTACCATGCTTTTCTAACGGCTGGATTATTCACCTTTTTGCTGGTTTCCTATTTACGATCTGGTGAGCGAAATGTTGAAGAACCTGAGGTTGCAGTGTCACTGATTCTTGCCATACTCTGGTTCACCTGGTTTCTCAGTTCTTTACTATCGTACTGGGGTCCCCAGAAAACGGTTTCACGTGTTCTTTACGGCTTTGGTTGGGTATGGCTGATATTTAACATCGTGGGAAACCTTACTGATCCAATAGCCCTTATCATGCAGTCGTTATTGGCAGCTCCCTTCTTCTTACTGGCCTATGTCGCCAAGAAATGGCCCAAAATTGCTGGTGTGATTTTGATCGTAGTGTCAGCCTTCTTCTTCTACTTCTTTCACCTCTATGAAATATTTGGTCCCAATCCTCTTGAAAAAGGCCGGGGAATGGTCATCGTTCTTTTTATGGGTCCACTTCTGGTAAGTGGGATCATTCTACTTCGAAACCGAGTTGTTGAGGATGAATCCTGAAACACCTCAGGTGGAGTTCTGGTTTCCAAAACCCTTGAGGAGTTCAAATGAAGTTTAGATCAAAATTTATAGCAACCCTCTTTCTATGTCTTTGTACTCAGGTAATGGGACAAGGGGACACAACCAACCTGGGCCAATTCATTGGTGACTGGCAAGGCGAAGGAAATTTTTACAATGTCAACTTGGGTACCGAGCTTGGAATCGTTCGGTTCACGTTGCGAGTTACAGCGGATATGGAAATCACTGGTTCTGTGGGCAATGCGGAAATAGTTGATGCAGAAATTGAAGTTGATGATTGGAATGATGGTTATAGCATAAAAGGAAGTATCCAGGGGCACATATTTCCCAACAATGAGTTTCACAAAGAACGCATTACTCTGCTCTTGAAGGCAGTTCATGATGATGCCACAATTGGCGATTTTCATCTCGCCAACAATTTCTTTTTTGATTTTAGTATGCGACCTGGAGATATAACGCTTAGAAGAAATCCTTAGCATTGATCCAATAGGGATAGCGTCGAGAAATTAATTCATCAGTCTGTTGAGCAACTCTCGTGCTTCGACAAAATCCGGGCTGTCGTTTAACAATTCAGTCAATACCGATGCAGCCTCCGAGGGTTTCTGAACCTCGAGCAAAAATCGTGCATAGGTAAAACGGACATTTGCAGATTGAATTCTGGTCAATTCAGGAGCCTTAAGAGCAAGTTCAATAAGGGGCATTGCTAGTACTAGGTCGCCAGTCATTCGATGTGATATAGCCAGATTGTAATAGAACATCCCTCTTGACGTAGTTGTGGTTAGTGCTTTCTGGCAAGTCTGTTTTACCAGCTCCCACAAACGAGCTTGTTTGGCACATTCAACCAACTTTGTATAATACTCAGTTTTTTCAGGATACATTTCAACGATTGCCTGATACTCCTGGCAAGCCATATTCAAATCACCCAACTTGAGGTAATAGTCTGCCATATCACTATGGGCTTTGCCCCAGACATGATGATCGAACAGGTATTTCTTGGCCAGTTGGACAGTCACCTCATTGTGATGGGGAGTATAGTCGGCGTAATCAACCCCAGTGTTGCCAAAGGGCCAGCGTTGCAGCAGCTTGAATATCTGCAAGGCACCTATTTCCCAGTCAAGGTCCGTCACCAGTATGGGTCGCATGGTCGTATCCTGAATGGGACTCATGGGTAGTAAATCGGTTCTATCCATTGCCTTGCGAAATTCCCGTGCCATGAGATGGTAACCAGTGGGGTTGGGATGTAGATGATCGCAAAATAAATCATTGCCAGGGATACTCGAACTGGAAGCACGCCTGAAAGCGGATTTCATATCAACGATGGGATGAGAAAACCGGCCGGCTTTTACCTGGAGGATCTCGTTGAGATAATCGTTCCCACGAAAAGGAACCTGATCAGTATTTTTAGCACGGGTAAGTGAAATGTGGGCAGTAGTTGTATCACCTTGTCGAAATTCGCGGAGACCCTTGAGATATAGCATGTGAGCTTTGCTAGATGTTTGCTGTGGGTTTGAAGTCACATCCAGGGGCACTTGATCTTTGATATTGCTGACCAAGTTGCTCAGGATTACTGGTACACCGGCTGATTTACATGCTGTAAGGATTACATCTAAGTTTGCTGAGAAATTTTCCCGTGTTTTAATCCTGAGCATGGAGTTGGTTTCAATGAATTTATTATCTATCACTTTCTCCATAAGGGTTGGATTGACTTCAGAAGGCGGAGGATCAGCAAAACCTCTGATGATGGAGTTGATCATCTGAACGACCCGAAATTGTTGAAATTTTAAAACAAGACGAACAATTCTTCCATCATGGCCAAGAGATATGGTTGATCCAGTACCGTAGGCGCCATAAAATTCATTGTGACCCATATAAAGCAGGATCAAATCAGGTTCTTGCTTCAGTATCTCAGGAATCCAGTCCACCACAGTAAAGCTGTTGATGGCGGACAGGCCCATATTGATAACTTCAAAGTTTCTGTCGGGATAATCCGCTTCCAACAGAAGAGCAAGCTGTTTTGGGAAAGGCGTGGTCATTTCATAGGGAAAGCCCGCCGTTGTGGAGCCCCCCAGACAAAATATGCGTATAGTTCCAGCACTTTTTGCAGAACTAAACTTCTGTGGATACAGATTTGGAACTGGCATGATGGCTTTGTCAAAATAGCGCTCACCCACCTGGGAGTTGATTTGAGTATAAGATGTATCCCCTTCTGTAATCTCGAAAAAAAGTGGAGGTTGCGGATAGGCATCTACAATCCATAGGGATAGTTCAATTAATGCAAGAAAGGCAACAGGGAGGAGTGTCGCAAGAATACTGAAGAGGATTTTTTTACTTCTCATGAAAATCTCAAGTACTTAAAAAATGGCATAAATGAAGGGCGCCAACGAGCTACCCTGACCCACAACAATGATAATTCCCAAAAACAAAAGCATGACTACAATGGGGATCATCCAGGTCTTTTTGTTTTCGCGGAGAAATAAGATGAATTCCCTGGCTATGGACAGCTTGCTCATACTATAGCTTAGGACTGTTTCTCAGACATACCAGGTTCATATGGTTTGGAGTCTCTTATCCTCCAGTAGGATGCAGCATCAGTATCAATAGCCTCATCCAGGTGGTCTTTTTTGATGAGTCTGAATACCAGACCAATAGGGCTGAATATAAGAAAAAAGATGAGCCCAAGGATAATTCGAGTCATAATAAACCCAAGTATTAGTGCCAAGCTCATCCAGATAATAAAAAGGGGTTTTAGAAGACTCGGGACAAGGAGTCCCAGGAGCAAGATTATAGCTCCTATTGAGACCAAAGGAAGTGCATAATTGAGGGAAAGGAAATAGATAACCAGACCAAGGAGCATTAGAAAAACACCCATGGTTTTTCCAAATTTGCGAAATTCTCCATGGTCTGTACCAGTCCAGATCAGCTTTAATTCCTGATTTAGCATGATCCCAGTCCTAATTTAATCGAGTTCATATTGCCTTTTCCAATCCACATCATCTGCCAGGACGGGTTGCTCAGACTTGTTGAGCAAGTAATTTCCCAGGACCAGGTGGTCCATTTCTGTTCGCATAAAACAGGTATATGCTTCTTCAGGTGTGCAAACAATGGGCTCCCCACGCACATTGAAGGATGTGTTAATGATAACGGGACTTCCTGTGAGTTCGTAAAATTGACTGATGAGTGCATGATATCTGGGATTGTCGTCGGGGTTGACTGTTTGTATCCGGGCAGATTGATCCACATGAGTTATTGCCGGGACCGTTGATCTAGGAGAATTAATCATAGCCAATCCTGATTGACTCTCATCGCTGTCCTTCCATAACTCCTTCTTTACTGGAGCCACCAACAACATATAGGGGCTCTCTTCTTCCAGCTCAAATATATCAGATACTTTCTCGCAAAGGATACTGGGTGCAAAGGGCCTGAAACTCTCCCGATACTTAATCTTCAAGTTCATGGTGGACTGCATTTTGGTTGACCTTGCATCTCCAATAATACTTCTGTTTCCCAACGCTCGGGGACCAAATTCCATGCGGCCTTGAAACCAACCAATCACCTTCTCATCGGCGATGAGTTGCGCCACCGTGGCAAAGAGAATCTGGTCTTCATGATGATGATATGGAATATTTTTGGAATCCAGATAAGACTTTACGGCGTCGTCGGAGAAGCCTGGTCCAAGATATGATCCCTGCTGACTATCTCTTTGGGATTGAGGCTCTCTGGCTTGATCAAGATACTGATGCCAGGTAAACAGGGCAGCTCCCAGAGCGCCACCGGCATCACCAGCGGCAGGTTGGATCCAGATATTGTCAAAGGGACCTTCCCTGAGGATGCGTCCATTTCCCACACAATTTAGGGCAACACCACCGGCAAGAACCAGATTCGATTTGTTGGTCTGTTTATGAACATGCCGGACCATTTTTAGTAGAATTTCTTCACTGACTTCCTGGATGGAGCGGGCAATATCCATTTCCCTCTGGCTTATATCTGATTCAGGTTTGCGAGCTGGACCATTAAAGAGAGCGGCGAATTTTTTATTGGTCATTGTCAGACCAGCGGCAAAATTGAAATACTTCATATTCATTTTGAAGGAGCCATCATCCTTAAGATCGATAAGTTTTTCTTTGATGATATCGACATACCTGGGATTCCCATAGGGTGCCAGACCCATGAGTTTGTATTCACCTGAGTTAACTCTAAATCCTGTAAAATATGTAAACGCGGAGTAAAGCAAACCCAGGGAGTGGGGGAAGTGCAACTCACCCAGGATATGGATTTTATTATCCTGACCCAGTCCATAGCTGGAGGTGGTCCATTCGCCAACACCATCTACAGTTAGAAAGGCCGCATCCTTGAAAGGGGAGGGGAAAAATGCTGAGGCTGCATGGGACTGATGATGTTCTGGAAAAAGAATTATTCCATCGAACTTCAGTTCATCAGCAATAAAGTCTTTGATCCACAGCTTTTGTTTCAGCCATAACGGCATGGCTTTGATAAAGGAAGCGAACCCACGTGGCGCATAGGTCAGGTAGGTGCTGAGCAGGCGATCAAATTTTTGAAAAGGTTTGTCATAAAAAGCGACATAGTCCAGATCCTGCTTCTCAATCCCAGCTTCCTTAAGGCAATACGCTATGGCATGAACGGGGAAGCCATGATCATGCTTCTTGCGGGTAAAGCGTTCTTCCTGGGCAGCTGAAACGATCTTCCCATCCCTGATGAAACAGGCCGCACTGTCATGGTAAAAAGCCGATATGCCTAAAATATTCATTCAAAACATGTTACACATGGAGTCAGTTAAAGGTACTGAAAAATATTTTGGTTGGTATTAGTTGATTTACGAATGTATTCATAATGAACGAATAATGGATTAAATAATATAAAACGTAAAAAAGTTCTTGACACGTACATATTTATGTCGATATTCCATACGTATAGTTAACAATAAAACGGAAAGCGTTCATTATATGCCACAACGAATACTCTCAGAGGTCCAATTACCAGACTTTCAAGATCGACCCAAAAAGGAAGGAGACATCCTTCGTACTGCTGAAGACCTCTTCATGCAGTTTGGATATGATCGGGTGAGTGTTGAAGAGATCTGTCGTGAGGCTAGCGTCTCAAAAGTAACCTTCTACAAATACTTCAAGAACAAATTTGCAGTACTGGACGACTATATGACGGTTCGTTTAGAGCTGGGAATGGAAGTCTTTGATAGGATCAGAGTAGCTGATGCAAGCCTGCAGGAAAAAATGCAGGCCTTGATTGCCATGAAAGAGTCAGCGGTGAGTCACTTCACACCAGTATTTTATAAAAGCTTGCTGAACGGAGATGAACTGGTCCAGGGCTTTATGCAAGAGTGGATGGGTCAAAGCATGACTGCCATGCGTAATTTTTTAGAGGATGGTCAAAGGAGTGGCGAGATCTATTCTGGCTATTCAGTAGATTTCTTGCTTCATGTGTGGACTTCAATGTCTGCCATTGCAAGATCTGAGGACATGCTTGCCATGTATAATGACGATATGGTAAAGCTATCACAGGATTTTATGAATTTCTTGTTTTTTGGAACCACGGGACCTCCAGCTGAGGACAAGTAAATTGAAATTCCATATCCTTTTAATCCTACTTTCCCTTTCCTTTGTTTTCGCAGAAGACAATACCGTCAATGTTCAATGGAAAGGACAGGCCTCTGTCATCCATGCCAGCTCGTTTGCAGGCCCCTTTGATGAGAGTCCAACCACAATGCGTTATATTCCACAACTGCGCCTGGATTATCAGGCCAGCTCATCCAACAGGCTTGGTTTTGATGCCGCAGTAGATGTATATAACTATTCCCTGGGTGATTCTTTAGTTGATATGGATGGAGACCTTTATCGTTTCACCCTACGCTATGACACTCCCAAAACTCAGGTTCGAGTTGGTCTGCAGAAGATCAATTTTGGCCCGGCCCGTATGCTACGAGTATTGCAGTGGTTTGATGAACTGGATCCCCGGGATCCCCTGGCATTGTCGCCTGGTGTCTGGGCTGCAATGGGTAGATACTATTTTGAAAATGGAGCCAATATTCGACTCTGGACCATGGCGGATGCGCCTGATCAACACAGAAGCTACTGGGGCGATACTGAATCCTGGCCCTGGGATGTGGGTGGAAGATTGGAATACCCCATTCCAGCTGGAACCCTTGGTCTGACGCTGCATAGCCTTGACGTATCCAAAGCAGGTGTTGTCAAAGAGAATAGAATAGCTGGAGATATCCGGGTGGATGCTATGGTCGGGCTCTGGTCTGAAATGATGTTTGCCAGAGTCGAGGATCCCACCTGGGAAAGGGATGTTCTGTCAGTGATGGCTGGGATGGACTACACATTTAGCCTGGGTAATGGTCTTTATACAGCCCTTGAAATAGCCACAACCTACCAGGGAGGTACAGGGGATGACATGCCCTGGCAGGTGAGAACCACTGCCTTAACCGGAAATTATACACTAGGATTGTCAGATGGATTGACATTCTATCTGTATATCATTGATTTTCCAATACTTGAGTCCCAATCTATCCCTATGCTGGGGTGGCAACATACATCGGGAAATTGGCTGTTCTATCTCGCACTATACGATATGCCTGAATTCACTTTTGGCAGCGGGATGTCCTTACCAAGCGGCACAGGTTTACAACTGAACATAGCATTTAATCATTAATTGATATTTCAATAAGAACTAAAAGGAAATCAACATGGACAATAGCACACTGATCAAAACGCAAGGTCTCGTGAAACGCTATCCTGTAGGTACTGGTTTTTTTACAGCATTACAGGGAGTAGACCTCAATGTGAATGCTGGTGAATTTGTAGGCCTGGTGGGACCATCAGGATCCGGTAAAACCACCCTACTGAATATCATCGGTGCTCTGGATGCTCCCAGCGAGGGGACGGTTGAAGTACTTGGCAAAGATCTGGCAACTCTTACTGGTGCTCAGGCAGCAAAACACCGCAGCGCCTTCATGGGATTTATTTTTCAAACCTACAATCTGCTGCCGGTTTATACGGTGTTTGAGAATGTTGAGTTTCCTCTCCTCCTGCTTGGGAAAAGCACCGACGAACGCAAAGAGATGGTGATGAAGGCACTGGATTGGGTTGGTATTGCCGATAAGGCCGATAGCCGACCAAAAATGCTTAGTGGTGGTGAAAGCCAGCGTGTGGCAATTGCTCGAGCCATGGTAAAAGAACCAAAGCTGGTTCTTGCTGATGAACCGACTGCGAATCTTGATGCCAAAAACAGTCATCACATTCTGGAAACCATGGTCCAATTGAACAAAGACCTGGGGACAACATTTGTATTTGCCACCCACGATGAAAAGGTCATTAGTTACCTGCGTCGTAAGGTGACCCTGGTGGATGGTAGTATTCAATCCGACGAAACCAGCTGAGCTGGAGGAGGATATTATGATGTTATTTAAACTCGCGTGGCGCAATCTGGTAGGAGCCGGTTTACGGACCTGGCTCAATGTCCTGGTGCTGGCCATGGCCTTTATCCTCATGATTTGGGGTAAGGGAGTAGTAGATGGGATGGCCTATCAGTTGAATGATGCCATGACCAATATCGAATTTGGCAATGGTGGACAAATCTGGCATAGTGAATATGATGCCACTGATCCACTCACTATCGAGGATTCACATGCACCCTTTCCAGAGGAAGTGAATGCGTTAATTGCTACGCACAAAGCTGCCCCAATCCTTATTCGGCAGGGGACTATTTACCCTGATGGAAGGATGCAGACCATTATGGTGAAAGGGATTCACCCCGAACAAGAGGTTATGGATCTTCCAACGGACCAAATTGTCATGGGGGCAACAGGATTGACCCCAGCCCTTATTGGGCAGAAAATGGCTGATAAAAGTGGTCTGGAAGTTGGTGACCTGATCACGGTTCGCTGGCGTGATGCCCAAGGTACTTTTGATGCTCGAGAAGTTGAGATCGTGCACATCATGAACACGGTGGTTCAAACCGTTGACCGGAATCAAATCTGGATTCCCCTGGACGAACTACAAGCGATGTCAAATTTGCAGGGGCAAGCCACCGTTATAGCACTTGATGAGCCTTTTGAAGGAGCACCTGCAAGTGCGGCCTGGATTTACCGTGATCTGGATTTCCTTATGAAAGACATGAATGACATGATAAAATCAAAGAATTTTGGTGGGAATGTCATGTATGGAATTCTGTTTGCCATTGCTCTCCTGGCCATTTTTGATACACAGGTACTGGCTATTTTCAGGCGTAAAAAGGAAATGGGTACACTGATGGCTTTGGGGCTTACACGTGCGAAGGTGATTGGACTTTTCACCATCGAAGGCAGCTTACACGGAATTATTGCCTTTGTTGCAGGCTTTATTTTAGGATCACCACTCTTTTATCTAATGACCACCAAAGGCTATGCTATCCCCGGTGGGATGGATGATTATGGTATGGCTTTGGGTAATGTCATTTACGGTAGGTATGGACCAGATTTACTCATAGGTACAACCTTTCTGTTGTTTCTCACTGTAGTTCTCGTGAGTTATCTGCCTACCAGAAAAATATCAAAGCTCACACCCACTGATGCTTTGAGGGGGAAATAATATGTTCAGATTCCTGATGAAAGGTATGCTTCGGGATAGGCATCGCAGTCTGCTTCCCAGTATTGTGGTAGCCATGGGTGTAATGCTAACGGTCTTTATGTTCACATACATGAAAGGTATTTTTGATGATTTTTTCAATAATGCGGCCATGTATGAATCAGGTCATGTGAAAATCACTTCCAGAGCTTACTACGAAGAAAAAGATGTTGTACCAAATGATTTGGCCTTGGAAGACGGTCCCGGTATGATGGAGATGCTTCGAAGCGAATATCCACAGCTCAAGTGGTCAGAGAGAGTCAAGTTTGGTGGCTTGCTGGATGCCTTTGATGAAAATCGTGAGACTCGCGCACAGGTGGGTGCAGGCGGGGTCGGAATCGATTTCTTCGGAGCTGATACAGCAGAACGAAATCGCTGGAATCTTGGAGCTGGGCTGCAAGAGGGAACGCTTCCCCAGAAGCCAGGCGATATAGTGATGGGTGTGACTCTGGCTGATCAGATGGACCTTAATGCAGGCGATGATGTGACGCTCATCAGTTCAACTGTCAATGGCTCCATGGTGTTGAACAATTTCCATATCTCCGGGATTATCTATTTTGGCACACCCCCTATGGATAAAAAAATGTTTCTGGCTGATATCAATGATGTAAAAGCTATGTTGGATATGGGGGATTGGAGCTCAGAAATCCTGGGGTACACCAACACGTCTAACTATGACGATTTGGTCGCATCTGCACTTACAGCTGAATTCAATGCGGCGAGGAGTGATTCTGCAGACCGTTTTAGTCCCCTGATGACTCCAATGCTGGATGATGCTGGATTGCGGGAATATTTTGGGTATGCCAGCAAGGCTGGTAGTATCATGAGTTTTATAATGATCTTCGCCATGGGTATTGTTCTCTGGAACACAGGGCTAATGGGTGCCATTCGACGTTACGGTGAAATGGGACTAAGACTAGCCGTTGGCGAATCTAAAGGGCATGTATATCGTAGTCTCATAATTGAAAGTCTCGGAGTTGCTCTTATGGGCACCATTGTTGGGACCATATTTGGCCTGGGATTTTCATATTGGCTCCAGGAGGTCGGGTTCAACATTGGCGATATGATGGGGGATAGCGAAATGCTAATGCCTACAATCATCCGTGCTCGAATTACAGTGCCGGCTTTCTATATAGGATTCTTCCCTGGTGTATTTGCAACGCTTCTGGGAGCTGGACTCTCAGGTCTTAGGATTTTCAAACGTGATACAGCCAGTCTTTTTAAGGAATTAGAAACATGAGAAACTTATTACCCTACCTGTTTTTAGGCGCCATGCCTGCTATGCTCATGGCCCAGCCAGATGCTGCGGAGATCCTGCGTAAAATTGATAAACAGATGGTCACTGAATCTGCCGAAGCCACAGCTACAATGGTCATCACCAATCGTCGCGGTCGCGAGACTCGGATTACCTCTCGCAGCTGGTCCAAAGGTGAAACTACTTCTCTGGTTGAATATCTCAGTCCTGCCCGTGAAAAAGGCGTCAAGATGCTCCGTCTGGAAGATGTCTTGTGGATGTATACGCCACAGGCTGATCGAGTTATCCAGATCAGTGGACACATGTTACGACAGAGCGTTTCCGGTTCTGATCTCTCCTATGAGGATATGGTAGACAATGGCAAATTGCTTGATCTTTATGATGCAGCTGTTGTGGGCGAAGAAGTCTTTATGGATCGTTCCTGTTATGTTCTCCGACTTCGAGTTAAGGAAGGTATAGAAGATGTTGCCTATGCTCAACGCAAGGTATGGGTCGACAAAACTCGGTATCTACCTCTCAAAGAAGAGCGTTATGCCAAAAATGGTACGACCCTCTTGAAAAACTTTGAGATTCGCTCAGTGATGAAGATTGCCGATCGTTGGTATCCCAAGGAAATGTTCTTTAAGGATGTCATGGCCAAAGGCCAGGGTACTCTGTACATCATTGAAGACATCAAGTTTGGTGTAGATATACCTGAGTATATGTTCACCAAGGCCGCGCTTAGGGAATAAATATTTAGCATTTATGATGAACCCAATTGGATCATCCAAACCAGCTTTCAACGAACGAAGTGAGTCAAGCTGGTTTGGAGATCCTGTGTAAATCTGTAACCAGTTTAGTCGGCTTGTAGCCTCGGGAAACTGGTTGCTTATCACTTCAGAAGCAGCAAACGATTCACAGAACTTTCAGTACCATATTGGATCACCAGTAAATAAACCCCGGAACCAACAGCTTCTCCCGAAGCATTAATCCCCGACCAGGAGATATTATATCTACCCGGTTGGGTCTGTGAATGCCGGGCTATTGTCTGTACAAAGGAACCTTCAATGCTGTAAATTTGGATGCTCAGATCGACTACATCCAGGACTCGATAAGTAATCATTGTCTGAGAATTGAAGGGATTGGGATAGGATTGAACATCCACCAGCACTTGGTCAGGTTTTTGAATGTCTTCCTCCTCAGAAATTGTGGTGATGTTATAGCAGGGACTCTGATATTCGCCTGAGATTGCCAGGCCATCACGGAGACCAGAAATGTTGAATTGCGGATAACCGTATTCCCCATTCCAAAAATCTAGGGTGTAAGTCCCTGGTGCAAATGAAGCGAATGAGGCCTCAACCTCGAAGGGACAGATACAATCTACAGGAGGTCCTGTATCTACCATGGCAACACGAAATGTATCTGCATCCAGCCAACCACTCCAAACCGGCATAAAAATGCAATTGAGCATTGGTGTGTTCCAGAACAGGTTCAAGGTGTCTCCGCTCACAGACAATTCAACAAAGGATGTATCATCGCGCAGATTCAGACAGTCAGATTCTGCATGTCCAGTAGTAGAAAGATTCCCCCAGTCCAGGTTGAGTGATCCATGAAAAATCGGATCCGAACCAATATCATTACTCCACACATCAATCTGATAAGACCCTGGATCTAAGCCCGTCAGACCTACTTCGAGATCAAAGGTGCACATACACCAGGCTTGATCGCCTGTATCCACCTCGGTGACCGTAATGAGGTTGTCTACAATATTGACATCCCAGGTAAAAAGCGCAGCACAATTACGCTCTGTCTCATCATGATGAATAGTCAACGTATCACCTGAAATACTTGTATAGAGAGAATCCTGAGCGCAGGAGCGTGAGGCAGGAATGAGCAATAGGAGAGAGGTAAGTATTAATATTTTCTTGTGCATATAACCCCCTTTGTTCGGGGGAATCTACAATAAAGTCAAAGCACAATCAATGATAAATAGCAAGTAATAATTGAATATTCTCCGGGAAGTCAGTTGCTTCTTGATTTCCAATCCGGTACTTCAGCCTCACCTCGAGGAGACAGTGTATAGACACCTTGACCTAAACGATCGAACCAGCCATAGACATTATCATACAGAATGTTGCGCGTTTTGGGCTCTTGCAAGACTTTGGCTATGATGGCCGCCTTGGTTGCCCCATGCTCCAGAAGATATCCAGAGATGGCCAGGGCTTTTTGTCGATAAGCTGTCATAATGCCCCGCTGCATACTGCTTCCACCCCTGTTGGGGTCGCCCACACGCTCCTGAAATTCTCTCAACAATCTCTGGGTCTGTTTTTTAACCTGTCGCGGTTTGTACTCACCGGGATCACAGAGGACATCCACATTTCCTATCCTGGATTTTGGATCAATCACAATAAGACCAAGACCCAGCATACGCATGAGTTTTACGATTTGTTTGCGCCGCTTCTTTAAGACGGCTAATCCTTTAGGGACACCGATATAGATAGTATTAGAGATTTTAAGGCGATCAACAGCCTGAAGCAGGATGGTCAGATTCAATGATAGCTTGAGCTCAATGATGACGGCAGCTTCATCCTCGCGAAGCGCCACAACATCACAATTGAGGATCTCGCTTTTTACCTCATACCCCTGGTTTTCCAGATACGTTTTTAATGGAGGGTATAAATCGATTTCCTGCATATCAAGTCCCAAAATTTGCCCCTTTTCAAAGGGGAATTATTTCACGCTATTGTCTAGCCCCTAGAAGTGATCAAAAAATCCAGAAATGTCAACTCCTTCAGACGCAATCGAAGGTGTCGACAAAGAATATATATCACAGAATAAAGATAAATACTTAGATTGTCCAGATGTTAAAATTTGATTTCTAATGATCTGGGGAGGAGACTCATGCTTACCTATTTGAAGAACAATCCAACCAAAAAACTAAACCGAAACATACTTATTCTCGGTTTGCTGATTTTCGTTCCAGTATATACCTATATCATTCAACTATTTGGAAAAATGGGAATTGATACGGCCGAGTTCAATGAGGTCTGGCTTTCATTTGATGCATCAGTCTTTAAAGTATTTTTCCTGAAGTTAGAGGACCTGGGTCAGTTGCAGGGTTTTATTTGGACCTTTAACTTGAATCTCATATCCATGACCGGTTTCATGCTCTCCTTCTTTGCCTTGAGCTTAATGCTGGCTCGTCAGTTGCCCGAAGGGACCCGTCTGGCCAAATCTGCCTTTATTTTCCCAATTGTGGCTATATCAATTGCCATCCTGGATATTATCCCAACCCTGGTATTTTTGATAGCATCCTCTAGCATCCCTGATTTGTCCAATATGGTTGTTTACACCATAAGTGGAGGCTACATCATCAGAGTTATTCTATTATACATACTTGTGCTCTGGATGATCGTAGCCGGAATATCCCTGCTGGTAAGCAAGGTCAAAGCCGCAAAAACCTAAAATATTTCCACTGGTGTCTGCAGGAATCGTCCTGTTCAATAGAGCAGAGTTTGCATGGCGTGAGCTGGGATACTTTCCCTGACTGCATTGGTACCTACATAGAGTTTATAGTCAATGGGATCATCAGTATGGTTCATGACCACTGTGACCATTTTTCCATCTTCATTCAGGAATGAAGTACTCTCCAGATGGGTTCTGCTGGCCGAGGTGCTGATGCGTTTGGCACCAGGTCGAATAAATTTCGAGAAATGTCCGATATAATAATAGGTCGGTGTATAGATTAATTCACCTGTTTTGGTGTCAGCATGAACCGGAGCAAAACAAAGATTTCCCACATGATTTGGACCACCCGTTTCATCCAATAAGATATTCCAGTCAGTCCAACCAACCGTGCCATGATTAAAATCATTAATCATTGAGTTACCATAACGTTCGGCATTGGGCCAATATTCATAGCGACCATCAATAAAACGTTCTGCACAACCCTCGGTAAAGACCAGCTTTTTATCGGGATAGGACTCAGTCACATTATTCAGATTATTATAGTTGGGGTCGCTGCCAGTCCAGGTCTCATACCAATGGAAACCAATTCCCCAGGCGTATTTAGATGCTTCAGGGTCGCCAAAGATGGTATGGGCACGGTTGGCGATGAGATCGCGATTATGATCCCAAACAATAATTTTTTTATCATGTAATCCTTCACGAACCATTGTGGGTCCAAGATGATTTTTAAGGAAGTCTCGCTCTTGTTCAGCTGTGTAAATACAAGATTCCCACCTTTGGGTAGCCATAGGTTCATTTTGAAGGGTAATACCCCATATGGGCATGCCTTCAGCTTCATAAGCTTTGATAAACTTGGTATAATAGAGTGCCCAGGAGTCATAATACTCAGGGAGCAAACTGCCGCCATGGAGCATTTCACCATTGCTTTTCATATGGGGTGGGGGACTCCAGGGGCTGGCATAAAGGGGTAGCTCACCACCAGCAGCTTGAATGGCTTTTTTGATGAAAGGGATGCGAAATTCCTGATCATGATCAATGCTAAAAGTCCTTAGCTCCTGGTCCGTATCAGAAATATAGGTGAAACTGGCGCTGCTGAAATCACAACTGTGGATAGGCACTCGTGCAAGAGTGTAGCCGATACCTTCGTTCACATCATAATAGGATTTCAAAAATGCTTCCTGTTGTTCAACAGGCAATTTTGCAAACACCTCTGCTGAAGCATCTGTAAGCGCTCCACCAATACCCCAGAAGGTCTGGAAGGATTTTTCAGGATTAACAAAAATGGAAACTTCTGTTTCCTTGGCCTGTTCTGCAGGTTCAAATGAGCTTGTCCCTGTGGGAGTGAGTCTTAAATCTGTATTTTCAGCAGTGGTATATACTGAAACAATCTTGTTTTTGGTTGAAAATTTCTGAACCCCGGCTGAATCTTCATCGATGGGTGAACACCCCCAAAAAACCATACCAGCAACTAGCAAAAAACTTATCCGTTTCATCGCTTTATAATCCCTTTTTGTTGTGATCAAGCCCAGGGTTCTAGTTACTTAATTCAGAAAATAAATCAAGTTTCAAATTACAGGAAAATGGAAAATTATTGGTTTAAATCATCTGAAATATTCGTGTGGCCATTTTCTCAGTCTCGTTCAACCTTGAGGCTGTGGTAATACCATCAACTTCCAAATTTGGGGGTACGAAGTCACCGCCTCCTGAAGTTGTGATGACGAGGATATTTTCAATGGGTCCAACCATATCTAAAAAATGACTGACACGGGTATTCATCCTATCGGCAATGCTAGTATTTAAGATGATAATCTCGGCCCAGGAATCAGGATCCACTGAATCAAGATTGGAAACATCAGTAACCTTGATATATACCTCGCGAGCCCTGAGTTTCTCTGCCAGTCGCTGGACCACCTCATTTTTGTAGGTGCTTCCCTGAGTAGCGATGAGGATCTTTTGAGAGAAATTTGGGTTGCCAAACTCCAGATCGTCAGCATGGCGGGGATAGAATTTGATAACGTACCAGGAGCAGGTCATGACAATCAGGATACTGATCCCGGCCAGGAATCCACCGAGGATTTTAAACAGCTTTTTCATGTTTTTTCCATACTAGCTTTAATAAGATTATAGCAATACAATAACCCACGACAGTTGCCAGGACATCATACCAATCGAAGGTTCCTTTAGGCAGGTAGGGTTGAGCAAATTCATATAGGATAAATCCACCTGAGAAAAAGGTAGCCAGCCTATAGCTTTGGATTTTTGTAGGATTGATAATAGCCAGACTTAGAAATATCTGAACGATGATTCCACCACTATTGCCAATAGTATCAGTGAAGCCGAAATCGGTAATTTCAAGCGATCGGATGAGGGGTCTTAAGCGTAATCTGAACAATTCTGTAAGGACAAAAGCCAATCCTCCCAGAATGAGAAAATTGATCCTGACTCGACTCGGCTGAAATATTCTTTCGCGATCTATAAAAAATGCCATAACTCCCCTCGAACTCAATAATGTCAGGAATATATAGGGGTGTTGTTTAAAATCTAGTCAACGCCGTTCAACGGAAAGAAAAATCGGTGGGCGGTTATAAGAAGACCCCTTCAGGGTGAAGGGGCTGGATTTTTCATTTGGATACAGTCTTATTTAAGTAGCAGAATTTTTTGCTTGAGTTGAGTCGACTCCCTCTCCAGAACCACAAGATATATTCCTGAACTAAATCCTTCGGCATTAAATAGAATTTGATGCCTACCAGGGATCTGAAGCCCCTGGTAAAGTTGTGTCACTTCCTGTCCAAGGGTGTTATAAATAGCGATCCGAATGTATCCTGGCTCGGAAAGACTATACTCGAGCGTGGTTGAGGGATTGAATGGATTGGGATAATTCTGCTCCAAAGAAAATGATTTGGGAGACTCATTATCTAAATCATCATTCAGGCCAGTTGAACTCTGGATATCACGAACCAATCTTACAAAATTATCTATGCGGATCACATCACCCTGAGGGCCATGACCCTGGGGATAATCTTCAGCTGATCCGGCCTTGGGGTCACTGCGCTGGGCACCAGCACCATGAACATCCAGTAAGGAAACATTGAACGGTGGGAATGGATCTGCCATGAAACCCAGAGCTTCACCAAAGCAAACATAGGCACCCCAGGCACCGTTGTTCATATTGGCGTGGGTGGAACTGGACCAGTAACTGGCATAATTTGGATCCCCACCCTCATCTGTTATGGTTGTACAGGAAAAAATAGGATCTATGGATGCTGAGTTAGTTGTCTGAGGTGAACGAGTGTAATCCAAAATGCTGTGGAGTTCCTTGGCATTGGGCAATCGCCAATCGTTGTAACCAAGATAACTCTCGGCATTTTTCGCCTGAGCCCAGGTCAGAGCCGCCTCCCAGTCCATACCGATTTGACTGTCATCTTGCATCCACATGAGACCGGTGGCTACATCACTAACCGTGTTGTTGCCATTGTCCGCAAATTCATTCTGACCATACAATTCATTGCCCCGAACATAGAGAACATAGAACTGTTTGTCCTCTGTTTGACCAGGCATGGGTCCTGTGGGATAGCCCTTGATACGACCATCCACAAAATTGACTCCAAACATGGTGGCATCACCGCCCATAGTTGTACCCACATACAGAGTAGTACTGGCATACTGACCATCGATGATGCGTTCACCGGCATCTGTGTCTCCATAGGCCACATCAAAATAATTGGTATCCACAAAAGGGATCAGTCCCTCAGTATCCGTCCCTTCATAACCACTGGGATCTTCACCGCTGAACATAAATAGGGAGTAGGCCTCCTTGATCGAGGGTAGGCGCCAATCATCATAACCGGCCAGCCTGAAGGTATCTGCTCCAGCCTCAGCCTCAGCTTGACTTCGCTTATCAGTCACATTGGTGATCCCGTCACCATTGAGATCGGTACTCTGTTGCCACATGAGACCCGTCACATTATCAGTGACAGTGCCATCTCCATTGTCAGTATAATCGGGTTGGTGGCCGCTGATGGAGGCATCCTGGCCATAAAAGGACTCACCTGGCTGAGGTGCACTGATTGCACTTTGGTTGTTGTAGAAGGTTGCCTGACCTGTATCCACGATTTTATATGACTGAGCGAGTATGCTTTGGCTGCCCATCAATAGGAGCAGGAGGCTAAGGACCACCGGTTGGAACTCTCTGAATAACTTTTTCATTTTGTCTTCCTCAAAAAATATTCGTTTAGTTTAAGTAGTTATCTACAGCGCTGGCACGATTATCTGCATGTGCATTCAATTGAGAAATCGCACTCTGAAAATTTGAACTACTGTAAAGAAAGGTGAGGCCCGCTATTTCCGCGACAGCAGATGGTTCTACTAATGCTGCATATTCAGCATATTTCACCTGAATGTTCCCAGGGGCAAAAACAGTAGATCTGGTCTCATTTACGTATGTATCATACTTATTCCGATAGACATCATCTGCATACAGGTATTCAATTAAAGGCCAATTACCACTTAAGAGATCTGAAAAATCAAGATTCAGGGAGCCACCCATTTTACCATCCTGTAATGCTTCATTATTGTCCCAGGGAATCCAGGTCAGTTTTCCATTATCTGGATTGTTATAGAGGTAATAATTATGGGTCATACGTCCATAGGTATCCCAATTTTGGACCACAGTATTGACAGCTAGATATTTCAGGAACACATCTGTATCGAATATGCTGTCAAGATCAGTCCGCCAGGCTTCAGGATTGTTGGATCGGGTATCGGCGTGGAGTGCTTCAAAAAGCGCTTGAATATCTGACCAATCATTGTCATCCTCGTTGGTCTTCTTGGTGAAATCAGACTCACTGAATGTACCTTCCTCAAAACTGGCACCAGTATATTCTGGTTTATACAAATTGCCATCAACGCTGGCAAACTGGGTCTCGATCACCGTATCATCCACTTCTTCCACCAGGGTATAGAGACCAAAATATTCAGGACCATCACCAGTGTCGATATACAAATCATAGAAAGCTGTGTGAGAAACCGCCAACCCAGCATCCCTGAATATTTCAGCTGTTACTTTCTCTCTGAGGAAGGATTGATCCTCGAAGTTGTTCTTGAGACTTAATTTCTTAAATCCGTAGAAACGCTGATTGTTAATCTGAGGGTAATCATCCTCGAATTCATCGAAATCCAGTTTGAGTGAAAGCTTCAATATGCCCGACTGCCAGCTACTTTGTAAACTTGAATTTCCTTTAAAGCGTACGCCGACTTTGTACCACTGGATATCATTATAGAAGACATCGGCAGGTATAAAAATTGGATTATCAGTTTCCACAAGCACTCCTCCGGGACCACCACCTGGAGGACCTCCTGGGGGGCCTCCGGCACTAGCACCAAATGCCCCATACAGGTTTGTCATATCATCCAGCATGACTTGCCAGTTGTTTTCAGAGATTACGATATCTAGTCTTTTGACTGCAGAATTGTCAAAGACCTCATCAAAATTTGGATCTGCACTTTTACTATGGGATTCAGAGGTCCAGTCAGTGGGCTCGAATTCCAGATCATCGATGGTCAATGATGAATCAGTGACTGCATCATCACAGCTTGAGATGATGCTTATGAAGAAAAGCATACTGAAAAAAGTGATGTATTTCATACCAATTCCCTCCGGTATTACCAGTAATTATTGTATGGTTCTCACTGCACGGACGTAATTCAAGATGCGAATGGCATCGCCCTGGGGACCATTACCAGTAGGGTAATCAGCAGGATCTCCTGTTTTGGGATCGCTGCGCTGGGCTCCTGCTCCGTGGACATCTACCCAATTATCCATGTATCCCATGGCACGGCCAAAGCTTACATAGGCACCAGCACTGCCTGCCATATTTGACCAGTTGCTGTGGGTCGTACCGCTCCAGTAGAATCCATAGTCCACTTCACCAGCTTCATTGGTTATCTCAGTGGCCGAAAAGAGGGGATCAATGGCAGCTGAGCCCGTGGTTCCAGGTGATCTGGTATAGTCGAGAATACTCTGTAGTTCCTTGGTATCAGGTAGACGCCAGTCACCGTAGTCTGCAGCTTCCAGGTTTTCGGCATAGCTTAGAGCATCTTCCCAGACCATACCTTCTTGACTGTCGTCTTGCATCCACATGAGACCTGTAGCCGCATCGGTGATGGTGCCATCGCCATTGTCGACGAAGTCATTGATCCCATATGTGTCATTTCCGCGCACATAGGTGACGAAGAAGGTCTTGTCACCAGGTCCAAAGGGATTTTGAAGACCATAACCTTTAATCCGTCCATCAGCGAAGTTTACACCGAAGAGCAGTTCACCGTCTACATAAAGGTTTGAGCTGGCGTACTGGGAGTCGATAATGCGTTCTCCGGCATCGGTATCACCATAGGCAAAATCGAAATAGTCAGTATCAATGAAAGGAATCAGACCGTCTGTGGATGTGTCCTCATAATCACTTGGATCAATACCGCTAAACTGAATCAGAGAGTACTGTTCCTTGATAGTGGGCAGACGCCAGTCAGTATAACCACCCAGGTCTAGTTCGCTGGCACCGGCCACGGCTTCATCATAGGTCACTTTGTCGGCAGCATCTATGTCACCATCGCCATCGGTATCTGGACTCTGCTGCCACATCAGGCCGGTTACCATGTCTGTAACGGTGCCATCGCCATTGTCTACATATACGGCCTCGTTATGTGAATACTGGGCGTCCTGGCCATAGAAAGCCTCACCGCTCACCGGTGTTGATATTTCGTTCTGATTGTCGTAATAGATCCCTTGATTTGTGCTTACGACAGGGTAGCCACTGATATTGGGCAAATTCTCGATGGTTGTATCTTCCACCGATGTTGAGTCTTCACACGCTATCAATAAAATCAGAGTTAAGGCTAAGCTGAGTATCTTTTTCATGATGATCTTCTTTCCTAATATGGGGCTAATTATCGTCGGTTTTGTTGTTGAGGTGGACGATGGTTCTTTTGAAGTGATTCGAATTTTTTGACTTGGTCCTTATTGAGAAGCACCTTGACCTCTGCCTGGAAATGTTTCCTCAATGCTTCCATGGCTTGGTGGCTATCCCGACCTGATGTTTTGCCTGTGTCCATGACCTTCTGAGCCTTCTCGAAGTGGGCAAAATAGAGCTCAGAGATCTGAGTCCTTTGGCCAGTAGTTAATTCCAGAGCCAGGTCCAATTCCTCAACCATCTCAGCGATCTGGGTTTTGTTGGGGAGTGGGGGTGGCTCCTGGTTGCGTTGTGCCAGGCCGATGTTGGTCATCATTAACAAACTCATTAGAAGTATGGTTCTCTTTAAGATTTTAGTATTCATGATATGCTCCTTTCGCGTTTTTTGCGTGTCTCTTTCTGTTGTTTGAGACGTCTACTGATTCCAAACCTTGCACTTTTATTTATTTTATTTTTGAGCAAAAGGTTTTGAAATAAATGACGTCAGAACAGTTGCACCACGGCTGTGAATGCGGAAAGATGTTGTGTCCCATGAATGGAACGACCCTATATTGAGGAAAACCAGAATTCTGGAGTGAATACGAAGCAAACAACTTCTACAAAAACAGATTTTCGCAGGGTCGTACTTGAACATCAGGAGCGGGTATACAGTACTTGCTATCGTTTTTTGAGATCCCGTGAAGATGCCCAGGATGTTTCCCAGGAAGTGTTCATCCAGGTGTATAAATCTTTGGATGATTTCAGGGGGGAAGCTCAACTCTCCACCTGGATATATCGCATTGCTGTGACCAAGAGTCTGGATCTGATTCGGAAGCAGAATCGTAAACGCAGGTTGGGTTCCGTAAGAGCCCTGCTGTCAATCGGAAGCGCTGAAGGTGAAGTGGATGTCGCAGCTGATTCTACTCCAGAGACTGATCTCATGGATGCAGAGCGAAAACGGATTTTAGCCTGGGCCGTAGCAAAATTGCCGGAGAATCAGCGGGTGGCTATCACCTTGAGCAATTATGAGGATTATAGCAATCAGGAGATTGCTGACATAATGAACACCTCTGTGTCTGCCATAGAGGGATTGCTGCATCGGGGACGAAAGAATTTAAAAAAACACCTCACGGGACATTTTACACCTTGAGGGAATGAATAAAGAGTTGAAGAATTGAGGAAGCTATGAAAAAAAGCAACCATGATGAGATCCAGGGCCAAGTAAAACTGACACTGGATGCATTTCGCCAGGATGAACCACCAGAAATGGACCCCTGGTTTTATGATCGTCTCAATAATCGCATTGAGCATGAGCTCAACCCTGATACACCAGCCATTGAAGCATGGTGGAGCCGCGTAGTGAAACCGGGGATGTTGGTTGGTCTCGTGACATTGAATCTGATAATGATGGTCTGGATCGCCGTTCCCAATGAGACAAGCGCCTCAGGTCGATCGGATTACATTGAAAATTTGTCATCACAGTACGGTCTCAATTATGCTGATACCTATCTGTTAAGTGAAGAAGGGGAGTGACAAAATGCTGGATATTATTAAACAAAAAAGAATGATGCAGATTACCATCGCTTTATTGGTAATTTTGAATCTGGCACTTATTTCCAGCATGGTTATCAATAAAAGACCAGGGCAGAATGACCCTGATCATCCCAGGGGATTGGAAGGCTTTTTAAAATCAGAACTGGGTTTGACAGACAGTCAGACAGAAGCCATGCACAATATCAGAAAACAACATTTTGACAACGCGCATCCACTCCTGTCATCTCTGGCTGATTCGCTGGAACTTCTTATCTCTGAGTCTTTCAAACCCATGGCAGATTCAACACGAGCAAATGAGCTGGTGCTGAATATTTCAAATATCCATGTCGATATGGATCGGGCATTGTACGATCACTTCGTCGAACTTAATGCGCTCTGTACTCCTGAACAGCAGGCTCGCTTGAAAGACCTAGCTGGTGAATTGATGCGTGGGGGTTCACAACCACCACCACCTCAAGGAATGGGAGCAGAAGGAAGACCTCCGCACCCTGAAGGTCAAGCCCCGGATAGAAGGCCACCACCACGTGGGCAGGGACCTGGTTCCGGTGCACCCCCACCACGCGACAGATAAATTACACCCCCTAATATTATGAAATGGGTGAGCATTAAAAAAAGCCCCTCGTGGAAGAGGGGCTTTTTTAATCGTATCTCGTTAAAGCTTATTTTATAAGAAGTATCTTTTGCTTGAGCTGTTCACTACCAGATCTTAATACAACAAAGTAAATACCTGAGCTCAGTCCTTGAGCATTGAAGGTGAGTTCATGATTACCTGCAGACTGCACACCTTGAAATAAGCTGGTAACCTCTTGGCCAAGGGTGTTGTAGATAAGGATATGAATCTCACTTGAGCGAGGTAGGCCATATCGAATAGACGTACTCGGGTTGAATGGATTGGGGAAGTTCTGATGAAGTGCGAACTTCCTGGGTTGGGCGTGCTCAGTATTCCCATCAACTCCAACAGTAACCACGAGAGGGACATTCCCAAACACACTGGGATTATGCCAGGCATTGTCTGCAGTAAAGATGGATGCAACAGCACACTCGCGGTCTCCGCCATTATCATCATCGTCTACTGCCACATCGAAACCAATCATGGAAATATTATCAGGTGATACTCCCAGCAAACTCCAGAGGAAGCTAGCTTCCAGGTTGTAGCCGACTGGGGTTGCATACTGGACAAATTCGATGCCCGTCGTATTGTTCACTGAGTTATTCCCGATTTTGATGACATCATCATCCCAACGAAAGCCGAATTGAAAATCATTGATGCCATCATAGACACCGCCACTACTGTTATCAGCATCAATAAAGACTTCTACCACATCATCCATGTACCAGCCATTGCCGGAATCATTAATCAAGACCTCATCATTGACCTCCACCAGGAGATAGAGATTTTCAGCATCGTACATGGCTTTCCACTGTGCCTGGAAGTCTGCAGTACGGGCACCTACAGTAACATTGTTGATACCCATTTCAGGCGTATTGACCCAGGTTGCATCGACCTGGTCATCGATGACAATGGGTGTGCCTGTGTAATAAATGGCTGGCGCAGAGGTGGGAAGATTGCGATTCACCCGGACGGTGAGGGCATCGGTTCCTTGACCACCGTCATTATCAGTCACAGTTAAGGTGATGAGGTGAACACCGATATCAAGCTCCAGAGTAATCTGCTCTCCAGTGGCTAATTCAGTTCCTGCCTCAGACCAGCTGTAGCTAACTATATCGCCATCACTGTCTGTGCTGGCAGACCCATCTAGAGCAATCGATTCCAAACCATTCCCATCCATATCGATGACCATCTGATCTTCTCCTGCGTAGGCACTGGGGAGGTAATTGTCGATCACTGAGATCACAACATCATCAGAGTCGGTGTTGCCTTCATCATCAGTGACAATTAGTGTGATGGGATACTCACCTAATTGCATTGTGACTTCAGCCAATTCACCAGTAGCTAGAAGAGTATCACTGTGCATCCACTGGTAGAGGTCAATGTTTCCAAATCGGTCCGTGCTGAGGGAACCATTCAGCGTAACCGTGGCTTCACCATTATTATCGTCATCAAGTACTACCTGATCTACACCAGCATTGGCGATAGGGGGATTGGAGACACCACCACCTTCATAATAGATATCATCCAGACCAAACTCACAGGCTGCACCACTTTCCTCCAGAATAACAAAGGCATAGCTGAGCATGCGCATATCGATAGCCACGCCACGGAGATCAGTGACAGGAATGGAGGCCTGTCCCCATTCGCCATCACGTACCAGCCCGTACGTGGTTTGGTTGGCAGGGAAGGTCACATAGTTCTGGTTACCCCAATTGTCGATGACCCCAATTTTGAAAGTGACACCAGCTGGGATCTTGATCATGAATTTCAAGGTTCCTTCATTGAAATTGGTCAGGTTTAGAGGTTGAACAGGTAAGATTCCCGCACCAAACCATCCACTACCAGTAGTTTGCCATGAGATACCATTCTCGCCTTCATAGGGTGGGATGGTTCCATCAATAAGCGTTCCTTCCCAGACGTAGATTTCCGAAGTGACGCCTGCTTCAAGCTCACCATTTACTGGGGTCGTGTCAGTGTAGACTCCGAAAGTGCCGCTCTCTGGATAAGGAGGACCCACATTCACTCCGCCCTGTCCATTCCACTCGTAGACTTTGATATAATCCACATACATATCTGCTGGAAAGGGCATGGTCACAGGGGCTCCTGAACCTGGATCACCCAGGTTATAGGCATCGGTGAAGGCGCCACCAATGGCCAAGTTTGCAATGAGATAAAAAGGTTGTTGAAATTCGCTGGAAACGCTGTCTATTGGGAATGGTTCAGTGTAGAGGTCATATTCTGTTCCGTTATCCGTCACAGTAAAGCGTAAACTCGAATCATCCCAGTAGAGACGATAGACGACAAAACGCTCGATAAGTGGATTGTCGTAATTGTAATAAAGTCTATTGTATTCATCATCTGGATCCCAGGAAATGCTGGCAGCTCCAGAAGGATTTTCAGGGGTCAGAGCCGCATCGGAATAGAAGATGGCGTTGGCTCCCACAGATTGATTCACCGTGGAGTTATTCAGGCCATTCCCTCCGTTATGTGTATCATGCAGATCGCGGAACTCCTGACGGGCACCCATTTCCATCATATCCAGCTCACCATTGTAGGGCCAGGCGTAATTTGCTGTACCCAATAACCAGACTGCAGGCCATCCTCCTAGATCAAGATTCGGGATACGCACTCGGGTTTCTATCATACCGTAGTGAACAGATATCTTTGCTTTGGTCGTGACCTTACCCGAAGTATAGCTGAGCTGGTTACCCCATTGGTCTGTATATCCTGGCAGGGTCTCTGCCCTCGCTGTGATGTGTAGTGCAGAATTGCCGGGTTCATCTGGGATATCTGAGATTGCCACGTTGTCTGGATGGTAATATTCTAGCTCTCCATTACCCCAACCCCAGGCACCGTTGCCTAATTCTTGATTCCAATTGGCTAGATCGTTAAAATTTTCTTCCCAAATCAAGGCCCCGATCTGAGCCTGGCCAGTTGAAAGGATAAAGATTGCAGCAATAAAAGCATTAAATAGTTTTCTCACGGATTCTCCTCAGAAGTCCTCATTCACTGGAATAAGGCAAATTGATATAGGTATATCCCAGGTTGTTAAGGTCACCGGGATCCAGGTTAAATAAATAGGTGTAATGGTTGTCTGGGAAACCACCCCTGCCAATAAACCAGGCGTATCGAAAAACATCATCGCGACTCTCACAAATAGCCACCATCTCCGTCATCTCGACGATCTGCTTGGCGTAAGAATCAATATTGGCATTCCAGTTGGCCAATTCAGTGATCCAGATTTGTTTGCCATACTTTTGCAAGCTATCCAGCTGCTGGGAAAGACCATAATCATACCAGTGGAATGCCAAATAATCTATGCGTGGCTCACGACCCTGTGAACTCTGATAGGCTGCATAGAACGCATCCAACCAGACCACTGGGTCCCAATAGCCATCCAGGGTTCCCCAGTTCATTGCTGGACCAACCAGTTTTAATTCACGTCCGTCATCATTGGCCAGATCAAAAATGAATTGTTCGTAGATGAGCCAGTCCCCTACTGCTTGAGCAGGGGTTCGATTGGCCTGGTCTACCAGATTTGGCTCATTCATGACCAGCAAATACTCTATCTCAGGGTGGTCAAGAATAAAATTCCTGGCCTGGACTCTTTCTGCAATGGATGTATTGCCGCCCCACAGCATGGGAATATACTCCATCTGGTAATCATCATAATATCCCTCAGGGGCTGAGGTGTTGAAGTACCAATTATACCACCAGGAAACGCCGCCCTTTAGAGTATCCATATCTTCAGCATTCCTGAGGTTAAATGAAAGACCTCGCTTGGTACTTTTTGCTATGGTAACTGTTGTGTCAATGATATCGGGAGGGTTGGTTTCAGTGGGTCCATCTTCACAATTCATTATAAATATGAAGCTGAGGAAAAGAACAACACTGGATTTCATAATTCTCATTTTGTGTAGGTTCTCAATTCCTTCAGTTTGACAAATTAATTCGACCTTCATCCTGGTTCTCCAGTTAAACAATAATCGGCAAATTGTAAGCCACGAGGAAATTTTAAGTAAACCTGGAGGTGTTAGTGCCTCCCAGGTGTATCCCACACACGTTTCTGTATGAGCAGACCCTTATTCCAAGTTTAACAAAAACTAGCCAAACCTATTAAAAGTATAAGGAATCAGGGGCTAATCTTATCATTTTAATATTTTGGAGATTTATCTGAGTGATTCTGAAAACAGCACTCCTGAAAAACGGTTTTGCTCCCACAGGGGCAGGGATCTGACAATTCAACATCAATATTTGGGAAGCCTTGGTCTTTTTCCTCCATCCATCCCGCAATATTGGTGGCTGGTTGACCTAACTCAAGAATTTCCTTAAGAACCCCTAGCTCGGGTTGAATGGATGTGAAAAACTGTTTGTAACCACTACAGAGAAAATTGTGTCCCTGGTCTCCATTAAATCCCTCAGCAAATCGATGTTTAGGACACTCCCCATGACACAGGTACAAAACTTCACATTCCTTGCATATTTGCGGTAAGCCATCTCGCTTATCAGCTCCAAAGTTTTGCTGATCCGGCGAATGAACCAGTTCTAAAAGCGGAATCTCAAGTACGTTCCCCAGTCGATATTCAGGAAAGACATAGTGATCACATGAGTATAAATCCCCATTGTGCTCTACTGCCAGTGCCTGCCCACACGTTGCGTTCCAAACACAAACACCTGCAGGTCTGCCCATCTCATTTGCCAGAGCAGCTTCAAATTGCTGGACATAGATGTTTCCCACATCTTCACGAATCCAACGCTGGAAAATCTGGTTCAAAAATTGACCATAGCTGTCCGGATCTACAGACCACTCAGCTAAAATAGGGCTGTCCATTTCATGGGGTGCCGCTAAGGTTCCGTCTGGTCTGATCCGCTCAACCGCGGGAATAAACTGCCAATACTCACTACCAACCGATTTTAAAAAATCGTATATAGCGTTTGCCTCATCCTGATTACCCTGATTAACAACCGTGAGTGTGTTGAATTCTATCCTATACTTTTTGAGGAGTTCCAGTCCTTTCATGACCTTTTTAAAAGTGCCATCACCATAGTGGTCAATGCGGTATTGATCATGTAATGCCTGGGGGCCATCGATGGAAATACCAACCAGAAAGCGGTTTTCAAGCAGGAATTGACCCCAATTATCATCCAGCAGGATGCCATTGGTCTGAATGGCGTTACTGATTTGCTTTCCCTCGGAGTGTTTATTCTGAAGTTGGACGATTTCTTGGAAGTATTCCACTCCCAGTAGGGTGGGTTCGCCTCCCTGCCAGGTGAAATGGGCGGTGTTGGTGGGCTGGGAATCAATATATTGCTTAATAAATGAATCCAGGACATCGGGCTCCATTTTGAAGGTAGTTTCTTTTGGAAACAGGGACTCTTTCTCCAGATAGAAACAATAGTCGCAATTCAGGTTGCAGGCCGGACCAACAGGTTTAGCCAGGATATGAAAAGGAGTTTTAACAGAGGTGTTGATCATGGCGATAAACTTGTGCTCAGCTCGCCTCGCTCACTTTTAGGACTTTGTTTTTTTTGTTCTGCTCAAAACGCATCTGCAGCATTTCAACAACGATGGCAAACCCCATGGGGAGATAGATCAAGGTTCTGGGAACATGTTGGTGTAGGCCTTCAATAAAAAGCGTCACCCCAATGGTAACCAGAAATGAGAGTGCTAAAATCTTGAGTGAGGGTCGGGCAAGAATGAATTCACCGATGGGCTTGGCGAAAGCCAGAATCCCCAGAAATGATACGATAACAGCTGGAATGATGACCCATATTTCTCGTGTAAGCCCAATGGCTGTTATGACAGAATCCAGGGAGAAAACAATATCGAGGAGAACGATATCCCTGATTGCTTTGGCATAATTTGCTGCTCCCGCCAATGTTTTATTCTCACCATCTTCAATTATTTCAACGGTGTGATGAATTTCCTTAATGGCTTTCCAAAGAAGAAACATGCCACCAGCCAGCATGACCAGATCCCGCACAGATAGACCAAAGACAATGGATTGTTTGATGCCAGTAATGGCGAGGAGCAGAGCCAATATTGCGATTCGGAGGACCAGGGCAAAAAGAAGACCGAGATAACGAGCCCGCTCTCTTCGAGCTTCTTCCACACGACCCACCATGATGGAGATGACTAAAATATTATCAATCCCTAAGACGAGCTCCAGTCCCAGTATGAGTGCAAATGTGGCGATATGATCAATCATTTTTTCTCCATGTCGTGTTCAATAAGTCGGGTTGGTACCAATTGGAAGAGTGCACTAGCCTGCAAATTGATAGCTTTAAAAAACCAAAAATACCCTTCGGTCTGCAGGGTACAACATTAAAACTCCGCTGAGACAGTGAAACTAGATCCGCATGTAGCTGTTCAGGGCCACCATTTCCAGTCAAAAGTAATATTTAATCTGTGTTGATAATTTTTTCTTGCTTATGGGATGTGCCACATGTACCATCACAGCAAGTGGTACAGAAAGGAATCTGAATTTATGAATATCACCATAGACATTGAAAGCTCAACTCCACTGTTTACACAGTTGATGAACCAAATCAAACAAGTCATTCTAGCTGACGCCTTAGAGCCAGGAGATGCTTTGCCTTCTATAAGGCAATTGGCCAATGATCTGGATCTTAACAATAAAACAGTAGCCAAAGCGTATCGTTTGCTGGAACGAGATTCCATCATTCAGGCCAAGGGCTATAGAGGAACATTTATACATCCTCATGCCAAGGCAAACTGTTCAGTGGACTTAAACGAATGGGTCACACAAAAATTGACAGAGACAGTAGCATCCCTGAGGTCATCGGGAGCCACTGACTCTGAAATCCGCATCGCATTTGGAAATGTCATGCAAAATCGTAGTAGCTAAGGAACCAGTCATGCCAGACAATATCATATTTTACATTGCATTCTTAAGTCAGATTATTCTAATCTCTTATTATTACCCCAATCAAGTTCTTAATCAGATGAGGACAGTCATAGCAAACTATCCACCTGATCGCTATCCCAGGCTTTACCCGAAACCAGTTGAATATTACCAAGGGGGTCAACGAATATATCGAGTTATAAACTTGGCCATAGTGGCAATGGGCGCCATCCTCATAGTGGCCATGGCTATCTGGGACTATACCTCTACCAATAAAGTCTCAGAGCTCATACCATTTGCCTATTGGGTGATTCAAATCCTCCCCATCCTCATCATGGAGCTATTGGGCTTTACAAACTTCAGACTGATGCGCAAAACAAACACAAAAGCGACACGATACGCGGAACTAAACCCTAGACGCTTGTTCGATTTTATTTCTCCAGCTGTGTTTGGCTTAGCCATTTTCATGTATGTTGCCTGTATCCTATTTTTCTACAATATCCATCAATTTCAGTTCCATCCCAGCAATGATACCTTTGTCATCTTTGTGACTCTGACCCTCATGAATTCGTTGTTCGCTGGAATAATATTCAGGAATATGAGGGGTAAAAAATTAGATCCACATCAAGCCCATGCTGATCGGATGCGTCAAATCGAGACATCTATCAAGTCTTTATTCGTCATGAGCATTGTGGCCAGCATCTTCCTTGTTACAGTCGAGGGTATGCAGGAACTTGAATTGAGTTCCCATGTAGCCAGCCTCATGAGCTTCTATTTGCAATTGACCATCGTAATTGGTCTAGGATCAATGCTGAGAAATATCAGGATAGAAGACATCAACTTTGATGTCTATAAAAAGAATGCATAAAAATGGAAGTAACAGCCTTCATGGGATAGCAAACGACTGGCTTGCTTTGCGCAAATTCTTTAAATTTTAGTAAATGTAGCCTCTATCTTTTCAAGTAGGGGCTACATTGATGTGTAGACTTAGATAAGGAATCCGGTTTGCATAATTAACTGGTTCTTAATTGGCAATAAAATTAAGTTGAACCAATGTCCGTTCTAAAAAATCTAAATATTCACGTGGTCGATGATGATCCCGATGTACTCCTGGTAGTAAAAGCTTTACTTGAGGATTACGATGCAAATGTCAAGACCAGTACTTCCAGCAAAAAGGCTCTGGGAGAAATCATTGAAGACAAACCAGATCTGGCCATCCTTGATTTAATGATGCCTGAGATGGATGGTTTGGATTTGTGTCGACTCTTACGCAAAGAAACTGACCTGGCAGACATGAAAATTGTGATTTTTTCAGGAAAGTCCTATGAACAGGATCAGCAGCGAGCGCTTTCATTTGGTGCTGACGGTTATTTGACAAAACCCCTGATCACAGATGAATTTATCCAGAAGCTGGAGGACATTGTTGAGGAAAAAGTTGAAGTGACCTATTGGGGTGTGCGCGGTACTCTACCCGTCCCAGGCGAAGGCTCATTACGCTATGGTGGCAACACCATGTGCACTTCAATCCAATTTCCCAAGGACAACCTCTTTATCCTTGATGCAGGGTCTGGTATCAAACAATTATCTGATCACCTCATGGGACTGCAGTTAGAGGCACTCCACGCAAAAATATTTATTTCTCACCCACACTGGGATCACATCAACGCACTCCCATTTTTTGTTCCTCTATACATCCCGGGGAATGAGTTTGAAATCTTTGGTGCATCACATGGCAGTGTCACCATGCGGGAGTTAATCTCTGCCCAGATGGATGGTGTGTATTTTCCAATCCGGATTAAAGAATTTGCTGCTCGGACATATTTCCGTGATCTCAAAGAAGAAGAATTCAAAATTAACGATATTCTGGTTAAAACCATGCTGCTATCCCATCCTGGGACCTGTCTTGGATATCGTCTCGAATACAAGAACCGATCGGTTTGTTATATAACGGACAATGAGCTATTTCCAGAAGGAACCAGGGAATACAACTCAAATTACTGGGATAAACTGACAGCCTTTATACAAGGCACCGACATTCTGATTACAGATGCTACTTATACCGATGATGAATACCTTAAGAAAAGTAAATGGGGTCATTCCGCCGTATCTCAAGTTGCTAAACTTGCCCATGATGCAGAGGTCAAAGAATTGCATCTGATTCACCATGATCCCGATCAAAATGATGATGCCATTGATGCCAAACTGAAAACGGCTCAAGATCTTTTGACGGAGTGGGATTCGAAAACCACATGCATCGCCCCGCAGGAACGCCAAAGCTTTAAAATTACCTGATACTCCCAAGTAACCCGGGAGCAATTTCATTTAACACATATCTGCCAGTGCAATTAAAAGTTGTGCTATTTTGCAGTGATTAGAATTGCCATATTGTAAATACTGCTCCTATCACTATCTTAATACTCGCAAAAAGGAGCTATTGCTAAATGGAAAATGATATCTCAACCCTGGTTACTGCTGCTGCATCAATCGGATTTGTCCATACTATTCTGGGTCCGGATCACTATTTACCTTTTGTGGCTATGTCCAAATCTGGTCAGTGGAGTATCATTAAAACCGCCACGATAACCTTTATTTGCGGAGTGGGACATGTAGCTGGATCCATCGTACTGGGCCTCCTCGGGGTATCCCTTGGATTGGCTTTAGGGAAGCTGGAGGCTTTGGAATCATTCCGAGGTGATCTGGCTGCCTGGGGTCTCATCATTCTTGGGCTATCGTACACAGCCTGGGGTCTCCTGCATGCAGTAAAGAATCGCCCACATACTCATGTGCACCTCCATGCAGAAGGGGAGCATGAACACCTCCATGATCATGTAGAAGAACACAGTCATGTCCATAAGGTGAAGGGCAAAGCCCTGTTCTCGCCCTGGGCGCTATTCATAATCTTTGTCTTCGGTCCCTGTGAATCGCTGATCCCCTTGCTTATGTATCCAGCCTCAGCGGGTAGCACCATGGGTTTGGCTCTGGTGACTCTGGTTTTTGCTATCGCAACCATTGGAACCATGTTGGTTATCGTCCTCGGGGCGAGTTATGGGCTCAAAATGGTAGACCTGAAAAAAGCAGAGCGTTTTACCCATGCTATCGCTGGAGTAACCATTTTACTATGTGGTGTGTCCATACAATTTTTAGGGCTATGAGCTTCTCGTATATATACATCACCACGCTGCCAGGTGGCACCACATTTTCTAATTGCCCGCTATTGCTAAATGTGTACTTTATTTAAATGCATTTTAGAGTTCATAAAAAAGTCAATCTCTTCCTCACCCTCGTGCTGGGGTTATACACCTTTCTCGCCATTGGGCATGTGGGTCATGCTCATATCTATGGACACGCTACCCCTGGATTTTGCACAACTCAGTGTGAAAATAGTGAGCACTTTGATACCCAGCCTCTCTGTGAAGGCTTTCCATTAAATCTGACTCTGGGAATCATTCAGGATGACCTGGTGGCCGATCAGAGGCTTCCCATCAATAGCCCTGAGATGCTTCCGAGTGATCATCAGGGAACCACACAACAATACACATTCACGGACAAATCCCGCGCTCCTCCTTCCAGCTGAATTAATAGCTAACGCCAATCATTAATTCTGTAATAATAGGAGCTTGAATGCGCTTTATATTTTTTTTACTATTGTTTGTTTTTATGGGTTCACTCCTGGCGCAAACCACTGTGAATCCTGACATCAGCGTCATCGGAGAGTTGGACTTAACCCATCTTGATGAAGAAACTACCCTGAGTGCCTCCAGTATTGAAATCGCTATTGAAGGTTATGTAAATCCTTATGCCCGCGCTGAAGTATATCTTCATAAACATCTGGATGGACACCCCATTGAACTGGAAGAAGCAGTTCTCTCCATTGAAAGAGGACTTCCTCTTGGTTTTGCTCTCCGCGCTGGAAAATTCCGCCCAGAGTTTGGGGGAATGAATAAGCAACACCTGCATCTTTTTCCTTATATCATTTTGCCAGAACCAGTGGCTCAAGTACTCGGGGATCACAAATGGTCCTCGGCTGGTCTGGAAGCAAAATGGTTGTTACCACTCCCCTGGTACAACAATCTCTCCTTTGCCTATCTTCAAGAAGGTATCTCCACAGAAGGTCATGCTCACGATGAAGAGCAGGAAGTAGAAACCCATGCGGAAACTGGCAAAGCTTTTTCAGCACGCTACTCATCATTTTTTGATCTTGGCGAGGTGTCTCACCTGGAGGTTGGACTGAGCACCTATCAATTGCTGGATGATAGTGATGCGAATATGGCCGCCCTGGATTTTAAATATAAATGGCGACCAAATAAGTACCGATCAATAACCTGGCAGAATGAGCTGCTGCGACTGGGTCCTGTCACGCATGTGGAAGAAGGTGGCGCAGAGGAGCTTCATGAAGTTATTGCTGCTTATTCCATGCTGAATTATCAGTTCAACAAGGTCTGGAATGTCGGAGCTATTGTTGACTATTCAAGCGATATTGAGGAATCCGTCTACAAGTCAAGTGGATTGTTTGTTGGATTCAGTCCAGTGGAAGAAACAACTGTCCTCAGGATATTTGTAAAGCAGGCTCAACATGGTGACCACAACCCCGGTTTTCTGCTCCAGGCACAACTACTCTGGTCACTGGGCCCACATAAGGCACACCAATTTTGAAAGGCTTCACAATGTATACACGAATTCTACTCGGTCTGGTACTGAGTATCAGCTTAGAAGCAAAAATTAATGTGGTCGCTTCAATCACTGATCTGGCAAACATTGCCAATCAAATCGGTGGAAAACATGTCAACACCCTGAGCATTGCGCGAGGCTCACAGGATCCACATTTTGTAGAAGTTCTGCCCTCATATATGATCAAGGTGAAACGTGCAGATGTTTACCTCATGGTGGGAATGGAATTGGATCAGTGGGCTGAACAGATTATTGATGGTTCACGAAATTCTGACTTAAGAATTGTGGATTGCTCTGAAAATATCATCCCCCTTGAAATACCTACTCGAAAAGTGGATGCCAGTATGGGTGATATTCATCCCAATGGGAATCCTCACTACTGGCTGGATCCGGAGAATGGTAAAGCCATTGCTCGAACCGTTGCCAGACATCTCACCGAGATGGATCCTGAACATAGCCAGGACTATGCTGTAAATCTCAGGACATTTATTGAATCCATTGATAAACTTCAAAATGAGTGGTCTGTAAAATTCTCAGATCTCAAAGGAAAAACTCTCATCTATTACCATAACACCTGGCCTTACTTCAATCGATATTTCGGATTAAAAGCGGTGGCATTCATCGAGCCCAACCCTGGAATTATGCCTACACCCACACATCTTGAACATTTAATTCAACTGATTCAAGGGCAGAAGATCCAGTTGATCGCCATGGAACCCTACTTTAGTAGCAAGGCTCCAGACTTTTTGGTGAACAAAACTGATGTTACCGTGGTGGGTTTGGCGCAATCTGTTGATGCTCGTAAAGGAACTGAAACGTACCAGAAAATGCTGACCTACAATCTGAAAACTCTCCATGGGGCATTCACCCCATGATGTCAGAATATTTTGATTTGATGATCTGGCCCCTGATGGCGGCTCTGGTTTTGACTGGAATACACGTCTATCTCGGTCTTCACGTAGTCACTCGGGGGGTTATCTTTGTGGATCTGGCACTTGCCCAGATTGCTGCCCTGGGGATGGCTATTGGTGTCCTGCTAGGGTGGGCAGACGATTCATTCCCTGTCTATTTACTGGCTTTGAGCTTCACTTTTCTGGGTGCTGGTATTTTTGCTTATACCCGATCTCTCACCAGAGCTGTGAGTCAGGAAGCCATCATTGGAATTGTCTATGCCGTTTCAGCTGCTGTGATGATCATTCTGTTTTCAAAATCGGCAGAGGGAGCAGAACATTTGAATCATCTACTGGTAGGCTCCATACTTTTTGTGACACCGGGAATTGTGCTAAAAACATTCGTACTCTACAGTATCATTGGTCTCTTTCACTGGATTTATCGGAAACAGTTTATGCAGACTTCAGAAATACCCGGCGATGAAGAGAGGAAACCAATAAATCTAAAACTATGGGATTTTCTATTCTACATGACTTTTGGTTTTGTGGTAACCTCCTCAGTGAGAATTGCCGGTGTATTCCTGGTCTTTTCGTTCCTGATCATTCCTGCCACAGCAGCCTTGTTATTCGTGAAGGGAGTGAAGAACCGACTCTTGTTCGGTTGGGCTTTTGGAGTGCTTGGAAGCCTGTTGGGTATGATCATCTCGGTCCTGTTGGACATTCCTACAGGAGCTACCATCGTCGCCAGTTTTGGTATCCTTCTCCTCCTCAGTGGAATTATAAAGGCGAGTTTTTTCAATACAATACCTTAGTCGTTTCATAAGGGCTTATGAATTCTTAGGTCCTTAAGCACAACTACTAGTCTACACAACTGCTCTGAAGCGTCTCAGCTTCATCAATTTAGGCCCGATGCAACCCACAGAAAGGTCTTTGCAACCTCCTTGGTAGTCGCTGCCATCCCCATTTCTATATCTTAGTCCCAACAGTTTTCAAAAACCAAACAGGAGGGAAAGATGAAAAAGATGATGTTACTCACCATGATTTTAATGATGGCCATCCCCAATGTTTTTGCACAAGAGGTGAATGGAGATGTCTCCATCATCAATGGTGTAGAAGTCGTCCGCTTATGGGGCACACACTATGAGCGTGGATATGCCCAGGGATATCTCATGCCTGAAAAGGCTGAGGAAACATTTACCGGATTCGCTTTAGATAACTTTTTTGCATATTACGATATCGATTATCCCACTGCGCGCCAATTCTTCCTTGATAATTATGTAGTTGAGCAGAAATACATCGATGAAGCCGTGGGTACTATCGATGGAATGGTTGCCGCAGACTACTCTCTTTATAATGAATCCCTTGGTCGCGATCTGGACCATCTGGATTGGTTGGTCATGACAGGACTCACCGAGTATGCATTCATGCCGACCTTGTCAGGTGTGCCATCCTATGAAAATATACATTGTTCCACCTTGAGTAGTTGGGGTAGTGCCACCCAGGATGACCCAGAATTAAGGGGTGCCATGGTTGTTACCCGAAATTTTGATTGGATCACTGAGAATTATCCGAATGATCAATACAATCTGACCATTCATTATCCTTCAGAAGCTGATGAATTAAACTGGATACAGCCAAGTTTTTTCCCGGGAGCAATCAATGTAAATGGAGCAATCAATGAGTTGGGTTTTGCTGTGTTTAATAATGATGGAAATTTCTATTCAAACAGTAATGTCACAAACCTTTACCCCTCTCAGCTCACCTGGAGAAACTGTATTGAAATGGAAGATGGGAATGGAGATGGTACACATAATCTGGATGATTATGTATGGCAGAGAGACCAACATACCTATCTATATCCATCCATAGTTACTTGTGTGTCACCTGATTCAGCCATTATTCTTGAAACCAATAATTCTGGAGCTACTCAGCGTAGTGTTGTTGATAATGTTGTAATCAATGGTAACAACCTGGCTGCTACCAATCATTTTAGAGAACTCTACGCACCCACTGCCTGTTCACGTTTCTCGAACATCAAAGATTCACTAAATGCCAATAGTAATCTCACGATTGAACGTAGTTGGGATATGATGGGAGCTGCTGCAGGTGTTTCGTTTAACCAACAGAAAATCGAATACATCCCAGCACACAATATCCTCAAATATGCCTATGTTGGGGCAGATGGCACTCCCGCCTACCAGATGGAACCGGCCATCTTTAATACAGATTTTCTTTTCTCACAAACTCCACTTGTTACTGATGTCACAATTCAGGTTGCAAATGAAAACGTAGCAGGATGCGCACAGGTTTCAAATCCCCTCGACAATCAAATTGAGGTTTGGGGTCTTCTCAATAGCTATGAACATGGTGTTGTAGATTCTACCCAAATGTTTGATGACGGTATGCATGGAGATGGTGAAGCAGGTGATGGTGTATTTGGTGGTTCAATGTCACTCCAAGTTGAGGAGGGGTTCTATACTTTGGACTCAAAGGTAGTTAATCTTGATTTTGGTTTTACTCATCAGGCCCAATCAGAAGTCTTTGCCACTAATGGACCTTTACAGGTGCACAGTTACATACAACTTCACCCATCTGGCGGAGTCATTGAAGGAGGGGCCAATGTGTATCTCGATTTGCTCATCCAAAATGCTGGTCTGACCGACACCTTGAGAGATATCGTAGTGAACATGTATCCCGTTGATACTATGTCCACATCACTTGGCATGAGTAGTATTGCTTATCCAGATCTAGCTCCAGGCGAATTTTCTGACGATGAGAATCCAGGGAGCTATTTCTCTGTAAACATCAATGAGAATGCTACTGTCGGTACACAGATATTGTTAGGTGTGGAACTCTCAAGCGGTGATATGGTTGGCTGGCAAGACACCTTAGTACTTGGTTGGGTCGATATTGAGGAGCAAAGCTTAAGACCTCTACAATTTGCACTTCAGCAGAACTTTCCCAACCCCTTCAATCCAAGTACAACAATCTCCTACGAGTTACCTACTCAATCAGATGTCCGTATTGTTGTGTACGATATCCTAGGGCAGGAAGTAGCTACCCTGGTATCAGAGAATCAAAGCGTCGGATATAAATCAATCCAATGGGATGGCTTGAATACTCAGGGACAACAACTCAGCACGGGAATGTATCTGTATGTCATTCATGCAGGTGAGTTTACACAGACCAGGAAAATGCTTCTATTGAACTAGGGGCTTGGGGGAATACCGGGGGCTGGGGCTTTGGCAGGTGGTTACTGAGCCTGCCAAAGATCTCAGCCTCTGGACTTTTGACTTATCATCCCAAGAAGAGCGAAATGAATATGTATGGATTTAGTAAAGGTAGGTGTCCTAACTACTGGATTAACTTCTGGCAAAGAGGAACTCCCAAAGGAGATGAAACCATGAGACCTAAAGATCTACGATCATCATTGCTTATTGTATTGGTGTCTTTACTCATGTTTGGCTGCCCCTGGATTGAAAGTGTGGATCAACCAACGATTGTAAGTACAGATTCAAGCTTCACATCAATACTTCGAATTGGTATGGAAGATACAACCCATTACAATGGATTGGCCCACCTGGCAATCCTGCTTCCAGAAGGCTGGATAATTGCGGATTCCATTCCATATGCAGGATGCACCGAAGGTGTGTTTATGCTCGATTCCTTCATTACAGATACAGTCAATACTCTCTGGCCCGCAGAACCTGGCTATTATTGGTGGGGTGGAATTGCCTCTGATACCCTGATTTGTGAATATGAGACGCCGATAGAAATCACACCTCATATAGAAACCGGTCCAGCTGGTGGGGCGTACATCATTGATTATCGATTGGGCGACAACAATATGTATCAAGTGGGATCGGGTTTTCTATCTCTGTACTCTTCAAATGATATCTTCGCAATGCCCCAGGCAGACTTATATGGCGAGGTGTTTGTCAGTCCTGAGGGCTCATGGGGAGGGGATGGAACCAGCGATGATCCATTGAGAACAGTTTCTGAAGCATTGTTCAGGCTCGTAGTTGATAGTCTTACGCCAGGAACCATTTATCTGGCGGATGGTTATTATTCACATGAGTCTGGTGGTGAACTCTTTCCCATGGAACTCTTGAGCTACACTTCTATTATAGGTGAGTCTGAAGCTGGTGTCATCCTGTATGCAGGTGGAGATGACCAGATTTTTAAAATAGATAGCTCAAGACACGTGTCGCTTATAAACCTTTCTATCACTGGGGGTCGGGCTACAAACGGCGGCGGTATTTTATGCAATTACTCTGACCTCACCTTGAGCAATGTGACCTTCAATGGAAATGTAGCATATGGTTCAGGAGGAGGACTCTTTTGTCAGAACTCTGATCCACAGCTCACAAATGTGACCTTCTCGAACAATTCTGCAGATTTGGGAGGCGGTATATATTGCGTTAATTCAGATCCTGTAATAACAGAAGTCAGTATCCTGGAAAATTCAGCCGATTTCGGGGGTGGCATCTACCTGGTCAACTCAAGCCCTGTTTTAACCGAGGTGAACCTAACTGACAACAATGCTTCTCAAAACGGGGGCGGTCTATTTTGTAGCAATGCTAATCCTACTTTGAGCAACTTGACTCTATCTTCCAATGTTGCTCGAAGGGGTGGTGGAGCATATTGTACCAACTCTAATCCAATATTCCTGGATGTCGGCTTCTTGAACAATCGGGGACGTGAAGAGGGTGGTGGCATTTTCATTGATTCCTCCGAGATCAACCTACATGAAATGGTCTTAAGAGGCAATGTTTCTGGAACTGGAGGTGGATTGTATATAAACAATTCAAATATTTCATTATCCAATGTTTCCATCTCACAAAATGCTAGTAGTATGGGTGGCGGATTCTTTTGTGATGATAGTTCCAGTGTGCTTTTTTCAACTGAGAACAGGTGCAATATTTACTCAAATATTATTGAAGGATATGGTGGTGGACAGGAAATCGTTTCATACAGTGAAATGGATGTTGTTCTTGACACCAGTACAGTGATGCAGCCCACTGCCTATCATGCTTCACCTCGAACCAATTTCACATTTGATATTCTGAATGGATTACATGAGCAGGTCGATTCAGACATGTACGTCTCAGTTGATGGAGATGATTCCAATAATGGGCGGTTAATCAACACTCCTGTGAAAACTATTCGCCATGCCATTGAGGTTATTCTGGCTGATAGTGCAAACCCGAGGACGATCTACCTCACGGAAGGGATTTACTCAGCTGCAACGAATGGTGAGGACTTTCCATTGAATATGGTTGAGGATGTGTCTATCCGTGGAGAATCCATCAGGGGTGTTATTCTTGACCCGCGAGTAGAGCAATATTCAAGGTCAGGTGCCATTGGCATTAATGAGGTGAGACGATCCATGCTCTCGAACTTGACGATTACTGGAGCTGGAGGTGCCAATCCTGCCATTAAGTGCTCTGCATCCAGCCCAAATCTCAGTAATCTCTTGCTTGTTGATAACTTCAGCGGAGGGATCTACTGTGATCGATCAAGTCCAATGATCACAGATATCACAATCGCAAATGTTTTTGGGTACGGCATATCGCTAGGTAATCATTCTCACCCGACATTGATCAATTCCATTTTGTGGAATATGGGTACTGATGAGATTGAATTTTACGGGGAAGATACATGTTCTATTCTGGTCGCACACAGTGATATCCATCATGGACTCGAAGGTGTGAATTCAGCTGACAATCAGGTTGTAACCTGGGCAGAAAGTAATCTGGATGTCTTGCCAGGTTTTGTGGATTACTACCAAGATGACTTCCACCTGCAGGAAACATCTCCCTGTATTGATATGGGGACACCCTTTTTCACCTGGAATGGTGATACGCTTGTAAATATGCAAGCAGATGAATACACCTATGCAGCCCCTGATATGGGTGCATTGGAATCACCCTATGCAATTGGAATTCATGACGAAAGCATCATACCCAATGAATTTGCACTCAATCAGAACTTCCCAAATCCTTTTAATCCTTCGACCAGGATCACCTATGCACTTCCAGAGCCAGTTGAAGTGAGTATCATGATTTATGATGTACTCGGACGTGAGGTGGTAAATTTGGTGTCTGAATCTCAGACAGCTGGGAATAAAGACATTGTTTGGGATGGAACCAATAAGTTCGGTAATCAGGTGAGCACCGGAATGTATTTGTATATGATTCAAGCTGGTCCATTTACACAGACCAGGAAAATGCTTTTATTGAAGTAGGAATGGTTTCATCCAGGCGGGGATTCGAATCCCCGCCTGGATGAAACGATAGCCCCAGCCTCCGGAGGTTGAGCCTGCTTGCCCGACCATAGCCAAAAGCGAAGACGGGTCGAAACCTCAGGTGTACCTGGGAAGGGATGGACATTTCGACAGGCTCAATGTCCGGGAACTTTATGAACCAGGAGTATACTTGGAGGGTGAAATCCCATATTCTTTTTTGAAACTGGTGGCGAAATGGGCAGGATTCTGGAAACCCACCATGTAGGCAATCTCTGTCACCGTTGCCCCATGTTGCTCCAATAGATTGGCTGCTCGCTTCAAGCGCTGAGTTCGAATAAAATCGGTGGGACTCAAATTGGTCAGGGCTGTAAGTTTACGGAAGAGTTGGGAGCGACTCATATAGACCTGCTCACTGAGTTCCTTAACACCAAATTCCATGTCAGCCATATTGCTTTCAATGCTATTCATAATACTTCGCAGGAATTTTTCATCCATTGAGCTCACAGTCACTTCTTTCAGGTCCTGGGCCTGATCCAGTGTGAATCTTTCACGGAGACGCTCACGCTGACGAATCAGATTGGCCACACGGATACGTAATTCACGGGTGTTAAATGGTTTGAGCAAGTAGTCATCCGCTCCGGTTTCCAACCCCTTAAATTTGGCTTCATCCGTGGATAGCGCCGTGAGCATGATAATGGGGATGTGGCATAATAATGGATCCTGGCGTGCTTTCTCCAGGAAGCCAAAGCCATCAAGCTCAGGCATCATCACATCCGAGATGATCAAATCCGGGACAGATTCACGTGCTACTTCCAGACCGAGTTTCCCATTGACCGCCACATTTACTGTATAAATATCCTCAAGTTCCTCAGTAATAAATTGCCGCATATCCTGATTGTCCTCAACGATGAGAACCAGAGGTTTTTCCGCGTCTGAATGGGACTTTCTCTCGTCACTCTCAACTGTATCAGAAGCCAGGGGAGAGTCAATGTCGATAGGTGATAACTCTTCTGATTCCTGGATCATCTGTTCAGGCTTAAAATGCTCATTGCCCAGTAGAAAAGTAGCAGTGAAGGAGATATTTTCTCCTGGTTGACTTCTCACATCTATCTCACCGTGATGCAGCTTCACATAATCTTTTACTAGAGATAGGCCTATTCCTGATCCCTCGATCTGGTGGTGGGTACTTTCCAGGCGCTGAAACTGGTTAAAAATGCGATCCTGGTCTTCAGAAGCAATGGGTTCACCGCTGTTTTCAGTTTTTAGCTCGACCTTATCAGAGAGCTTTTTAACCGATAGAATAATCTCTCCACCATCTATACAGTATTTGAAAGCATTGGACATGAGATTATTGACAATCTTATTCATCATCTCCCTGTCATAGTAGAGCGATAATTCGTCATCAGGCAAATGCACCTGAAACTGTATACCCTTACTCTCAGCCAGAGATTCATATGCTGCAGCAATGGTTCTGACATGCCTGACGAAGTCATGCTCTGAAATTCTAACAATCGATTTTGAGGACTGGACTTTCGCTAGATCCAGGAGCTGGTTGATAAGATTTTGCATACGTTTCGCATTACGCAGGATTAGATCCAGTCGATCTCTGGCTTTTGGTTGAGTGCTCTCATCCCTCAATTTTTCCAGGGGACTCATGATCAGGGTGAGGGGGGTCCGAAACTCATGAGAAATACTGGTAAAAAAGGACGTTTTCAGGGTGTCTAATTCTGCAGCAGCTTTAAGATCAGCGTCGATTTGGATCACTTCGGTTTCCGCCAACTTTTTTTCCGCCTCTATTGACCGCATGCGAAACGCCAGGGCCAGTGCAAAAGTCACCAGCATGATGGCTGTGCCCCACTGATCGATGGTGGCTAGAAAGGGACCTGAAATGAAATTCATAGAAAGAGTATGAAGTACCAGTCCGGTAACATTAAAAATGTTGCCCAACAAGTATATACCCGCCATGGATACCTTTTTAATGCTTAAATGAATACCTACTCCCAGATAGGGAATTAGCATTAAAGCAATTCCACCATTGACCATTTGCCAACCCAGAATGTGAATCTGGAATTGCTGTGGTAAGATGAAAAATCGAAGGAGAAAGTCAGTTACAATAATGCCTACCAAACCGACCGTAGCCCACTTGAAAATTCGATACCAACCTGGGGCTATTTCTTTGAGGCTGAGGAATACGATGACATAGTAGTAGAAGGCTACTACCCTAACGGCTACAAGGATGTATTCACCAACTTCATAGGCCCCAGTTTTGGATGAAGTTGAAGCAAGAAGTGTGGTAAATAGAAGGCCCTTGGTGTAAAGGTACCACGTCAAAGCAGTTAAGGCTAATAAGGCGAGAGCAAAAAAGGTCGGCTCCCTGTATATGGAGTAAAAAATGAACAAGAAAGCTGTAATGGCCACGATGATTCCCATGACGAAGGCAAAACTGTTGTTCTCTCTATTAACCCTCTCTTGTTTTTCCTGAAGATACTGTTCATTTACCAGGTAGCCTGCCAGCGATCTACTGTATCGTTTCCAGAAATCTGGGAAAGATGAGTGCCAGTATAGTGTTTTGATCTCATGGGCATCCAGGTGAACCGGTATGAGCTGTCTGTGCGGGTAAAGACTGCGAGGCAAGTGTTTTTGTCCAGCAGTGTATGGTAGGTTTCTTCCACCCGCCAGAACTGTGAAATCAAGTGCACCATTATCATCATACATCAGCGTGTGGGTTGCGTTAGAATAAAACCAAAAATTTATGGGGGAGGGAAGTGTGTTTCGGATGGTGACCTGGTGCCAGTATTTTGAGATTCCAGGAGTTTCTCTCATGATCTCTGTGTGGTAGGGGACGAATTGAGCCTGCCGTTCCGGTGTGACTACTTCCAGTATACTCAAGATACCTGAGGTGTCAGGAAGTACAGTAGTGAATTTATATAGATAGTGGAAATTTTGCGCTTCAAGACTACCACCTACTACAAGCGTGTCTGTCCCAGCCAGCAAGTGAACCGGTGAAAGCATGATACCAAGGAGTCCTAGAGATACCAGGAGATAAATTCTTCGCCAGAAATGAGTAATTAGATAAACCCCCAGTTTTTAAAACAATGAGATAAGATAGAAGAAGAATCTATTTGTGATAACTGTTATTTTGACATGAAAATCAATCGTGGATCAATTCAGCAAAGCCATCAAGAAGAATTATAGCACCCCCAAAAACAAGAAGACAGACCAGAGCCTGTCTTCTTGAGATACATGTATAAGACTATACCCCGCTTTGGGATTAAATCCGGACCTAGTCTCCCTTATAAGTAGAGACACCCATGGCTTTCATAATTGGACACACCTTGGTTAAACCCGTCTTTAAAAAGAAGGGGACCAAAACGATGACGGCTACCAGTATGTATATTGGGAATAAGCCGTCACCTACAAAATGATAAATTACAGATACCAGGGCGATTGCACCCAGGATGATCCTGATGATACTGTCTATTTGTCCTACATTTCTTGGTTCTTCTGCCATAACAACCTCATTTATTGAATGATTAATCGACCATTATCTGGTCTCGATAAGCGAATCTTTTAACGCCAGAGTCCTACGATGAGGCCAGTGACTGCTAGCCCAACCAACCAGTAACCGCCATTGATCCACACATAGGACCAGGGTCGCTTCTCAAAAGCTGGAGCGGTTATGAGATATGAGAATATGTAGCCGAGCCACACAAAAAAAGCAGTGGTTAAACCTACTTTTACAGCACTGGAATCTGGAAATACATAGAGGAGATAATCTATCAAATAAGCTGTTGCTACCGCCATGAGCAATGAGGATACAAACATGAGCCCAAAGGACATGACCATATTCTCTTCGGCTTTCTGGGCTTCAAGATCTGCCTCACTCAAGCCCATTGATTTTATCCAGGCTTTACCAAATACTGGACCGTACCAAATCGCTCCAATACCAAAAAAGACCAGAGCAGAAACTAGAACTGCCCAATAATTCACCATAGATTCATACATGTCGACTCCTTTTTGATTCTATTAGATACATAAAAAACAGGGGTATAAGTAACAGCCCCCTGTAATCATTATAAATCCTATTGTCACTGTAATTGCAGGAAGATATCTGATCACTGATGAGTGAGCAAGCACATTATGCGTTCACTTATTGCGCCAAAAATTCATCGATTATCCACTCAGTAATACAGAAAAAAATATTTATTAATGTTTCTTTAAAATTGATTCTTAATACGTGTTGCACTGGCATGGAAAATGCATATGTCATGCCTGGAATTAATTGATGACAATATTAGGAATATATACAAAATGACCGACCCAAAGAAACATTCTAAAACGCTTCAAATAATTATACGTACTGCGGTTTTCCTGCTGCTCAATGGCTTATTGGTAATAAGTTTTTTGAAGTAGAGCCGTCCTCCTTAAAAAGGCCTCCAGATGGAGGCCTTTTTGTTTTATATGCCTTACTGATTCATACTCCCCAGAGCAATCCCCACTCTTGACTTCATACTGCATACATGATAAAATGTATCATTAAAACTTAACCAGATTGGATTTCAGATGAGCATTAATATTCGCAGGACCTATAGTCATACAGATTCACAAGATGTGCTCATTGAGAAATTGAAAGGGAAACAAGGTGCACAGAGGAATCTCTTTACTCTTCAAATAGCCAGCCATTTGATCTCTGTGAGCGTCAAGGCAGATGAGCTCCATTGGTGGTCTCCTGAAATGACACTCAGACTTGAAACGGATGAGAATAAGACCACAGTATTTGAAACCATTGGACCAAATCCTTCAATGTTTACTTTATCAATGTTTTTTGTGATCCTGGGTTCAGTCGGATTTTTTGCCTCACTCATGTGGGCTCTTTCACTAATGACAGTAGGGGAATCATCCATTATTGCCTGGATATTGAATTTTATATCAGGGTTACTCATCGTATCCATCTTTGGAATATTAGCTCTTGGAAGAATAAAAGCTGCCGATCAGGTGGCTAATCTTAGACAATTTATATCAGAAATGATCGGGACTTAAGTCATCTATTTTCAGCCAGCGACCAAAACAAATTAAATTAGGCTGCCATGTTATCTAAAAACGCACTTAAAACAAAAAATGGCCGACTTCTGGCGTTTTCTCTCCTCTATTTATCTGAAGGAATCCCTTTTGGATTCAGTGCTATAGCTCTGGCAACCCATCTGCGTATGAGTGGGGTTGGGCTCACGGAGATCGGAATATTTACAGCTTCTCTGTATGCTCCGTGGGGCTTAAAATGGGCTTGGGCACCCCTGGTGGATCTCATAAAATTTAAACGTTTTGGTGCGAAAAGAACCTGGATCGCTACTGCTCAGGCAGCCATGATCGGCACATTGGGTATCGTGGTCTTCTTTGATTATTCTACAAATATTCAGCTTCTTACCACGCTCATCATTATCCACAATATTTTTGCTGCCACCCAGGATGTGGCCATCGATGCTCTTGCCATCAAAGTGCTACCCGAAAATGAGCGCGGGATCGCCAATGGTTTTATGTTTGGCTCCTCCTATCTGGGACAAGCCATTGGAGGCAGTGGTGCATTACTGATTGCCGGCAAATTTGGCTTTGAGTTTTCCTTCCCCTTTGTACTTCTGGCTCTCACCCTCATCCTGGTTTTTGTCACATTAAGACTTCAGGAACCGGCAGAGCCCATCACTGAAAAAATCCAATCTGGTATCAGTGTCTTTCAGGAAATACTCAGTCAAATGAAACTGTTTTTAAAGGAGCTTTATCTGGGCTTCTTCAAATCAGGAACTGGTCCATTGGTGGGGGTTGTTTTCTCATTACTCCCCTTTGGAGCCCTGGCCCTCGGGCTGGTTCTGGGAAGTGCCCTCCAAGTAGATCTTGGAATGGATGAAAACCAGATTGCCAAACTCACCATGTTCGGAACCATTTTTGCCGCTGGAGGTTGCATCATCGGAGGCTGGATCTCAGACCGGGTTGGGCATCGAAAAGCCCTGGGCGTCTGGTATGTTCTGACGACTATCCCTACCTTTTTCCTTGCTCGTCAGTTTATTGGGGCTGAGGGAACAGCCGGTGTGACCATCGATCTCTTCTTCTATGTTTCTATTGCCTACAGCTTTGCCAGTGGGTTACAGCAGGGGACCAGCACCGCCGTATTTATGGGTCTAACCAGTCCAGCAGTTGCCGCCACTCAATTCACCGGATATATGGCTCTTCACAATTTTGTCTACTCCTATTCCAGTCTCTGGCAGGGTAAATACGCTGACCTGCATGGCTATGCAAAAGTACTGTTTATGGATGGTTGGATTGCCTTTATACCTCTCATTTTATTACCTTTCCTAAAGCCAAGAAAGCAGTCTGGTGAATCGACTTAGTATGGGTAATCGTAAACCAAAATGGATTCATAAGCCTTATCCCCGTGCCTCGCGTTTCAGGGATCAGCTCATGATATCCCTTTCATTTGGGTTGTTCATTTTTCTATTCCTGCTCTTCTTTCAACCCTTTGGGCTGGGAGATATAGATGCCAATAAATCAGTATATGTCCTGGGGTTTGGCTTGATCACCACCTTTGTCATGATTGCCAATTACACACTTAGCTCACGAATTGCCCCTGATTTTTTTGATGCAGATAAGTGGACGGTGGGGAAGGATATCCTATATGGTCTCGGGAACATCATCTCAATCGCCTTGGCAAACTATGTGTACCATGTGAAGATTGGTGGGCAGGGTATCGATTCAAGTGCCATCTTCTCATTCCTCATAATCACTGCTTCAGTTGGTGCCTTTCCCCTTACCATCATGGTCTTTATTAATGAATTGTATCTTAATGACAGGCATCAGAAAAATGCCTCCAGGATCAGCCAGCAAATTGAATCTGGCATCCTGGCACATCAACTTGAGACAAAGCAAAAAAGCGTGGTTATTGGTGACTCTGAACGCGACTCATTTGAACTGAATGAGGAGGATTTGATATTTGTTCAATCCAGCGATAATTATTGCCATATACATTACCTCGAAGAAGACAAGATAGCGACCCGCCTCATACGAACGACTCTAAAGAATATTGAAGTTCAATTGTCCGACTTTCCCCACATGAAGAGATGTCATCGGTCATTTATGGTAAACCGGCGAAAGATTTCCAAAATCACTGGTAACGCCAGAGCCTACACCATCCATTTTTCAGTGAGCGATAAAAAGATTCCCGTATCCAGGGGCATCAAGAAGGATAGCTTTTTCGTCTGATCATTTCTAGATCCCGTCCCGTTTATCCCAAATAATTCCCATTCACCACAGAGCAGTATCCTCTGATAATCCAGTGTCTATCTTTGAATCGTAAACGAATTAATAAAAGGAGATGGATATGAAGAATACAGGTATAATGATCACATCATTATTGTTTGGTATGAGCCTAAATGCTCAAATGGGGGTGGTAGAAGTGGAGATCACTGATGTTGTCGCTGAGTGGGGTGGATCAGTAAACATTGGCTTATATGAGAAAAAAGGTTTTCCCAAAATGGGTCGAGCCATTGTCAGCGAAAACCTACCGGTACGAGATATCAAGGCGACTCACAAATTTGAGAACATCCCCATTGGAACGTATGCCATCGCTGTGTTCCAGGATCTGAATGGTGATGACAAGTTAAATCGAGATGGTTATGGCCGACCAACAGAACCGTATGCATTCTCAAACAATGTATTTGGACGATTTGGCCCACCTAAATTTGGAAAGACTTCCTTTTCCGTGGAGAGCGATGATAATTCGAGATTAGTCATTCATCTAAAAGAGTATTCCAACAGACGTGGAGAGAGGTAACCCCCCAGCAAAAACTTCATAGAATGCTGCCGGGGGGTACAGAAGTAATTTTTGCAGGTAGGTTACATCACTTCACTGATTTGAATGGTGGGCTCTATGTTTGTGAAATTGGGTAAATCTTTCATGATTTTGTCAATATTTGGACCAAAAGAGTTTTCAAATGCTGAGACGGTGTCAAAATAGAGGTTGCTCATGGTGGCAAAAGGAGCCACGGATCCAGGGGCTGCGCCACCCAAACCTTTTTCAATTGATGCACCCCTCACAGAATCTCCAAGAAGACCACCTACCAATGGGATGTGCTTGTTGAGGTAGTAATCCATATCAAAGGTTTTGCCGTCTCCATTTGCATAGAGAACACTTACTTTTATCATACCTTTTTCCATAATAATCCTTTCAATGCGGCTGGAATTAATGTGAAAGTCTAATCGCCGTCTACCAGACATCACTATTTGCTAAATCTTAGACTCACAAAATATTTCCACTTGTAAGCGGGATAAGTTTTGAACCCCTGAATCTACTGAGGGGGAATGTCCTCACAAGGTATAAACATGACAAAAAGAATCACATTGCATGCACTGGTCTTCCAGAATACCTTGATTATGGTGATTAGAAGACAGGCTACGACCTGGGTAATATAGGGGTCACTGCGAGATGAGTATTGAGTATAAATATGAAACAGAGTAAGGATTGCCGCAATGGATAAAGAACTCAGTCTAGACCAGTTTATTAATAAACACGAGCAGGGTGATATCCGGATTCTGGATGTTCGCGAAGCCTGGGAAACCCCTTTCGTCAGGGGTGAGAATGTACTTAATATCCCCATGAATCAACTTCCTCAAGCGATTGATAGGATACCCAGGACAGAAGATCTTGTGGTGATCTGTCAGCACGCGGTTCGATCAAAAAGGGTTATCGAATATCTGGAGTCTCAACATGGTTTTGACAATTTGATCAATCTAACGGGGGGAGTGCACCTCTGGACAGGAAATAGCTAGTACAGGCTACGTACAATGCAGCATCATGCCGACCCCGCTGTGGGTTGGATCTAATTTCTTCCCTTAGTTCTCCCCAATAAATAGTTCAAACTTTTCCCAGCCCTGGATTGAACTCTCAAATTAAAAAACAATTCAAAAAAATTGTTGCAATATGATATTGGATCAGTACAATATAGGCATCTAATAATGGAGGGAAACATGGATCCAGAAACGATTTCAAATGCAGAGGCAGCCCTACTGGGTTTGCTGGCAGAAAAACCAAAACACCCATACCAGATCGAGAAGGATGTGGAGTACCGGGAGATGCGCACCTGGACCGATTTGTCTATGTCATCCATCTACAAACTATTAAAAAAGCTGGAGGATCAAAAATTGGTAACAAGCGAGATGGTCCTCACAGAAGACAATCGTGCGCGGAAGATCTATTCCATTTCTGAAGCGGGACAGGAATGTCTTGAGATCAAGCTTCGCGCCTTGCTGAGGCGACCTGAACTGCTAAAGGACCCCTTCCATCTCGGTATCTACAATGCAGATATCC
>JADHVL010000041.1 GCA_016784025.1 Fidelibacterota bacterium | reverse complement strand
ACAAAAAACGCTTGCAGGGCGCAAGCGAATCAATCTCAAACAGCGACACCAGGAGGTGTCCGCAACATGATTAGGAAGCCAAGGAAGTCTCTCTTATTTTATTGTCCAAACTGTGCCAAATGTTCAAATGACTTACAGTCGTTTTCTTCCCTGATACTTTTACACTCATCAGATCTTCAGCAAAGACAATTTCACCCGAGAAATTTGCCTGAATTGCCTGAGATATATCATCTTCCTCGCCGACGACCTCTTCAAACAAATGAGTTAAAACGAGCGTCTTTACGCCTGCTTTTGAAGCGACTTCTCCCACCTGGGTAGCGGTAGTATGATCTGGAATTGTACCCATACTTGGTGGAAATGGACACTCATGAATCAGAACATCGCTATCAGTAGCCATTGCGATAACCTTTTCGGAGTACTCTGTATCTCCACTGACAGCTATTGACCCATCCTTGGTTTGGAAATGGTAGCATAAAGCAGGAACACTATGAATCGTGTCTTCTACATGTACTTCAAGTTCCTCAATAGCGAGTACTTGGCCAGCTTCTAACTCTTCAACAATTATCTCAAATTCTTTCCCAGTAATCGCACCTACAAGCCTTTTTATATAAGGAAATAAATCATCAAGCATGATCTTTACAAATTCTTTTGTCCCAATTGGACCAAGTACTTTCAAGGGCTTCCTTCGTTCTGCAAGATAGCTTGTCAGGACAAAGACAGGAAAGTCAACACAGTGATCCGCGTGGAAATGTGTGAAAAGCAAGGAATCGATACTATTGGTATTAATGCCTGCCTCAGCCAAGCGTATTGTTGCTCCTGACCCACAATCGACTAAAACACTTGCGTTTTCTGAGCTTATAGTTAGCATCGGGGTAGTTCGCGCTTTATATGGCGTAGCCCCACCTGAACCGAGTATTGTTGCTGCTATCATCCCACTTCTCCCATTCTTTTAAAAGTTTTGAATATTATCCTTATACTTGCTACTTGATTTGGTATTCCAAGTTACTGCTTTTTCTACATTTCTGGAATAAGATTTATTGCGATTACATTCACTATGCCATCTTCAGAACGATCAACTATTGTCACAGAGCCATTCTCAACAACAAAATCTTTGCTGTAAGCAAGTGAACCCCTAATCCAATAACTCATGAGTAATTGAATAATGATACCATGGGTCACGACTACAAGATTGTTTACATTAGATTCTTGTAGACACTCTTCTATGCAGTTATTTGCTCTTGAGTGAGCCTCAGTAAAGGACTCACCACCTTCCCATACATGGTTTGGGCTCAGATTATTCCATACCTTTTTTAGTCTAACATCCTTTTTCAATTCACTTATCTTACGTCCGTTCCACACACCAAAATTCACTTCCCTCAGTTCTTCCATGGCAATGAAGGGGGTTCCAAAAACTCCACTCAACACCTCTGTGGATTCCTTACACCTTTTAGCGTCACTGGATATAAGTCTAAAATGAAAATTGGGAATCTGACTTAAATAGCTAGAGAGAAGTTCTATCTGAGTCCGTCCCATATCGTTAATAGGAGTATCAGCAAAGCCTTGAATTCGTCCAACACTGTTCCATTCAGTTTGTCCGTGTCGTATCAGATATATTTTAGACACCGCTCTCACCATTTAAGAATTGATCAGCAAGTTTTTTAATCACATCTATATTGTCCAGCTCAATATTCCAGGACAACCTAAGTTTCTTAACCATATCCTTACGCAACTCACTATAAAGACTAATAATCATACTATATGCTTTGGATATTTCGCCTTGATTAATTTTAGGAACTGTCCTTGAGAGTTTAGAAATGTCTGATTCCTTCCAACGGTCTTCAATACGCCTGTATGATTGAAACGGCTTCTTATTAAGAGCAGCATGGGCTTCAATACAGATTTCTCTTAAAGTATTCAGTGTATCGTACGCGGCCCAATATTCACCTCGCCCAACTTTAGCAGTTCCCTGTAGTAGCCAAAACCAGAAACTTCGATCATTCTCAGCTAGACGGGCAAAGTCATATGAAATAGTTATTTGCCTACATTTAAGAAGCCAGTCATCTATCCTACTATCATTGTTAAGTAGAGTTATGGCGCTTGTGTATTCAGCTTCAACTGTAAGCTCAGTAACCGCCTTATATGTTATGTGAATTTTTCTGCCATCTTCTAGGAAAGCTACTGCAGAAGTTGGATAAACATCAACTAGGTCGATCCTGAAGAATATTTTACCAACAGTACTTTCATGGTCATACCTGTCTTGCCATACGTTTTGAAGCTCTTCATAAGAAACAACAACTAATAGGTCTAGATCAGAGTACTCATCTACATTTCCAGTAGCTACAGATCCAGATACGAGGATCCCATAGATACCTTTCACTCTACTAAAATGGTCAGTCAGGGTGTGCAAGGCATCTGATAACCCCTCATACCCCCTCAGCGAATCAACCACCCTATTGGGTAACAATGTGCTTTGACTTTTAGTCATCTAGTTTAGCCTCTTTCGAACAATCTATTAGTATCTTATTCCATAAACAATCTTTAACGATCTAGGAGCATGAGTAATTTGAAAAGGTGGCAACTAGTATCTAGAAAATAGCTTGCACCTGTTATATACATTCATTTTATACATATTACATTTTCTTTTAACTATTTATAACAATATATGAATTGGTTAGTATTAAACACCAAATATTCAATAGTTAAACACATAAAGCAACCGAACTATTCTGAAATCAGAAGATTCCCTTAAAATTAGGATGATGTAACCGGGATTCTATCCGTTCCACTTGTTGATTTGCCCATTGTACCCATGAATCCAAATCCTCTCCATCAGATTCGTCATCAGAATGACTCTCAACAGCTGTTATGTAGTCCCGAGCAAGAACGCATTTGCTCCAAGTGGTGGCATTGTCGAATAACTCTTTTACCCTTTGCTGCTCCCGCTCTTTCTCCAGCCGAATCTCTTGCTCCCGCTGTGCTTTTGCCTGGTAATCCCTCTCCCACTCAATTCGTTCCTGATGCCGAATTTTCTCCCTCTCTGAAACTTTGACCAATAGTATGATAAAATCATTGAGTTTATCTTCAATTCTCTGGACTTTCCCGTCACTGATCACCTTCTGTCCCTGGTAAAAGTTCTTAGTTCTGAGTGAGAGCCTACCAGTTGGCTCAAGATTGAATTGTCTGTCATAGGAACCCGGTTTCCATTCAGGATTAGGTACATTCCTGGATGATTCAAAGATATCGAAGATGATCTCCTCTCCATCTATACTCACAGAGGTGTAGCCATCATTTCCACTTGTTGCAGTTATAGCATAACCTCGTTTTTCCAGTGCTTTGAGCAATGCGTCCATGATTTTCATAGCTCTTGGATAACTATCCTCACTTACTGACATAGTTAGACCAGGGGGTAAGTTGATCCACTCATGGTAGGAAGCGCTATCACGGACCTTTTTCCTATATAAAGTTTGCTGCACCAATTGATGTGGACTACGGAGGGTCTTTTTGACCGTGATTTTGTTTGACTCAGTGGATTCGTATGCTTTCTGCTTTTCGATAAGGAGACTGGTAAGATTCAGATTAGCATCCATTGATCCTTTAATAGTATAGGTATCTGGTTGACCATGCTGAAGCTCAGGTAGTGGTGTTTGCCTTACTCTCTTGCCATGTTGTTTCTTTGCCCAGTAACCAAGACCAGGTTTGGGGATATTCAGCTTTTTGCATATCTTTGCGACAGCAACGTCTGATATCCCAAAATCCTTTGCGATTTGAACTACTGGTTTAGACCACACAAGGTTGTATAGCTCCTGCCGGCTGATAGTGATTTCTTCGGCCATTTTGCACCCCTCAATTTATAGTATTTACCTTATGGTACAGAAGTTAGGATGTATGCTTTCAGGTGCAAGTCGTGACACATATACGCCACACTAACTCCGTAAGTAACTGTTATTTATGAATGTTCATTGGGCTCATAACCCAAAGGTCGTAGGTTCGAATCCTACTCCCGCTACAACGCAAAGAGCCTCGTCATTGACGGGGCTCTTTGTGTTTTATGGGGTGCGGATACTAATCTTCCTGTTCGATCTGGAGCAAAGTTGCCAGCTTGCCACGGCGTAGCTGAAAGTGAAGAAGGGCGGCAAGTTTGTGTAAGAAGGCGAACGAAGTTGCGGAGCAACTGAGGTTCAGCCAATCCTACTCCCGCTAAACATCTGCGATCTTTCAGAGCTACGATGCGCAGGCAAATATTAGAGGTCACCTTTGGGTGGCCTTTTTTTATTAATCCAAAAGGAATTGAGTAAATTTGTCTATAGAAGTTAGAATATTTTAGGGCAACACTACGCAATTCAATTAATCCTTACCCCAGTTCCGGGATCAAAAAAAAGAAGCTTCTCGAATTGAGCAGTAAAGTTCAACAAATCACCCGTTTTCTTTTGGCGTGTAGATTTTCCACATCCTGAAGGACATACTAAAACCAGGACTTCACCAGCCTGAATGTCCAGATTGATATTGTGTAGTACCTGATTGTCACCAAAAGATTTGTCTATATTTTTTTACCGATACATTAGCCATGGTTTCACCTTAACAATAAATACATTTTGCCCAACGGCTGAATTTCGATTTTATGCCTACTCTTTGACACTACCTAACATGATTCCCTCAATATAGAACCGTTGTAAAGCCAAAAAGACAATGATAACCGGCAATACGGTAATCACTGCCCCGGCCATCATCAGTTCCGTGTCTTGAGCATGCTCACCGGAAAGATTTGCCATTGCTACTGGAAGCGTATACATGTTCTCACGTGTCATGATGATAAGCGGCCACATAAAGTCATTCCAGGTACCCATAAAAGTAAATAGTCCCAGGGTAACCAGGATTGGCTTTGCCAGTGGTAGAACAATTTTCCAATATATTTGAAAATCACTGGCACCATCCAAACGAGCTGCCTCGATGAGTGAATCCGGGAGTGAACTGATATACTGACGGATCAGGAAGATGCCAAAGATACTGGCCATTCCGGGGATAATTACACCGAGGTAGCTGTTTATCAAGCCCAGCTGATTCATCATCAGAAACAGGGGCAACATGGTTACCTGAGCCGGGATGATCATCGCCGCCAACAGCAGTTTGAACAGACTTTCCTTACCAGGGAAATGGAACTTGGCGAAGGCGAAACCAGCCATGGAATTGACCAGGAGAGAAAGTCCTGTGATGCTGGCAGAGAGGATCAAGCTGTTGAGAAAGTAGCGTACGATATTCATCGATATAAACAGCCGCAGATAATGTTCCAGGCTAAAAGACTCTGGTATTAGGCGTGGCGGGAACTGGTTGGCCTCACCCTGTTGCATGAAAGAAGCTGATACCATCCAGACGAAAGGAATCAATGTCATCAGGGCAACGGTGACTGCGAGTACATGTATCAGAATTTTATTAGCGCTCATGTTCTAGACTCCACTGTAATGCTTTTGTAGTCGTAACTGAACAAGAGTTGCCATAAAAAGTATGAGGAATAGAACAAAGGCCAGGGATGCTGAATAGCCCATTCGCCACCAGCGAAAACCCTCCTGATACATGAGCAGAACAATACTTAGCGTAGCATTCATAGGACCACCCTGGGTCATAACATAGGGTTCTGCAAAGAGTTGGAAGTAACCGATGATGGTAATTATGGATACAAAGACCGTGGTTGGCATAAGCATGGGAAGTGTGATGTGGAGAAATTCCTGCCATTTTCCAGCGCCATCTATTCGGGCAGATTCGTAGAGTTCAGGGGGAATATTCTGTAAGCCGGCAATAAAGATAATCATGTTGTAACCAAAATTCTTCCACACTGCCATGAGGATGAGGGCCGGCATAGCCCATTTTGGATTCCCCAACCAATCCACAGTGCCAACACCTATGAGGCTCAAAAGATAATTCACTAACCCAAACGAGGGATGATAGATGTAACGCCACACAACAGCCACGGCGACAAGTGTGGTAACAACCGGGAGGAAGTAAGCCAGTCTGAACAGGGACATGAAGCGTATGAGTTTGGAGTTGAGCAGCAGAGCCGTGGCAAGAGAAAATATCAAGGATAAAGGCACACCAATGAACACAAAATAAAGTGTGTTGCGCATGGCTTTCCAGAAGAGTGGATCGCTTAATAAATTTTTATAATTTTCCAGTCCTACAAATCGTGCATTAGAACTATCGGCCAGGGAATAAATATCAAAATCGGTAAAGCTCATGAGGAATGAGGCTACTACAGGGATGAAGAAAAAAACAGCAATGAGTGAGAGTGCTGGTGCAAGAAATAGCGTAGGACTCATCCAGACCTTAAAAAAAGGCTTTGTCTTCATATGATTTTCAGTTCCATCAATGTTGACTAATCACGTGATAATATCCAGCGACGCTTCTCAAGAATCTTATTTACATCCTGATCCAGTAGCTCCATCGCTTCTTTGGATGTCCACTGTCCAAAGACGACGTACTCCAGATACTGCTGAAGTTTCATCGCTATCTGCTCCCACTCTGGCACTTGTGGGGTCTTTTTTACTGCTTCAAGTTGACGATAAAAAGCTGCCGTTGGTCTCTTCCCTGACAACTCCAGGGAAGTCCAGCTTTCCACACGGGCTGGCAGATCGCCTGTTTGGTCATAGAATTCGGATTGCACATCAGGTCGCGATAGATATTCGATCCAATCCCAGGCAAGATCTTTATGCTGGGAGGAACGGAAAATCACCAGGGATGAACCACCAGCTAAAGAAAGTCCAGGATAATCTTCAGCCCTGATCGCTGGCAAGGGGGCGGTGTCCCAGTCATCCTGCATCTGGGCGGGCAGTCTCCGTGTCATCTCTCCAATATTCCATGGGCCGCTGATATACATTGCGAAGGTATTTTCCTGGAAACCCTGATAAACGTTATTCACCTCTGTCATCCCCTTTGGTGCAAACCCCTCCTGGAAGAATTGATCATATATTTCAAGACCCTGCAGAAATTCCGCCCCTGAGAAAGCACCAAAGCTAGCCCTCTCTTTGAGTATCACTGACCCCTGTTGCATCCCCAGAACAATGGGTACCACCCATTCGTTCAAGGGTAGGAATATTCCATATTTTGAATGCCCGTCTTTGACCAGTAGTCTGGAAATTTCCAGCATATCCTCCCAGGTTTCTGGAGGTCTTTCCCAACCTACATTTTTGAGGAGATCACGTCGATAATAAAGGACGCGAGTATCAACATACCAGGGAATCCCATAGAGTTTTTCCTCAATCTGATTGGTTTCCCAGATACCTGGAAAATAGGATTCTGTTGAGATCATATTTGATGAATCTACTGAATGATCCAACGCTTCAAGTGCATTGAGTGCCACAAATTCTGGGATCCAGGTGTTGCCCAATTGACAGATATCCGGCAAGGAATTACCGGCATAGGCGGTGAGGAGTTTCTCATGAGCCGCGGTCCAGGGAATGTTCTGGACGACCACGTGAACACCAGGATTCTCTGCCTCAAAGCCTGCCACGAATTCACGGACACTATTCCCTTCGGCGCCAAAAGCCCAGAAGTCCAGAGTATTAACTTTTGCAGTTCCGCTTTTGCTGCAGGATATACTCATGAGCATGAGCATAAAACCAAGGGCCAGTTTGGCGACTAAGTTCCCTGGATTAATTCTCCTCATGAGGCACAAGCTTTCATCGTATCAGTAGCAGCTTCCCGGATTTGTACTCAGCACCGCTGACAAGCTGGAATAAATACAATCCACTGGCCGCTTCGCCGCCACCATCATTTGTTGCATTCCAATAAATCATTCCTGGACCCGCCTCCTCCTGCTGTCTATGGTTATAAACTTCATGACCCATTAAATCATAGATTATGAGATTTACATAGCCAGCCTGCGGGGTTTCGAAACGAATACCAATGCGACTGTTGAAAGGATTAGGATAGGTTCCTATCAATCGAAAATCCCGTTCTGCCAGGATGATTTTATTATCAGGTTGAATACCAACCGTTGTATCCGGAATAAATCCCATGGCGTCCAGTGCGGGTGCTATTTCGGGATTATCCATGAACTGATCCCAGATCAAGCCTGTGCGGTGATTTTCCATCATCACGATGATGGGGCCTTGGTCAATAGCCAGATAGGAGCTTGAATACCAGTTCTGGGTTTCATTAAAAGCATCGTAAAAACCAAATGGACCGAAGATTCTTTCGCCATGATCCTCATAAAAATGATGGAGAGCAGCCAGAGATTCTGTTGGGGTATAGGGAAAACTTGACAGGGCGGCCGTGGGAGTAATGGTGCCGTTATCTCGATTTGAAGTAGGTTCATGAGCCAGGTAGCCAAAGGGGTCATCACTGGCAGTAAGCCCCCAACAATTTTCTCCATATCCCACATATCCGCCAGGATTGTCAATACACCAGGCCCGGTTGATGAGTGTATGGTTCCGGTTGTTAAAAAAATAATTGGTATGACTATCCTGAAGTCCACGGGGATCAAAACCAAGATATGAATAATGGGCAAAGAACAGGGGTCCACCAAGGGGCCAGCCAACGTCAAGATTAATTCCGTAATAGCTATTCCCATTGTCATAACTGGGTGAAGATGCAAAACCATCTTCCCATAGATTGGCTGGGACACCATGAGTAGGCGATGCAATGGCAAGCATGTAAACTATCCCCGTTTCGTTTGGTCCCTGAAGCGCGAAATTCATAGTCCATTCATGCTCTGGAGACCAATGCCAGTAAAGAAAGTTACTGGTTGGGGTTTGTCGATACCAATCCCATTCAACACTCTCCCACAAGCTGGTGGCCAGAGTAACTAAAGCTTGTTCCACTGGATCATCACCATCGAAATAATTTCGTGCTGCAAGGATGCCTTGAACTAAAAACGCGGTTTCCACCAAATCACCACCATTATCGTACTGGCTGAATGGGATGACCTCCCCTGTTGTGCCATTCATCCAATGTGACCAGGCGCCATGAAATCGGTCAGCACTTTCGAGGAACTGAAACATCTCCAATAGTCTGGCTGCTGCTTCTGCCCTGGTGACAAATCCACGCTCAGCTCCAACAACGATAGCCATGATGCCAAAACCTGTACCCCCGCTGGTAACTGTTTCGCCATTCCCGGGTGTTCTTTCAAGAGCCATTTTTGAGACGGGATGGGCGTAATCCCAGAAATACCTGAATGTGGCCCTTTGTATCATATCCAGGAAGGCCTCATCATCAAGATCCTGAGTACTAACCTGAAGAGCTTCAGTTAAGTCAGATTCGTTATAACTGTTATCAACAGCCGAAATCTTGTAGTAGCCTGATTCGCCAATCTCACCAATAAAGTGATTATAAAAGGGGATATCCTTTTCCGAGTAACCTACCAACGTGTAGCTTCCACCCCAATTACTGCGATAGATTCTATAGCCGGCCACATCTTCATCCTCTACGGGTGTCCAGCTTAAATCTATGTGCCTCTCATAGCCAATGGCCGTGAGATCCGCGGGTATTCCAGGTGCTATGGTATCGGCGCTTCCAAGTGCTGTCATACGGATCTCATCCAGAAAAAGGATATGCTCATTCGCATCATCTGAACTCTGTCCATAAAAGATGGTCTTGATGGATGACATATTGGTGTTGCCTGCCACAGCATAAAAGGTATCCAGCGGCATTGAATATTGTTGCCATTGACCGGTAGAGACAGAATCAAGGAAACCACCCATATTGACTTCATCAGTCTTCTGACCTCCAGTATCCTCCAGGTAGATGTTTGGTAGATCATCCACAAATATTGCTTCATTTGTATACATCCAGAAAGTGAGCAAATCCTGAGTACTGAGATCGTGGCCTGGCCAACCGACCTCAGCGACTGCAGCACCCCAGATGCCACTAGGATGACTGGTCCAATGCAGTCGTAAACTGTTATTTCCCTGGAAGACCGTTCCCTCATCCACTGGAAATTTCTCGCCAATACGCTCTAACACACTGGGTGAATTTACAAAACACCAACTTGCATCATAGGAGGTGGACGTTGGACTGTCATCAAAGAAAACGTAATCCTCAGCCCGGGCAAATTCTGCCGTGAGACCCAGGACCAATATTGTACTAATTATGATTGATTTCATGTTTATCCCTTCCTGTGTAAGATGCAAAGTGGTATCTCATCTCACTTAATAATGCTGCTGTCCACTGACAGCGGAAAAAACTGCTCCTGAGCAATAAGCTCCAGGACCCTGTCCATCTCTCCAACCTGCTTAAATGTCTTTGACAGAGATCCAGAATTCAAATAATTATTGATGGATAGGAGAATCATCGCCTGATCAAGAGCCAGGTATTTCTCTGCCACTTCTCCTGTTTGAGGGTTCACTGAGTCAAAAAACCCATAGTCTCCCCGGATCATGAAACTCTTTTCCAGCATTTCAAGATTATCCACAATCCAGCGAGGGGCAAAACTTAAGCCTAAAACACTGGCATGGGGTGTCACAATGTCTTCACGACTCCCCTTCTTGTTGCTACCAAGATCTGAGACCCCAAAGACAGCATAGCCGCCATCTGGTGTGGCACATGGGCTCATACCCCAGACTTGATATCCCAGGCGATCCAGGGCATAATCTCTATGAATGGCAATGATCCGCTTATCGTTCTCCCCCAACCCCATAGGTGCATCACGTTGTTCGTCTACAAATAGTGTAGGCATAAGATATTCAAACATACTGCCGCCCCAGGATGGCAAAATCTGCAAGGAATCTTCGTAGAGGTAATAGCCGCTGTTAAAACTTGGGAGCTGATCAATTTGTTGTGAAAAATGATGGGCTAATCCATGTTGATCCACAGAATCAGGTAACACCCGATAAAGTTGAGTCCAATGGCTCTCTGGTACCTGTTTCCAGGCAAGCCCCAGATAGCTCACCATCCTGCTTTCGCTGCAGAGCATTCCATAGTGATAGGGTGAGAACGCTTGTTTCTCCAGATCATAGCCCAGATAGAATTGCCCGGGGACTGGATCATATAGCCAGGCGAAATCCACACCGCTCAAAATATTCTGACAACCGTTGTTCAATTCTGGGTATTTGACGGAAATTGCGGCAATACTGGCATACAACCAGGCGGCATCGACGCTGGAAACGTACTGGCGTGTCACCTCCATGGCTGGAATACCGTACCAGTTGAGATGAAATCCCTTATAGCGTTCCATTTTCTGCAAGGAACTCAAGGTAAGGGTTATATAATCCATGGCTTTTTCATGAGTGATGAATCCCAGATCCTCGGCAGCAGCCACACACACCATATATAAACCAATATTTGTGGCTGAGGTGTAATCTGATGGGGCAGAATTCCTGGCATCAAGATTGTCTGGTATCAAGCCGGTGGCACTATCAACGAATGTTGCGAAGAAATTCCAGGTATCCTCAGCAAGCGTTCTGAGATAGAGGCTGTCCTGGGTGGAAATCAGTTGAAGTTCTGGTGTTTTCAGCAGTAAATCGCTTTTAGGAATAGATTCTGGTAAGGATGGAGGAACTACACAGCCTATGAGTAGCTGCAAGATCACTGGCAAAAGGATTATTACTTGAATTAATTTCTTGGGCATAAGCGCACCACTGTCGTCCCACCGCGCTTGCATCACATGGTCACCTGCACCAGGCATGTTTCTGCATGTTGTGGTGGGATCACATCACCATGAATGATCAACCCATCGACCTTGAGCTCACTGATACCCCTCGTGCGTTTGAGGGGATTACTCACCTGAATGGTATAGACTGTCCCCCTGAATTTTCTGGTCATGGAATAGTGTTCCCATTCTGCTGGAATGGCAGGATCGATAACCAGTCCTGCCCGAGTTGGCCGAATACCCAGGATACGCTCTGAAACCATCTTATAGAGCCACGCTGCAGAGCCTGTATACCACGTCCAGCCACCCCGACCATAATAATCGGAGTCTGGACCATCAATATTTCCAGGAGTCACATATGGCTCTCCAAGGTATCTCTGGGGATTCATTCCATTATGTATGGGAGAAATACCCTGATAGACTTTAAAAGCTAATTCTGGTTGACCTTGCAATGCAAATGCCCAAATGGCCCAGGTAGCTGCATGGGTATATACACCTCCATTTTCCCTGGTGCCTGCCGCGTAACGAGAAAGATACCCTATACGGGAATCAGGTTCGCTATAGGCAGGTGATAAAAGCAAGGGACCAAAGTCCTTAAGCAAATGGTCATTAACTGCAGCCAGGGACTTCTTTTGCTGTTCAGCTGTTCCACTCCCACTGATAACAGACCAGGTCTGTGCATTCAGGTAGATCTTACCTTCTTTACACGCCTTGCCACCAATGATATTGCCATCGTCTTTGGTTGCCCGAATAAACCAATCGCCATCCCACCCTGTGGTCTGAATGGCATTGACCAGAGCAAGAGATGTGTCCTGGAAAAGTTTTTGATGAGTAGTGTCCCCCATTTCGCCTGAAATGAGGATAAATTCCTTCAGGATGAAGGTTAAGAAGTGTGCCAGCCAGACCGATTCACCTTGCTCCTCCAAACCAACAGCACTGAGGCCATCGTTCCAGTCACCCGCCCCGATAAAAGGGAGTCCGCGTTTACTGGTGCGCTGTAGACTACGTTTAATGGATTTCAGACAATGTTCATAGATTGATTCAGTTTGTTTGTCATCATAAAAGGGAATCTGCTCCTGGAGCAGTGCAATGTTATCGGTTTCCTGTAGATAGGAGATAACCAGAAAGGGAAGCCACAAATAATTGTCAGCAATACCAGAATGCAAACCCTGCTCTGTAATGGGATGCCACCAATGGAGGACTGATCCGTCAATGTATTGGTGGGCT
>JADHVL010000040.1 GCA_016784025.1 Fidelibacterota bacterium | reverse complement strand
CCTTTTGCATATTACCAAATTAGTCGAAAGTTGAAGGTGTGAAAGTCGAAAGTGTTGGTTCTCGCTGAGGCGCGGAGACGCAGAGAAAACATTTGATGAATTGTCATTTTTTAGTGGATACGGGGTTGAGGCGAAGGGCTTTAAGTCGAAGGTCGAAGGTCAAAGGTCTGAGCGTGTTGGTTCTCGCAGAGGGCGCGGAGACGCAGAGAAATTCTTTTATGAACTTGTACATTTGAGTGGATATGAGATAAAGTCGAAGGGCTGAAGGTCGATGGTCGAAAGTGTTTGGGATCGTTCGCGGTGCATCGTTGGAGATGATTTGATGAGGCTAAGATGTCAAAGGATATGTTCACAGCTTTTCCATCTAGAGAATCTGTGCCGCCAAATTATCCCACAGGGGTGTCAGGTATCAGAAAGGTCACCTGTCATTCACATGGGTCGGGTTTTCTCGTTGACACCCGAAAAGTAGTGATGTGGCCACAGTGCCCAACCAACAATTCACATATCTCCAAGATTTTCAAAGGTATTGAGGGATAAGTGGTGCCAAGAAATCCTGGTTGGGGTTATTCCCCTATGTACTTCACCTGGTCATTGCCAAGCTTATAGTTTCCGCATTTGCTTGTGCCAGCTTCATCAAACTCAAGCTTGTGGCCTTTTTTGTCTACCCAGCCGATGGTTTTGCCGGGATTACCTACGACCAGGGCAAAAGCCGGAACGTCTTTGGTTACCACTGCGCCAGCGCCTATAAAGGCATATTCACCAATTGTGGATCCGCACACAATGGTGGCGTTGGCACCAATGGAGGCGCTTTTCTTCACCAGAGTCCTGGTGTAGAATTCAGAACCGCGCTGGGGGAATTCTGACCGTGGACGCTGTATATTGGTAAACACCATGGAAGGTCCACAGAATACATAATCCTCTAACTCGACCCCCTCATAGACTGAGACATTATTTTGAATTTTGACATGGTTGCCAATTTTTACATTATTGCCAACATTCACATTCTGTCCAATGGAGACATTCTCACCCAGGGAGGATCCGCCTTGAACATGTGAATAATGCCAGATTTTGGTGCCCTGGCCCACCGTAACTCCGGCGTCTACTTCACTGGTGGGGTGGACGAAAAAATCAGGATTCTCAGCGGGTGGGGCTTCATTGGCCTCTGGGATGGTTCCCTGAAGTGAATGGGTCGCTTTTTCCAATACTTCCAGAACATCAAAGGCGTTCTGGCCGTCAGCGATTTCCAGTTTTGATCCATCCAGATGATCGATAAAATACTGAATTTCATTGGTGAGGGGAAAGCCCTGGTCATAAGGGATCACTTCGGTGGGTCCATCTCGCTTGATGGGTTCTCCCTGGATCCAATCGATGCCCTTTTCATAAAACAGGATGTCTTTTTCTGCAGAACTGTCTTCGAAGGAAATCATGCCCTTGGATCCGATCATGACCATTCTGTGTTCTTTAAAGGGGTGCAACCAACTGACAAAAATATGTCCCACCACATTATCTGGATAGGTGAGGGTCGTCATGGTGGTATCATGGATGCCAGGCTGGAGGAACGCCCCTCCCCGACTGACAACTTCGGTGGGGTTTGAGCCTATGAAATACTCAAATATTGAAATGTCATGGGGTGCAAAACTCCAGAGAATATTTTCTTCTGTACGCACCGTCCCCAGATTCAAGCGATTGCTGTAGATGTACTCCAACTTGCCAATTTTACCTGAATCAATCATCTCTTTAATCTTGATAATGGCTGGATGGAAAAGCAGAACATGTCCCACCATGAGATTCACTTTATGCTTGTCAGCCAGGGCTTTTAGGGCTCCAGCTTCTTTGGTATTTAGGGCAATGGGTTTTTCAATTAAAACATGTTTTCCATGCTCCAGAAGATATGAGCCCACCTCAAAGTGTGTCTCAGCCGGGGTAGCAACTGTGAAACCATCGTATTCGTCCAGGGGAACATCCCTGACGCTGTGATATAGAGTTACATCAGGAAATAAGGTTTTCAATTCCTCCCGGCGATTTTCACGGGATTCTACGATTCCTGCCAGAGCACCCAGACCCTTTAAGGTCTTGATGTGGTTGGTTCCCCAACGGCCGGCACCGACGACGCAGATTCTAATAGGTTTGCTCATGGTGATCCTTTTTACTATTAATTCAATGGTTTGCTATTTTCCGGGGCGTTAAGCATAGTCGAAGGTCGGAAAGTCGAAAGTCAAAGGTCGAAGGTAAATCAATGGGCTCCATAGTATTCTATTTCGAATCCGTCGGATGAGAAATCCCAACATTTCCTTCAACCACCAGCTCTTCCCACATCGGATTTTTCGATTCTATCAACTGAATCTTTTTTTCTCGTCGCCATTTTTTTAAAATTCTCTCACGCTCCATTGCAGCATTGGGTCCCTCGAATACTTCATAATAAACTAGCCTCGTCATTTTATACGATGCAGCGAAGCCCTTTTTGCTCGTTCGATGCTCCTGGAGACGGCGAGCAATATCGTTTGTCATCCCGATATACAGATGTCTGTTGGCGTTTGCAAGAATGTAGGTAAAATAGGTTCTGGGGTTTGCCATTATTCCGGGTTTTCTCGCTTTGCTCGAAAATGAGTAATCAGGGTTTCTTACCCGTTAATAACTCCACATATCATCTCAATATCAGCCGTCTCAAGGTAGGGATGCATGGGTAGGCTGAAGATGCGTTGACTCATCTCTTCACTGACAGGAAAATCTCCGTCATTGTTGGGGAGATGTGAGAAGGCAGTCTGCTGATGCAGAGGTTTTGGATAATAAACGGCTGATGGAATGCCTGCTTCTTTCAGTTTTACCTGGAGGGTCGCTCTGTCCGCAGCGTCTTTGGCCAGAATTGAATACTGGGCCCAAACGCTGGTATAGCCACTTGCTACTTCAGGGATAACCACTCGATCTGAAAGCAATGAATTGTATTTGCCAGCCACTTCATTGCGCAATTTTACTTCCCCAGGGAAGAGTGTAAATTTCTCCAACACAATTGCCGCCTGGAGGGTGTCCATGCGCCCATTGATACCAATGCGGACATTGTCATACTTGTCATCACCTTTACCGTGAACCCTGATGGACACCAGTTTTTCATAGAGTTCATCATCGTCAGTAAAAATTGCACCACCATCGCCATAACAACCGAGGGGTTTGGCAGGAAAAAATGAAGTTGAGGCAGCATCCCCAAAACTACATGCCATGCGGTCATCAATCTGACCCCCAAAACCCTGGGCGGCATCTTCAAGGACTTTGATACCATATTTTTTTGAAATGAGATCAATGGATGCATAATCTGCGGGAAGACCAAATAGATCAACAGGAATAATCACCTTGGGGTTCAATTCACCCTTTTCGATCACTTGCTTGATGGCATCATCCAAAAGTTCCGGGGAAATATTGTAGGTCTCGGGATCAATATCCACAAATATGGGTGTGGCCCCCAGAAGTTGGATGACTTCAGCGGTGGCAATAAATGTAAAGGGCGTTGTAAATACAGCGTCTCCAGGACCAACATCCCAGGCCATGAGTGGCATGAGCAGGGCATCTGTACCAGAAGAACAACTCACACAGTGTTTAACACCGACATATTCAGCTAACTGGGCTTCCATCTCCTTGATCTCGGGTCCCATAATGTATTTACCATGGGCTAAAACGCCCTGGATACGCTTATCCAGGTTTGCTTTAATCAGGGACTGTTGTTTTGCCAAATCAATAAATTGCATTTAGATTTTCCTTAAAATTACTGTGATGCTATTCAATATTTAAACCAATCTCTCACTCTCGACCTGGGGCAATTATTGAGCAAATATCATTCCCCAGAGAAGTGGTTTGTAAACACGCAACATGTTTGATGGGACTTGGTATGGAGATCACACCTGAGTGCCTTCAAGTATTTCAACAATTCTTGCTGATGACGTCCCATCGCCATAGTGAGGGTGCCACTCCTTTGGTTTCGGGAAATTATTTGACAGTATGGAGATTTGCTCAAGCTGATCACCTACTATATAGTTCCACCCATCTCTCACCGTTTCAACCCATTCAGTTTCCCCACGTACCGTAAGACAGGGTGTTTTGTGTAGATAGGCTTCCTTCTGGACACCACCAGAATCGGTTATAATAATGCTGGCATATTTTTCCAACATCATCATATCCAAATAACCTACTGGATCAATAATCCGAATATTTCCATCCGTCTGGCTGATGAGTTTTTCCACTCTGGTTCTACTACGGGGGTGTACGGGAAAAATAACCGGCAGGTCGATTCTGGAAACCTCTTTGAGGATGGACAGCAATCTTTCATCAGAATCAGCATTGGAAGGTCGATGGATGGTCATGAGCAGAAATTTTTCTTTTTCGAGGCTCAATTCCTTCAAAACATGAGACTTTTTCTCTGCTATTTTTGTATAGGTGATTAATGCGTCAACCATGACATCACCAACTATATAGATTCCTGAAGTGATGCCTTCCCGGTTGAGATTATCTACTGCCACCTGGGTGGGGACAAACAAAAGGTCTGACAGCACATCGGTGACGACCCGGTTTATCTCTTCGGGCATTTTTCGATTGTAGGATCGCAATCCTGCTTCAATATGGACAATTTTTATGTGACATTTTGCAGCTGCCAATGCGCCGGCTACCGTGGCGTTTGTGTCCCCAAAAACAATGATAAAATCAGGTTTCTCAATGAACAGAATCTTTTCTATACCCACCAGGGTGCTGGCTGTCTGGGATGCATGTGTTCCTGAACCGACGCCCAGGTCGTAATCTGGTTTGGGAATCCCCATTTCCTCAAAAAAGATACGGGCCATATTATCATCATAATGCTGCCCCGTGTTTACCAGGATTTCTGTATGACCTGCATCTCGCAGCGCTTTGGAGATAACTGAGGCCTTCACGAACTGGGGACGGGCACCTATAATAGTAACGAGTTTCATTTCGGCAGTGTCATTTCAATATTTACCTTTAGCTCTGGATGTGAACTCATTCACCCTTGAAAAGTTCAGTTAATTCTGGAGTGGGTACCATATTAATGATAATTCTATTTAAACCAATTCTTCAACTCTGTCTCATGAGATTTGTCGCTTTACAATTGATTATTTTTCGCAGGTTTATTGACTGTTTTGAATTCCATTGCTTCACACTATTTTTCAACCATCCTTTTAAACGTCAGTAATTCGGGGTCCATATGAAATTTATAAGAATACTTACTACTCTCATGACACTGTTACTTATGGCAAACTGTGGATCAGGGACAAACCCGGGTAGCAGTCCTGATATTCTGGCAGCTGGACCCAAACCTGGCTGGTTGATTCAGCAACCTGTTGACCAAAACTACTATCTTGGTATCGGTTCAGCCTCTAAGAATCAATTTGGCACCGAAGCGCAGAAAAGCGCCCAGGATATGGCCCTGGCTGATCTGGCTTCACAAATAACTGTCAAAATTACCAGTGATATTGTTACTACCCTGATTGAGAATGGCACATTAACCAAAGATGAATATCTGGCAACAGCCCGTTCTGAAGCCGTGGCAGATCTGGAAGGCCATGAGCTGGTTGATACCTGGCAGGATGCCACCTATCACTATGCCTATTACCGATTATCAAAATCACAATATGCCGCCATACAATCCAGGAAGCGTCAGGCAGCCCTGTCACTTTCCACAGATTTCCTGGGGAAGGCCAGGGCAGCAATTGAACTGAACCAATTTACTGAGGCTTTTAACGACATCATTCAAGCCTTCATTCCCCTGCTACCCTATCTCAATGAAGCACTGGAGGCCAATGTTGAAGGTCAAACCATTATTCTCAGCAATGAAGTCAATTCGCTGCTCCAGTCTCTGCTATCTGGTATTGTGCTCTCTCCCAATAAGTCAGATCTCACAGTCAAGCTGGGACAACCCATCACAGAGAAACTGTCAGTTCTAGCCAGGGGAAATACTGGTCAACCCCTGATTGGTCTACCCCTCAAGGTTCAATTCACGCAGGGTGCAGGGGAAGCATTGGGTACTGTTAAAACTGACCCTGAGGGGCTGGGGCTCCTTCAGGTTACAAACATCACGGCTCCCTTGAAACTGCAGGTTCTTAAAATTAGTGTGGATGTTGAGGGACTTATTAGTGAGGTCAAATCACCTGTTCTAACTGGAATCATGAACAGCATCCCCCCTACTTCAACACGGATTGTCCTGAATGTGGTTAATCCTTCGATCTATCTGGAATCCAGCGAATTATTTGATGGAAAAAAATTGAAGCAGTTGCAGATGGAACCGCGCATAAAAAACCACTTTATTGGTGAGGGGTTCCAGTTCGTGGATAATCCACAGGATGCGGACTGGCAAGTGACCCTACAGGCTACAGCTACCAGGGGCACAGAATATAGTGGGATGTATACAACCTTTGCTGATGTGAGTCTAAGTGTTATTGATAGGAAAAGTGGCTCAGAGATTTATAAGAATTCACTATCACGGGTAAAGGGTATTGATTTGAGTTATGAAAATGCAGCCAATAAGTCATTAAACACGGCAGCAGATAATATTATTGTGATCATCCTACCAGAGGTTTTTACGAGCCTTAAATAGGATAAACGAAGATCTAAATTCGAATAAATCTGACTCTCCACAGACTAGGCTGAGGATTCCTTGGCAAGCTTACTTCTTTTTCTTCTTGCCACCACCTTCTTCGTCTTCTTCTTCTTCTTCATCATCATCGCCCTGACCCGAGTCGCCATCATTATCACCCATGACATTCACTTTATTGATCTGGCCATTGACCTCAGCACCGTTCATAACCAAATCAACATTGTCACCGACATGTTGGGCAGTCACCTTGCCTTTTACATAGACTCCTTGACCGAGGTAAATTTCAACAGGAGGCAGGTCATCACCATGACCTCGATTTAAGATCTCAACATTTCCCTTCACGTAGGTCCCGGTTTTGAGCATGATATCACCGTGGCGATTTCTTACATCTTTTTTAAAAATGGCTCCAGTCCCACGAATGTCTCCTGTTTCTGTAATGACATTACCGTTTGCAGTGGCCCCTTCCCTGACTCGGATAGTTCCTCCATCAGTTGTGATAGTTTGATCTACCTTCGAGCCCTTGTCCAGAAACACATTTCCACTCGAGGTGATGATTCTTTTTACCCGAGAATTTTCTGACAAATGAACATCACCAGATGTCGTTTCAATATCACCAATCACACGAGCAGCGGGATAAACAACAACATCAATATCCGTTGTAGTAATGGAACTATTATAGGTTGTTCCTTCTGCCACTGTGATTTCCTCAGGAGGAGGAGCACCATTAAGTATGGAGAACGACAAAACCATAATGACCATATTCAAATACTTCAATTTCATGGGAAACCTCCTCGATGAATTTTTGATTGTGCAAATATAGCTGTGTTGCCAGCCAGATCATTTAATATAAATCAATATCAAACAATATAGGGGAAAACCTTAATCTCAGTAACTGGAGCTATTCAGGAGAAAGTAATTAGTTTTTGAAGAGGTGGTCCAGAAAAGCTCTCAAATTGAAATTTGAAGCCCTGGCAGACTTCACGATTCTTGAAAATTCACCTGAGGATAATTCCTGAGCATGCAGTACCTCAAAAAAGTCTAGAAAATGATCCATACGCTCCTGGTTAAACCATTTTATCCCTTTGGTCTCATTTATCTGAAAGTATTCTGGGACACCCTTGTGTTTAAATAAATCAACAAAGAATGCATGCGTATCTCTTTTGAGCAGCGCTCTAGCTCTATCAGCAAACTCAAGGACGCTCAATAGCTCTGCTAAATTGACGGCCTGCGCTGATACGAGACATTTATTTATCTGTTCCCCTAGCCCATAGGTATCAACCATGCTTTTAGGGGATTCCGGGCTGGCAGCATGAACCTGACGGGCAAAATAGGTACAGGCAAGCACAAAGCGATGCTGCTCCAAAGATTCAGATGGTATAGAGGCTATAAGCTTCTGAGATTGACTTAATAATGCTTCATAATTCTGAGCAAAATCTTCGACATCTTCCATCATGAGAGAAATATTTTCCATCTCCAACATGGCTTCCAGGAGGGGTGCAAATTTCATAAACAGAGATTTACTATCTGGCAGAGCATCTTCACTAATGATTAACTTCATCATATTGCAGAATAGTCGGTGGACCGGTTCAAGCTCAATCCGTCGGAAGAGAGGGGCAAAATCATTAATGCCCCTGCCATTCAGATCCTGATGGATATTCCACCAGGGAATTGCATCCGTATCATTGACCAGCTGAAAGCCCAGATAGATTTGAGATTCATAACCAGATAACTCCATAAACAGTCCCTGATGGCCAATCTCTTCAACCTTTCTGATATACCATAAACCTGAACTCTGTTCCTGAAAGATGACATAATAGCTATTCTCAACATCAAATGAGAGAGCAACTATTAGATCTTCTGAAACCAGGTTGGGGTTACTTGATGTGGGATCAGAATTAAAAAGTGTCGATGTTTTTATCCAGCCGGATTGACTGGTGAATGAATTATTGACCAGCACCAATGAGCGTTCCGTACCACTGTGATTGGTATAGGCAAAAACGCTATCCACCTTATTCCCTTCAGCATTCATAAAGGGGAACAATCTAAAATTTCCAGCTCCGGCATACAGGTAGCGTTTCTTCATGATGGGGAATATCAGGTTTTTGTGCTTATTAATGAGATCTTGATCAGGTGTTTCATCCCAATAGGCACGGCGATATTCCATACCGTACTTCTCTTCAAAACCTTCGATCTGAGCGTGAGCAAACATGGGTAAACCAGGCAGTGTCACCATAAGCACGGTGGCACCAAAATATTTGTCACCCTTTCCAAACTGGGCAATGGCTGTATCTTCATCAGGATTACTCAGGAAATTTACAAATCTCTGCAGGATACGCGGGTCAAATTCCAGAGTTTTGGCAAGCATCTGAAAGAATTTGCCATTTTCTTCCATCTTGAGCATGTTCATAAAGGCGCTGTTGTAGACGCGGTGCATACCAAGGGTCCGGACGAAATAGCTTTCCATCATCCAGAAGGCTTCTGCCAATAACAGGGTATCCGGGACTTCCCTGGCCACCCGATCAACAACCTCGCGCCAGAATTCTGCTGGAATGGCTGCATCAAAATCAACACCGCTCATGCTAAATCCAGCTCTGGAAGGAATGTCCCCACCGGATCCAGGTTCTGGAAACCATAAACGCTGGATATGTCGTTTGGCCAGGGTCATGGCAGCATCAAAGCGGATGACTTTAAATTGTCGCGCCACATTAAGAATTACCTGGATAATTTCTTCCCTGAGCTCAGGATTAAGATAGTTGAGTTGTGCTGTATCATTCCAGGGCATGGAGGTACCATCATTACCATGATATATATATTTTGTGCTACCATTGCGATGATCGTGGGCTTTAAAGACGACTGCTGCATCACTGCGATCATAATAATGGTCTTCCAGATGTATACTTAGATCTGGGTCATCTGAAAGGTCGCCGCCATCAAAACGATAGGATGGAAAGGGCGAATTATCGGCGCTGACATACCATTCAGGATGTTGTTTCAACCATTCCGAATCAAGCCCGGTGTGGTTAGGCACCATATCACTGGCCAGACGAATCCCCCTCTCCCAGGCACGAGACCTGAGGTTCTCAAGTGCATCTGGACCCCCAATACTGGGATCGATCTGGTATTCTTTGAGCGAGTAGGCTGACGACTCAGCATCGGGATTTCCGCACCAGTGTTTGATCTTTTTCGAAATACTGCTGCGATTCCAGAGTCCAATCAGCCATAGAACTGTGAAACCCTGTTGTGCCAGAAGATCCAATTCTTCATCGGGAATATCGCGCAAGGTTATAATGTCTCGCTTGTATTTTTTGGATAATTGATCCAACCAGACCAGAGAATTGCGGGCAATCATGACCACCCGGGGCATCCAATCGCTGTCCTCGCTGTAAAATTCTCCTTCCTGGAGTTCACCAGAATAGCTGGGAACCTGAGATTCACCGGGACCAAAACCACGAAAGCGGTTTTCTTCTTCGAAATGGTCCAGCCCTCTGAGCAGATCCATGAGGTGTGATCCTAAAAAGGTGCTCCAATGGTTGCGGATATAGGCGAGCTGTCCTTCAATTGAATTTGGTGCAGCCAGGATGGGCTCCATAAGCAGTTCAATAACATTTTTACCAGAATTACCAAAACCAGTTGATCCAGACGACCATTTCTCAATACTTTTCAATAATTTGTCAGAAGTCTTTATCGCTTGATGAAATTCTTCTTTGAAAACCACATCATATTTATCAAAGGCTGGATTATTTAATGCCAGAATATGAACCAGCAACTCTTCAACCACGACCTGGGTGTTGGGAACCGATTTTGTCTGCCCCTTTAAATAGTCCTTTATAGCATTTGAAGAGGATTTCAAACTATCTGATGGAAGTGCTTCCAGATAATTCTCCAAAAGATCATTCAGAACTGGTGCTGTCAATTCCTGTTCTAGAAAATCGGTAAGATCATGGATATATGCCGGGTTGACCTGGTTGCGATACAGACGGATCAATTTATGGGATAGTAGTGACAATAAACCCATGCCATGTAACTCACTGGCCTTAAATCCGCGATCTGGTTGAAGCTCCCCCAGCTTGTGGATCAGGTTTTGCAGCTCATGATAATCAATCTTGAATTTTCCACTTTCCAGGGCGAACATGGGGAGGTTGAAATGATAGGTTTGATCCAGAGCCTGTCTGAGATGGAACTCCAGATTGGGGTAGCTGGGAGCATTCTGATTGGCCACGGTTTCCGGGATTGATTGCTTCAGCATGTCTGTTCCTTTAGCTCCATTTTCAATATCATGGTAATAACATATAAAATACAACTTATGCCAAGCACAAAGACGGGTTGCTGAACAGGTAAATATCATCCTATAATATTATAATATCTAATATTTCAAGCGAATATTCTTGTCTCCATCAGGTTTCTATAATAGTGGATTATCCAGAGCACGTCCAGGGGCACCTCCATAACCCATCTGTGTGGCCGAAGGTCTACTGCGCCGAAGTAGCCTTGTTACCTGGGCTGAGCCCTTCATCGAGACGTAGACCCGTCTTCCCCCGCCATGGCGGGGTATGCCGTGGTTATCCGCCCAACCACTACATCGCGCCGCCTGCCAAGCTGTTCCGTTGCTAAGCTCCGCCGACAGCGACGGGTGAAGCATTGCTGGTCGAAGCGCACGAAGGCTGGAAGCAGAAAACCATTCCTCATCCATCCATGCACACGCTCATGGTTTTCTGCGAAGGCGGATAAAAAAAGCACACGGATAGATTGGTGACATTTATATTAGACCCGATTATTCGATAAGAAGGGAATAAGAGATATGACTGATGATTTCATGGATTCACCTGAATTTCAGGCACTGATAAAAGAATACTTGAACTATTTAAATACAGCTCTCCCCGGGGTTCGAAACAACCTCACGGATAAACTGTATGCTGATGTTTATAAGTTTGGCCATAACATCAAGGGGACGGGGACCAGTTATGGCTATGAGAACCTTAGTAACATCGGTGCTGAAATCTGTAGTAACATCAAAGATGAGAACTACTCAAACCTGGGAGCCCTGTTAGACAAAGTCGGCAGCATATTGACAGAGGCACTGGCGTAGTTCGTTATTTAAAAATTTGTAGCAATATAGAAGAGGCTGTCCTGTGTGGGTGGCCTCTTTTTTTTGGGTATAGGGGTCATCTCACTCTATGGTTCGCTTTAAAGTTTTGGGTCTTGAGCATGCGGACAGGGCAAAGTGTTAATTTGTTTTATTCTCACAACGAATCTTTTTACACCATATGGGTTTCGACAGACAGGTCTGACGAAGGTTACGAATCTACATGGGGCCATTCGTTCTTTTCGTTTGTGAGGTAGTCTCACTCCTTTTAGCCACGGATGCACACCCGTCTCTGCTCGTTGAGCTACGCCGGGCAGGCGGATTTTCACTGATTTGTGTAAAATTTATTTTCAAAGTAATGTTTCAAAACTAAAAAATAGCTCAACAGAGACAGTTAAATGATCAACGGTTTTTGAATATCGAGGTTTGTCAACTTCTTAAATCTTCAATCGGTGTTCCTTGCCTGCCTTGCCGAAGCTGATGGGAGTAGGCAGGTTCTTAAATCATTCGGACAGGAATATCTAATAAGGTATAAAGAGTGTTGATTTTAGAATTTGCATTGATGAAAGTATAAGTGAAACAGTCCAAAAGTATTTAAGTGCTAAAAAATGAACCTTATTAAACTTACTTCTCAATTCGTTAATCGGTGTTCCTTGCCTGCCTTGCCGAAGCTGAAGTGCAAAGGCAGGTTCTTAAATAAAAAAGAGACCGCCCCTTTTGGGACAGTCTCCTTTTATATTTATCATCAAATATTGCCTACCAGAGGATGTAGAGTAGGATGCTTCCAAAAATAATATAGGCAAATCCAAAGGGCACTCGCCTGGTGTATACCACACTCTCCACATTGTACACACGGTTAAAAAGCTCCCCTGCTTTAATCAACGTTTTTGGCGAGGTAACCAACAGCAATCCTGTGATAAATGAAATGACTGCTACAAAAATTATATAAAAATCATACCCCTGCATATGTCTTCCTCACATCCTAAAGTGTTGTGTAAACCATAAATGCACCAGCCACCATCAAAAACAGGCCAAACACAAAACGGTTTCGATAGATAAGCCCATCAATGTTGTAGAGTCGGTTGGTTTGCTCTCCCAATTTCACCAGCGACTTAGGTGCGACAAGGAGGAGTATTCCGATTAAGATCGAAATTATGGACAATAAAATACCGAATTCTCTCATATTTTCCCTTTACTCATGTTAGTGCCTCGATAATAATTGATATGAATGATCATTCCAACAATGCCCTTTAAAATTCTAACAGAGAATTTTCAAGGACACCAAAATCGAAAGTGCTAAAATATTCCTCGTGGAAGAAGTGATTTAAATCCATTTCTCCTAAATCCAAGCGGGAGGGGCCGCTTGACCCCCATAGGAAGTGAGCAAAAATAGCTCCCTCCAAATAGGAGGTTGCTTTAGTGAATCTGAAATTTCCCGGGGCATAAACAAGACCATGTGCTGCTCCATCCAGCGTAAAATCATCACCAGCATACCCCTGTCCCCATAGAACAGTATTATCCTGAATAAATAATTCATTGTATGCAAAAAGCTGATTATGCAGATTCGGTCGAAGTTCTGCTGGTAGAGCACTTTGATCCAACCCAACAAGGGTTCCATCATTCACCGATAGGTTAGCACCTGATATTATAATTATATTATCGTCCACCTCAGTGACAACAGTTGATTTCCATTTCAAAGTTACATTATCATTACTAACAATAATCCCAGGTTGCTCATCTGATCCCCCAGTTATATACAGAAGTGGACCCCATCCCTTGGACACTTTTTCTTGAAACTTAGGTGTGAAAGATCCGGTGTTCATTATCCTACGAGCTTCCTCATAGATTCTTTGAAGTATACATCATCTGGTGTCAGTTTGTCAAGTGATTGATGGGT
>JADHVL010000018.1 GCA_016784025.1 Fidelibacterota bacterium | reverse complement strand
TATTATCGACATTTATTTCTGTTGTAAAATGATCCTGATCATGGGTCTCCACAGACCAATCAACCAATTTATAGTCCACAAAAGTGGTGGTGCGTAGCCATTGATCAAAAAACCAATCCAATTCTTCCCCGCAACCATCCTCCATGGCTTTGACAAATCGGTCTTCATTGACATGCTTTAGTGCCCAGCGAGAGAAGTAAAGCCTCATACCAGCCAGGAAGCGTTCTTCTCCCATATAATTTTTCAGCATAGCCAGCATTATTGAGCCTTTATCATACGAGTTACTACTGTAAGACCCATAGTAATCATAATCAAAACTCGGAGTTGCCATGGGCTCATTAGCAGTAGAAAGGATATACCGAATTGCCGATTTTAGCTCAGCCTCTTCGTACATCTCGCGATGTAAATGATCTGATTCAAATTGTGTGATGTATTCTCGGGAAAGTTCATATCCATTTTTTGGATAATGATGTTCCAAATACCACCGAGTTTGAAAGGTGGTGAAGCCCTCGTCAAGCCAGGGATCATCCAGTTCATCATTCCCAAAAATTCCATAGAACCAATTGTGACCCACTTCATGGACGGCCAATCCCTCACTATCTGTATAATCCAGAATAATCATGGGGTATTCCATACCCCCGGTTCCCAGGGATTTTGCCAGCGTTATCTGAGGCCAGGTATACATTCCAAATTTTCCAGACAACCACTCAAGAGACCTCTCACCCCATTTAACCATATCTTTTGTCCAGGATTCGCCAACTTCAGTGGGAAATACAGCATGTACATCGATTCCATTCCATTGCCCATGCTCATAAACAAAATCTTGAGAGCATATCCAGGCAAAGTCATGTACATTTTCAGCCTGAAAGCTCACTTGACGCCTCGCAGTGCTATCCAGATCAGTGAGGTAAGCATCTCTTCCCTCCCTAAACTCCTCGACCCAATCCTCCCATGCCAGTGAGGTATCAACTCTCACAGAATCCCAGCCTGGGTCGCCATCAATAACAATACCCGTAGCAGCCACAATTTGAGCCTCCGGAAGGTCAAGATTCACTGTATATTTTCCAAACTCACCATAGAACTCACCCCAGTCACCAAAGGGATCGTCGTGCCACCCGTTCTCATCATATACAACAAATTTTGGATACCATTGGGTGAAGTCAAATTGGTTTTCTTCCCACCCACCACGACCGATAAGGGGATGAATGATGGATAGCCAATCCAGGGTAAATACGAGTGTATCACCCGGAAAAAGCTGCTCATTGAGTGTAATTTCTAAAATAGTGTCATCACGAATATCAAAAGCAAGGTCAATAGAATCGCTGACCATTTTTTGAATGCGGATACCTGTCCAATCCTTATCATCATTAAATGATTGACCGTACCCACCCCACACTTCTTCAGCGATGGTGCCTTCATTGAAGGCGTTGGGGTAGAGATGCATGAGGATCTGATCGAGGGTATCAGGAGAGTGATTCACATAGAGCAGATTTGAAGTTGCCTCAAGCGTTTTTTCCTCTGAGTCTAAATATATATCCATTTTGTACTCAACATATTGCTGCCAATACTCACCTATTAGTGGCATTGCAAAGAGAGCTGAAAATAGAATTAGCTGTATGGATTTGTGTCTCATTGAACTATCCCTTGAACATCAATTGGTCAATAATGTGGTATTTAATTCCCGTGATTGATGAATCTATTCTGGACCCACCTGAAATGTTAGACATAATCAAATAATTTTATAGAGCTTTAACAACTAGTTCTGGCTCGTTGAATTACTCAACTAATTTGATATGAAGTTCCTTGAGTTGCTGAGTATCCACCTGCGAGGGAGCTTCATCCATCAGTGAGGATGCTGAAGTCGTTTTGGGAAAAGCGATGACATCACGGATATTCTCTGTACCAGCCAATAACATAATCAAGCGATCAAACCCAAAGGCAATCCCACCATGTGGTGGTGCGCCATACTTGAAGGCTTTGAGGAGAAATCCAAATCTGGCTTGAGCTTCTGCTTCATCCATACCGATGAGCTGGAACATGCGGCTCTGCATGTCGCCAGTGTGAATCCTGATGGATCCTCCAGCTACTTCATAGCCATTGATCACCAGATCATAGGCTTGAGCCCTCACATCTCCAGGAGCTGTCTGCATTAATTCAACATCTTCGGGATTTGGAGAGGTGAAGGGATGATGCATGGCGATATAGCGTTTGCTATCCTCGTCCCAGTCCAATAAGGGGAAATCCAGCACGAAGAGTGGTTTGATAACCCCATCTGGGATCAGATTTTCACGTTTAGCCAATTCAATTCGAAGGGCACCCAGCGACTGGAGTGTTCTGGCTTCAGTATCAGAGACAAAAAACAGGATATCATTGTGTTCCAGCTTAAGGTCACTGATCACTTCAGCCTGTAGTGCTTCGGGGAAGAATTTACTGATGCCGGCACTGAATGCTGTTTGATCCATTTTCACAAAGGCCAGACCTTTTAGACCATAATAGGTGCGTAACCATTCGGTGAGACCGTCAGTGGCTTTCCGTGAATACTTATCAGCAGCATTCTTCAAGACCAGAGCTTTGACCCGTCCGCCAGCTGCCAGATTATCTTTGAATACACCGAATTCCGTTTTCTCAGCATAATTGGCAAACTCCACCAGTGGCAGATCAAAACGAATATCTGGCTTGTCACTTCCATACTTTTCCATGGCATCTTCATATTTCATGGTTGGAAATGTTTCCGGCAAATCGTAATCAAGAATGTCCTTAAATATGCCACGAGCGAGACGTGTTGCTACGCCAAGAACATCATCCTGATCCACAAAGGACATTTCTATATCTATCTGGGTGAATTCTGGTTGACGATCTGCTCGCAAATCTTCATCCCTGAAACACTTTACGATTTGAAAGTATTTATCAAATCCAGATATCATGAGCAATTGTTTATAGGTCTGTGGAGATTGAGGAAGGGCATAAAATTTACCCCTGTGAATTCGACTCGGTACGAGGTAATCCCTGGCGCCCTCAGGACTGGATTTCATGAGAACTGGGGTTTCAAACTCCATAAAGCCTTCTGCATTTAATCTGCTGCGAGCACTCTGATAGGCTTTGGATCTAATGGCCATCAAGTTTTGCAGCTCAGCAGTACGTAATTCCAGATAGCGATACTCAAGGCGGAGATCCTCACTACCACTTTCCCGGTCTGAAACCAGAAATGGCAGGGGTTGGGCCTCGTTCAAAACTTCTAGTTCTGTGGCGACAACCTCGATGCTGCCCGTGGGCATATTGGGATTCACATTTCCATCAGGACGAAGTTGGACAGTTCCGCGAACGGCAATCACATCTTCCATACCCAGTCGTTTGGCCTCAGCAGCAATATCTGCATCAAGATCTGGATTAAAGGTTACCTGTGTTTTGCCATATCGATCACGAAGATCCAGAAAAATAACACCGCCATGATCTCTGTTTTTGGCTATCCATCCATTGAGGATGACTTCCTGGTTAACATTATCTACAGTTAAATCACCACAGGTCACGGTTCTTTTCAGACGCATATTCGCTCCATAATTTATTGACCCTCACTTCTAAGCCATGTCACAGCAGATTCGCGTTCCATAGGTTCAACCTAGATACCCGTTTTCCCTCTGCATACTGCGAGGGACGCCGTGGTTACCCGCCTGGTTTGGGTCAATATCGCGCCGAGGCTACGATTTTTTCGGATTTATCCTTGAGCATTGCTCATATATAGCGCAGGCGGATAAAATCGAGGCAATGTAAACCCCAATGAGGGCACATCAATAACTGACATCTGTGTTTGAGAGACAATCTTTTAAAAATCTTTGGCGGCAGCGGTGAGGTTACTTCCGGCGAAGTCGCTGGATGAGGGGTAAAACATCTTCTTGTTCTTTTTGGAGGGGTTCGGTCGTGTCCACCCATTGCTGGTCTACTGGTTCGACAGGTGGATCAGGTGTTTCTTCCAGCTCTTCTTCCAGTTCATCTGGTTCAACAACAGCGGGATCAGCAACATCATTAAACATGCTGCCTTTGCCCAAAATTAACCAGTTAAAATCCAGGTCATACTCATCTGAAAGGGGCACTAGTTTGGTACACTTGATTTCCCGTTCACCCATTTCCCAATAGATGATGGTTCGTTTTCCAAGACCACAAAGACTGGCTACTTCCCGCTGAGTAAGTCCAACAGCTGCTCGAAATTCCCGTAATCGCTCTGCTATAGGTGACATGTTTCCTCGATTTTTGAACTGCAATAATATGCACCCTAAATCCTGGGAACAAAAAAGGAAAATGGGAGACATTTGAATTCATTCATGAAAATTTCCCCTTTCAGGAGGTGAGCTCGAGATTAAAACAAATTGGTCTCTTCTTCAACTTAGTGTTGAATCTCAAATGATGGTTCCCATATTCGCAGTATGAATAAACTTCGAGTTCTGATTCAGTCACTCCTCTTGCTTTCCTTATTTTCTGTGACTCTTGCCAGACAAAACATACATGGGTTTATACGTGAAAACGAAACCGGGGAACCTCTACCCTACGCCAATGTTATTCTGCCAGAATTAAATCGCGGTGCATCATCCAATGTAGAAGGCTATTTTGTCGTCAGTGATCTGCCAGTTGGAACCCACAAACTCATTGTATCCATCATTGGTTACTCCAAACATGAACAGACCATTGAATTACCTGCGGACCTGAATCTACGACTGGATATCAGATTGGATCAGTCCATTATTGAAGGCCAGTCAATTGAGGTGAGTGCCGAGCGGGAAAAATTTAAGGAGCTGGTCAGTACCAGCACAGTGACACTAGACCGTCGAGCCATCGAAGTTGCCCCATCATTTGTAGAGGCAGATGTCTTCCGTGCTCTACAATTGCTCCCTGGAGTACAATCGCTCAATGATTTTTCCTCCGCTCTTTATGTCCGCGGGTCTACCCCTGATCAGAACCTGATTATGTTGGATGGTATCACAGTTTACAACCCCATGCACCTCGGTGGTATTTTTTCAACCTTTAACACAGATGCCATCAAGGAAGCGGAATTCCATGCAGGGGGTTTCCCTGCTCAATATGGAGGACGTCTCGGATCAATTCTTAATATTGTAAACCGCGAAGGCAATACCGAAGAGTTGACAGGGAGCGCAAATATCTCTCTCATCTCAAGCAAAGCTCTGGTCGAGGGACCATTGCCTACCTTTGGTTCAGACTTATTAAAAGGCTCATGGATGATTGCCGGGCGTCGCACATATTTTGACGTTATTGCCAATGCTTTTTATAGGCGAATCGTATTGCCACGACTTGATCCAATTGACCGGGAGGGATCACCTGAAAATATTTTCCCATATTATTTTTATGATTTCCAGGGCAAGGTAAATCTGGATGTGGGAAGCGACCATCGCCTTACCTGGAGTTCATTTCATGGAGATGACGTCTTGAATTGGGACTACCAGGATGACTATTCCTCAGACGATTGGGAGAATGAAGGCTGGGATGAGGAGGATTATTATTATGAGGATAGTGACAGCAGTGTATTTGATTGGCGTTGGGGAAATTTTACCAATAGCCTGAGCTGGCGCTGGATAGTTTCACCAAAATTGATCGCACGAACCTTTGTCGCTAATAGTCGCTTCCGATTTGCTGTAGATTTTGACTATGCGGAGGAGAGCTACTTTCGAAGTGAGTATGACACATCCAGCTATCAATCTGTCTTTGGCTTTGATTTATTTGATCGCATCAACGACAATAGCGTTGAATCCAATTTAACCTGGCTGGCAAACGATGCTCACAACGTGCTAGCTGGTTTTCAGCATAAAGAAGTACATTTCCAATTGGGAATGATACTTGGAGCAGAGGAAACCTATAACGGTGTAAAAGAGACTCTGCGCGATACCATTATGTGGATGGAATCAAGACCAGCTGAGTCGGCCATATACATTCAGGATAAATGGAAAATGAGTCCACTCCTTTCCCTTCAAACGGGTTTGCGTGTTGCCAGTTATTCTCTACATGACACTACTTATTTTGAACCACGTCTGGGTCTCAAATATTTTCTTTCAGAGAACGTTTCACTCAAGGGTTCTGTAGGTCGATACCATCAATTTCTCACTGTGGCCAATCCACCTGATGAGAACTTGAGGTTTCTGGATATCTGGTTTGGTATTCCGGAGGACCGGCCAGCACCCCGATCTGATCACTATATCTTTGGGGTCGAATATTTAAGTGATTCTGATATTCTAATTCGCACTGAAGCCTATTATAAATCATTTGACAATCTCCTGACACTCAAGCCCACGGATCTCATTGCTGTGAACGAAGAAGATCAATTGATAATTGATCCCTTTAATGAATTCTGGGACACAGATGCCTATGCCCAAGGTATGGAAATTCTGGTTAAAAAACTTTCTGGAAAAGTCCGTGGCTGGGCTGGCTATACTTATGCACAAACCAAGCGGAAGTATGAGGGTCAGGATTGGTATTTCCCCAAGTATGACAGAACACATACACTTAATGTAGTTGCGGATTGGGCTCTCAATCATGGCCTTCACTTTAGTACCGCCATCACGTATTCCAGTGGAAATCCTTATACAGCGGTCATTGGTAGAACAGAGACCTGGGAAGATCGTGCCTGGGATCTAGACAACTCATGGTTCAACCGAGAGAATTTCCTCTATGGAGAAAAACATGGGGTGCGCTATCCAGGATATTTCCGGTGGGACGTTAGTTTTAAGAAGCGGAAACCCTTTCTCAATGGACACCGTGAGTGGTATTTCCAGATTTTGAATGTGACGAATCACTTAAATGTGTTTAGCTATCTCTATCGTAATCATGGGGAGTACAATTACAGAACCTACGAGTACGAGAACAAGGGGGTGCAAAGACTTGGTATTCCCATGTTTCCATTTTTGCCAACATTTGGGGTGAAATTTGAATTCTAGAAATTTAATTAACCACAGAGATCACAGAGATCACAGAGAGCGCAGAGGATTTTTAAGGCTAACTACGCTTCTCTTCTTAATGATGCTAATTGTTTCCTGTGGAAATTGGGGCTGGGAAGCCATAGACACAGACAATGAAGAGAAATTGAACGTATTTGGGCTCATCAGTTTGGATGATTCTCTGTCCAGCTTTGTGATTGTCCATAAAACCCTGGATACCGCTGGACCTGATGCAGAAATAGTCGGGTATGACACTATTTATTACGAATCCTGGGAATGGTATAATGAAGACACCGGTATGTTCCAGAGGGACACTTTCTGGTACGACCCTCCTGAAATCAGATCTGTGAGTGAATCACTTTATATTGTGAAAGATGCTGATGTTACTATTTCTGACGGATCACAGACATATTCATTTATCAGGAGTCCCCAAGATGGGAGCGGAGAGAATTACTGGTATCGTGATATTTTTAGTGATTCTGCCATTTATCTAAACACAGATGGTAGTTTTACCCCTCTCCCAAATACAGCATACACACTGACCGTCACAACACCAGGAGGACATAATCTCACTGGTTCCCTGATGACTCCTGCTTTACCTAGAATTAGAAGCAGCGAATTAGCTGATACCGTTTCAATCAATAGTCTTTTTGATGTGACCTGGAGCTACGATGGAGATTTTAATACAACTATTACCACTGGAATTGCCTCACAAAATTGGGAGCGTCAGGTTTGTGGGATCAGCCAGTTTGGCTTGATGGAACCAGGAGATACAACCTGGACGTCCTCAGTTGATTCATGGTGTCTTGAAGGCAATCAGAGCGAGGAACTGGTCTCCCAGATGGGTATCAGGCTGCGCTATCTGGATGAAAATTACTATCGCTACTTCCTATCAAGTGATCCTGAGCTAGAAGCTATTTCTAATTTTCTCATCGGTGAAGGCAATATTGGCACGGCCTATGGGGTTGAAGGTGGATTTGGTGTGTTTGGAGCTATGAGCGCCGATTGGGTCAGTCGCTACGCCACACCTTAAGCTACTTCAACAGGACTATTTTAAAATCAGCATGTAGTGCTATTGGAGAGCCCATCTCTCTGAATTCCACTTGTACCAGATAAATTCCTGCTTCCAGAATCCGCCCCTGAGAATCTTTCCCATCCCACGCGTATTCCTGCAACCCGCTGACCTGATTGATGCTCTGGATTTCAGTCACCTGTTTACCCTGTATATCGAAAATGTTCAAATTGATATCTCCATCCCCGGGGAGTGAAACCTGGATGTTGGTTTCTGGATTAAAGGGATTTGGGTATGCTTCCACCAGCAGCTGAGATTCAGGGGTTTGGGTTCTAATCCCACTCGTTGAAATTGTATGTCCAACAATTGCGACGGGGATTGGCGACAGATCCATTTGGTCGTAATAGGACTGAAATTCATCAACTTCAGGTAGATCATATTCAAATAGATCCTGTGCAAAACGTGGAGCGATGGTCTGATAGTTCATGGTTACACCAATATGATAAGACTCATTTGGATTGAGCCCCCCCACCCTATAGTGTACTTTATCGCTTCCTGTACCCTCCTCAAGGCCGTTTCGGTTGAAATCGGGGTCCTGGGTCGCTAAACCTGTAATACTTGTAGAATCCGCGGCTATCCCACCTGAGAGATATCCCACAGGAGGGATTCTATTGTCTTTTAGATACCCTGCGATTCTCAGGAGTGTATAGGTCTTATCACTATTCACATCCCTGGGTATGTTCTGATAAATTTGTACCTGATCCTGATCATTGATACTCTGACGATGTTGTTCGTAGCCTGGATCCAATTCAATAATTTCTCCAGTCTCATCCCAAGCGCCGGAATGGAATACAATATTCCCGGATTGATCCTCAACTTTAATCTCTAACCAGGCTCTTCTACTGGGATAGGCCGTGGGAAATTTATGCCCGGAAAGATTTTCAACATCAACTTCGATAGTCAATGAATCCGTCATGACATTCCAATCAGTGGTAAGATTTAATCTCACAGATTGTCTCTCTAAAAGTCTCATACTTCTATCGATAGTTGAATCAAAATGAGCTTCCGATGCCGTGACTCCCAACTCATCCCCGAAATTTTTCAGCATTTTTAGCATAAACACATTTCCACCCACAAATTCATGTGTATGAAGCGGGTTACGCGAGCCCAACCACTGTGGTCGATTTGATAATACGATGTTTTCTTCGATTGCAGGCATATGACAGGTCTGGCATTCAATGCCCAATTCGGGATAATCACTATTTAACCACTCCAGATAAGGTACTTGTTCTGGAGCCTCCCCTACTACTTCGCCCTCATCATTCACATAGGGTGTAAAAAGGGTATGGCAGGTTGCACACAATTCAGATTTGGAGATGTGAGGACTCATGGTTGGCGTGTAATTCGCCATGGTTGCCATGGGTCCAACAACAGGATTACTAAAAGGACCATAAATAAGTCGGCTATCTTCGATGGTAAAATGACCTGAAAAGCTCTCGCCCTGTCCCAGGTCTTGATCCTGTATCTGGTGACAAACTGCGCAACTCACCCCATCCATACCAAGGGGACTCTCCAGCATTTCAGCAATTGTATAGTCCGGTTGTCCATCATATCCTGCCTGAGTGTTGCCCATGGGGGCGTGACAACTTGTACATTTATCTTCAATAACGCTTTGCAGTTGAGGGTTTGCAGCTATTTCTGCCTGCACTTTAGCCTGCCAGAGTGGATCGATGGCCGCATTCGCCATCATGGTGGATCGCCAGTATGTTGTTGGAGACACATCTTTTCCATGGCTGTCGCGTAAGGCCGCAGTATTAGGACCAGCCTGAGTATGGCAAACTGCACAAGCACCTGAACCTGAGAACAGCGTGCTGGTTTCTGTTGGCAATGACTGGGCGCTTAAACCTGAGACACAGACTGACAGAATGAAGATTTTATTGATCAGATGCATATTCCCTCAATTATAGATTCTATTTGACTAAAATAATCCTCCTGGGGGTAATTAAAAGCACGAGCCCCAGTAAAACTGGAGCTCGTATGCAGGGAGGAAGTCCTCAAGAAAGGACAACAACTAATGATTTATGGCCTATTTCCTCTTCCAGGACGGTGCCCACGACGACCACCACCCATATCATCATTTCCACCACGAGGTCCTCTAGGTCCGCGTCGTCCTTCACGGGGTCCAAATTCATGCTGATCAAAAATCAATTGTTGATCTGGTGTCAGCAGAGATCTGATCTGGGTCCGATGGGCACCCATGAGAGCCTCAGCAGCTGTCCGATTAGCTTCAATCGCCGCTTCAAGTTCGGCAATTCTATCAGCATCAGGATTTTCGCTGTTATTGAGCAGTCTCAGCTCTTGTTCCAGTGAACGTGTGGTTTGACGAATTTCCTGCATGCCAGGTTGCATGCTCTCACGGAGGGCTGTAATCTGTTGCATCTGTTCAGTTGTTAAATTCAAGCTTTCATCCCAGGTCATTTGAGAACCACCGCCGCGGCGGCCTTGACCCATTACAATTGTCATAGAAAGTAAAATGAGAATAAATAATGTACGTTTCATGCTACTTCTCCTTTAGTTATTAATATTTAGAGTAATTCCATAGTTCATACTCGTGTAGTCATACAGGGGATCATTGGAAACATTCTGAGTCCACCCTGTATTCACGAGCATTTCAATATCTGAAGCCCAATCGTTGTGATTCTGACCCAAATCCAGACTCCAACTCAATTGAACTTTTCGCTTTGTATCTGAGCGGTCAAAACCGAGGTCTTTATAGGCGTCATTCTCAATGACATAGCTCATACCTTCAAAGTCAAATTCATATACAGGAACATCCCTGTATCTTTTTTCATCAAAAACATAAATCAACTTTAATTTCTGTCTGGCCCCCATTCGATACAATAAGCGCAATGATGCAGAAGGACCTTCACTCCTGAACCTGTCAATAAATGGGTTGTTTAAACCATCCTGTAAGGCCAGGGCACTGGCATCTTCATTGATAAGGGATTGATAGTCCAGCCATAACGTTGCACCGAGTTTGGGACCAAGAGCCTGGCTGAGTCTCAGCTTGGTTTCAAAAAGATAATTATCAGGAATAGAGTCAACTTCGATTGCACGGGTAAACCTGCCTGGGAGTTGATCATCTATTACAATCTGTGGCCAAAAGTTTTGATAGGCCAGGGAGGTCCTGAGATTTACTGAGGTCTTTGTATTAAAAGACTGGTTATAGGTAAGATATATCTCATGATCTGTATTCGAGGCTTCGGTAACTTCCTCAAAGCGATTAAAATTCAAATCATAACCACCAATAAACAGCTGTGAAGCTTTGAGGTAGTATTTCCATTTCAAATACATGCCAAAACCACTGCTGTTATAATAGCTATAGCTATCACGGAAGCGGTTTAGGTAAGCGAATAGACCTGCAAAGATCTGATGGTCCTTGATATCAAGATAACGAAGTTGAAGACCGAGCTCTGCGTCAGAATTTGAGTATTCAGCATATGGATATATCTGTGAATGTGAGACATCAATATATGCCCTGGAATTGTCTGAGAGAATTGAGCTGAGAGAGAATGCAGTTGAACTATATGAAGCATCGGGGACCAATTTGCTTCCCAATAAATACTCAGCTGTCCCAAATGAATTATCAAAAGTGTAGGTTAATTCACCAGCAGTCACTGGACTGCTAAACACAGATAAGCAAATGATTACAGCTGCTAAGATTGATCTGAAATTGATACGGTCTGGTTTGCTTATTAACATAGTTTGATTTGAGTTATTCATGGAAGTTGGGGGAGGAAGACATCCTCCCCCATCATCACATCACTTAGTTGGCGTTTTTCACTTTACCAGTTGACTTTTGGGCAGCAACTGGGTCTGGGAGACAATCACCTGATCCAGGACCATTACCACCACCAAAACCAGGACGGCCACCACCGTGGCGACGACCTCCACCATCTTGTGGTGGCACAAAGTCATCATCAGCATGATTTGGAATACCATCACCATCTTCGTCTGGTGCATTATCGTTATAACCATCACCGTCTTCATCTACGAATCCACCAGCTCCAGGACCATTCCCACCACCTTGACCACCTTCTGGTGGTACATAATCTTCATCTGCATAATTGGGAATGCCATCACCATCATCATCTGGTGCCAAATCGTTGTATCCATCACCGTCTTCATCGATGAATTCACCAGGGCCGTTGCCACCGCCGCCGAAATCACCATGACCATTTCCCCACTGACCACCCTGGGCATAAACCGGGCTGGCGATAGCGAATAAACTGATCGCTATTGCCATCATCATCACCGTTAAGAGTTGCTTTTTCATATCGTTTCTCCTTTGTTAAATTTATCTGCTTCAAAAAAGCTACCCTCTATAGTCCAATCTCTGTGCCAGTTACCATGCCTCTCGTAATATTAGTATATATACTACTGTTATTCATGCACTTATCAATATACATGTGATGATTTTAATTATGGAGATACTCGACAAAACACGTCGAATTCGACAAAATTGTCGAGAAATCATCGATTGAATTGATGCAACAAGTTCCTGGGATTGTCACCCCGAGCGGAGTCGAGGGGTAAGGGACGCAAGTATAATCAGCCCCTGTATGCCAAGGCTAAATTCAGTTTATGTGTATAAGGATTTTTATCTCTCGACTCCGCTCGAGATGACAAAAGGTCACACTTTTTGAGAATACGTAATTTTATTTAAGGTTATACTTTTGAAGCTTGTAGCGGAGAACTCGTTCACTTATTCCAAGTCGCCGAGCACATTCACTCTGATTCCCACCTGCTTCTTCAAGGGTGTTTTTAATCAGATCAACCTCCAGACCACCGACAGAATCCTTCAACTTCCCAGAGGTGATCTTCTCTTTAGCCTTACTCTGCAGGTTAAGTCCTTCGGCTAAAATCTCAGGTCCCTGACAGAGGAGCACAGCGCGTTCCAGGAGGTTTCCCAGTTCGCGGACATTCCCAGGGAAATGATATGTCTCCAGAGCCGCTAGAGCTTTGCTGGAAAGAATCATTTCAGATCGACCCTCCCTGACAGCAAATTTTTCAAGAAAATATTCTGATAATACCTTAATATCGTCAGGTCTGCTCCTCAGGGGTGGTATCTCAAGATTGATTACATTCAGTCTATAATAGAGATCTTCCCTAAACTCTCCTATCTCAATGGCATGGAGCAAATCCACATTGGTGGCTGCTATGACTCGGACATCTGATTTGAGGACCTTATTCTCTCCTATTCTTTGAAACTCTCCACTCTGTAGGAAGCGCAATAGCTTGGTCTGCATCTCAAGCGGAAGATCACCAATCTCATCCAGAAAGAGGGTCCCTCCGTGGGCTTCCTCAAAACGACCCACTCTGGTAGCGGTTGCTCCCGTAAATGCGCCTTTCTCATGCCCGAACAGCTCACTCTCAATAAGATGACTGGGAAGGGCTGCGCAATTCACGGCTACCACGGGGTGTTTACACCGGGGGGAATGCTGATGTATATACTCAGCAAGAACTTCCTTACCTACTCCCGTTTCTCCCGTTATGAGAACAGTAACCTGACTGTCAGCCACGCGCTTGGCCTGTTGGAGTAAAGCTAACATCACTGAATCCCTGGCGAGAAAACCCAGCTCCCCTGAATCTTGTTCCAGGGAAATATTGTGTGGGTTTTGTGAGGTATGGATGTGATCCTCAATACCCTTGAGTAGAGTTTCAAGCTGATCCAGATCCACGGGTTTGGTCAAGAAGTCCCAGGCACCAGATTTCATGGCATCTACAGCAATATCCACTGTGCCGAAAGCAGTGATCAGAACCAGAATCACATTGGGATGACGTGACTTGACTTCTTTTAACAGATCAGCACCTGTCATATATGGCATTTTATAATCAGACAAAACAATATCAACTGGATGCTTATACATATGAGCCAGCGCAGTTTGAGCAGACTCGGCTGTGCTTACATCGTATCCAATTTTCTTTAAAAATCCAGCGAGAGACTCCCGTTGGAGTTGTTCATCATCGACGATCAGTATTTTGGTCATTGTTTCACCGGCAATTCTATTACGAAGGTTGTCCCTTCACCAGGATGACTTGTCACTTCAATCGTCCCATGGTGGTCGGCGATTATTTTATGGGTCAAGGCCAGTCCTACACCGGTGCCCATATCCTTGGTTGTATAATACAAATCAAAAATGCGACTGAGTTGATCCTCTACTATTCCGGCTCCCGAGTCAATGACCTTTAAGATTATCATATCACCCTGCTTCTGACCTACCAGAGTGATGCTCGCTCCCAACTCACAGGCATCCAACGCATTTCGAACCAGGTTAGATATGGCCTGCCTCAAATATTCTGCATCTGCATCAAATTGGACCGTACTGGCTTGCACTGTCAGGGATACCTGCTGTTCCATGGCTTCCGATTTATACAAATCCTGGATGCTGTTTAAAAACTGCATCAGATCGAGAGTTGAGAAATTAAGGGGGGTCGGTCTGGTATATTCCAGGAATTCTTGAAGCGATTCATTTATGCGCGATATTTCTGAGACCATGGTGCCAGTAAGCGATTCATATTCCTGTTGATCTTCACCAGTTGAGAATTCGCGTTTCAACCGCTGTGCTACAATTCCAATGGCATTGAGTGGATTACGTATTTCATGAGCCACACCAGCTGCAAGATCTCCCACTGCCGCCTGCTTCTCTCGCAGTCGATTCAATTTCTCCAACCGATATACTTCTGCTTCTATGCGCTTCTTCTCCTCTTCCAGCAACGCTGTATTTTGTCGAGCCAGTAAAAATATAAGCAGCACAAAGGCAAGCAGAGTAAAGAGAGTGGTTCGAATGAGAATTTGGTAGACGATTTGACCTTTTAGACTCAATAGGGTATCCGCTTTGAACCCAATACGCACCTCCCCAATACTTGAGCTAAAAAATACAGGACGAACTACTTCCAGCAGACTGTTGTCTCCTTTGGAAACCTCAAAGAGGATATCAGCAAGGGGCTTGCGGGTCCAGGTATCGTCAATCATTTCCCCAGACTTGGAAACATAATATGGCTCACGGTCATCTAGCGCCAACTTCAGATATTGCAATCCATTTACATGTAAAAGGTCTTCCAGGGCAGATTCCATGGCGGTGAGATATTTAAAATTTTGCTCAGCTTCCATTGACAACTGACAGGTAATCGCACCACCCCTTTCTCTGGGGATAGCTACTAAAAATTGATCTTCAATACTGTCAGTTCGAGTGAAAGGATCCGCCTTTTGATCAACCCCGACAATGAGTAGTTCAGATTTCCTGGATAAAATCGGCTGTAGCTGATTTTGGAGCCACGTATTGTCCTGGTCTATTTCAGTAGGGGTATTTGTTTTTGAAGCTGTTTTGTAGCCGCCATCCTTTTTCCCATTGCTATCATAAGTGGTGATATCCATGATGGTTTCATCATTCACCCATTCGTCCAGGTCACTTCTTGATAGCTCCTGTTCTTTATCTATACGGTTCAAGATGCTGAGCATATCTATGGCTCTATCGATATAGGATTGCTTTAACTCCTCTGTGAGATAGGCCTGACCACTGCCACTCTGGGCAATCACAGCGGCGGTCATGGCAGCCTGATCCTGAATGAGCTGCAAAACATCACGATACCTGGATTTATATTCTAGATAACTGGATAAAATAAGTAAGGTGAGAACAACAATGTATAATCCGATATACCAGGGATTTAGTTTTAAGATCTTTTTTACAGCTCTCAGCAAGTCGTTCCCCTATCACTTCGTTTTAACTGGATTGAAAAATAAATGGAGTTGGAGGAAGACCTAAATAAATCTGAAAATATGAATCTGGTTAGATGGTGATGAATTAAAAAAGCCCCGGACCCTTCGATAAACTCAGGGGCCGAGGCTTAAAATATTAATGTGCAGCAGATTTATTTCTTTTCAGCAACCTTTAGTCGATTCATAGAACGTTCCAGAGCTCTAAGTGCTCTAAGTTCATCCTCCATCTCATCTTTTTTGCGATTGAGGTGTTCCTTGGCCCGATCATATGCTTTTTGTGCACGGTTCAAGTCAATACCCCCCTTAGGCTCAGCTGATTCTACCAGTAACTGTACACCGTTTTTGGTGATTTCCGCAAAACCCTTGGCGGAAGCATAGGTCTTCTCAACAGAACCTTTGACAACTTTGATTTCACCGATAGCCAAAGCCATAATTGACTCAGTATGCCCTGCCAGGATACCGAATGCACCATCTGCACCAGGAGCGCGGACATAATCTACTTCGCCCTCATCATACACTTTGGTAGGTGTGATGATTTCTAGATGAAATTGGCCTGCCATTTTTAATTAACCACTTTTCTTTGCGCTGGCAATCACGTCGTCAATATTACCTTTATACATAAAGGCATTCTCATTGTATTTATCCATATCACCAGCGAGAATTGCCTCGAATCCAGTGATAGAATCTTCAAGAGAAACATATTTACCAGCACTGCCGGTAAAAGCTTCAGCCACAAAGAAAGGCTGTGAGAAGAATTTCTGCATACGACGAGCACGGTTCACTGTGTTCTTATCATCATCGGACAACTCATCCATACCAAGAATGGCAATAATATCCTGAAGATCTTTATACTTCTGCAGGACAACTTTGACTTCCTGAGCAACATTATAGTGACGATCACCAACAACACGAGGATCAAGAATTCGAGATGATGATGAAAGTGGATCCACAGCTGGATAAATACCTAACTCAGCAATTCCGCGTTCCAACACAGTTTTGGCATCAAGGTGAGCGAAAGTCGTCGCAGGAGCTGGATCAGTTAAATCATCTGCAGGTACATAGATAGCCTGCACCGAAGTCACAGAACCTTTTTTGGTGGAAGTAATACGTTCCTGAAGGTCACCCATTTCTGTAGACAGTGTTGGTTGATATCCTACAGCAGAAGGCATACGACCTAATAGAGCAGACACCTCAGAACCAGCCTGGGTGAAACGGAAAATGTTATCTACGAAGAGTAAAACATCTTTGCCTTCCACATCACGGAAGTATTCTGCCATTGTGAGACCTGATAGAGCCACACGGAGACGAGCCCCTGGTGGTTCATTCATCTGGCCAAAGACCATGGCAGTTTTATCTATAACACCAGATTCAGTCATTTCCAGATAGAGATCATTACCTTCACGGGTACGTTCTCCAACACCTGAGAATACTGAATAGCCACCGTGCTCAGTGGCAATGTTACGGATCAACTCCTGGATCAGCACAGTCTTACCAACACCTGCACCACCAAAAAGACCGGTTTTTCCACCCTTAGAGTAGGGTTCCAGAAGATCAACAACCTTGATACCTGTTTCCAGAATCTCACTCGCAGTGGTTAGATCTTCCTGTTTGGGTGGATCTCTGTGGATGGGATTACGCTGCACATTTGGTGCAGGTTTTCCGTCAATCACGTTGCCCACAACATCAAACATGCGTCCCAATGTTTCAGGACCTACTGGAACGGTGATAGGAGTACCAACATCAGTAACCTTGGTGCCACGTGTGAGACCATCGGTTGAATCCATGGCGATTGTCCGGACAACATTTTCACCCAGATGCAGGGCAACTTCCAATACCAACAATCCGTCTTCGCGTTCAATATTCAGAGCATTTAAAATTTCTGGTAATTGACCGTCCTCAAATCGAACATCAACTACAGCACCCATTATCTGAACCACTTTTCCTTGCTTTGCCATCGTATGAATTTTCCTCTTATTCCACTAAAGCTTCGGCACCACTTACAACTTCCAGAATCTCTGTAGTAATTGCAGCTTGACGTGCCTTATTGTATTCCAGTCGGAGACGGTCGATGAGGTCTCCAGCATTATTCGTAGCTGCTTCCATTGAAGTCATCCTGGCTGCCTGTTCAGCGGCATTGGATTCAAGTAAAAAGCGCCACATTTGGATATTTAAATGACGGGGTACTAATGATTTGACCACCTCGTCCTTGGAAGGCTCAAATAGATAATCTGTGTCAACCACTTCAGCATCATCCTCTAAAACCAGAGGGAGATAGTGATATTCCGCGATTTTCTGCTGAGCAACATTCTTAAACTCATTGAAGATGACTCTAACGTCATCAAATTCACCTGATAGATATCGTGAGGTCACTGCTCTGGCCATTTGTGTGGCATGGCTAAAGTTAAGTTCATTCCAGAAATCAGCATAATGATCAACGACATCATAGCCTCTTTTCCCAAAATACTCATAACCTTTTCGCCCAATGCAGATGAGTTTTGAATTTTCCTTGCCAGCGGCCATAATGATGGATTCCGCCTGACGCAGAATGTTTGTATTAAAACTACCACAAAGACCACGATCTGAGGTGATTATGATAAAAGCCTTTTGCCTGGCTGGTCTCATCGTTAACAGATCATGGGTGGTTCGATCAATATCTGGGAGAAGATGGTTTAGTACACCATGGATACGACCTGCATAGGGTCGCGCTTGTTCCATGTTAATCTGAGCGCGGCGAAGTTTAGCGGCTGCCACAAGTTTCATGGCACGCGTAACCTGCTTGATACTCTCAATAGTACCTATGCGCTTCCGAATGACTTTTAAATTCGCCATAGCTACCCTAGGCTACGAAGCCTTTAACAAAGTCCGAAACCGCCTTGTTTAAAGCAGCATCAATCTCATCAGTCAGCTTGCCCTCTGTTGCAATTCTCTTTAGAAGATCTGAATTGGTGGCTTCCATATTGCTTAGGAATTCACTTTCAAAGCGTCTCACATCTGTAGGTTCAATGTCATCCAGAAAACCTCTCGATGCAGCATAGAAAATGGCAATCTGCTTTTCCACAACCATGGGAACAAACTGATTCTGCTTCAATACTTCATAGAGAATTTTTCCCCGGGTCAGCTGTTTTTGAGTTTCAGCATCCAGGTCAGAACCAAACTGAGCAAAAGCCGCCAGTTCACGATATTGTGCCAAATCAAGTCTCATTCCACCAGCAACCTTTTTCATGGCCGCGATCTGGGCGTTTCCACCTACACGAGATACTGAAATACCCACGTTCAATGCGGGACGTTGTCCACTATTGAACAGATCGGTTTCCAAAAAGATCTGACCATCAGTAATGGAGATCACATTGGTAGGGATATAAGCAGATACATCACCCATTTGTGTTTCAATGATGGGCAGAGCAGTGAGTGAACCACCACCTAACTCTTTGTTCAATTTTGAAGAACGTTCCAGTAGGCGGCTATGGAGGTAGAATACATCTCCTGGATAGGCTTCACGACCTGGAGGTCTTCTCAGTAGCAAAGACATCTGGCGGTATGCAACTGCATGCTTTGACAGATCATCATAGATAATTAGAGCATGTTTGCCGTTATCACGAAAATATTCACCAATTGAAGCACCGGTGTAGGGTGCGAGAAATTGTAGGGGGGCAGGATCAGAGGCGTTTGCAGCTACAATGGTTGTATACTCCATGGCACCCTGAGCTTCAAGCTCAGCTACCACTCGGGCAACTGTTGAGGCTTTCTGGCCGATGGCTACATAAATACAATATACTGGATCATCGGGTGAGTCTGCACTATGGGTGTATTTTTGATTTACGATGGTATCCAGAGCAACTGCGGTTTTACCAGTCTGCCCATCACCAATGATCAATTCACGTTGGCCACGACCAATGGGAATCATACTATCGATAGCTTTGATACCCGTCTGCAATGGCTCATTTACAGGACTTCTGGCCAACACACCCAGAGCTTTGCGTTCGACGGGATAGAGTTTTTTGGCCTTAATCTCGCCCTTGCCATCCATTGGAACGCCAATTGGGCTTAACACGCGTCCGATTACAGCATCACCAACTGCGACTGAAACAACCTTTCCTGTTCGCTTGGCCTGATCACCCTCTTTTACAAGAGAGGTATTGCCAAATAGAACCAGTCCGACTTCGTCCTCTTCCAGGTTCATAGCCATACCAACAACACCGTTGGGGAGCTCAATCAGCTCGGAGGCCATAACATTTTCCAGCCCACTGACACGGGCAATTCCGTCACCAACCATGATGACTTCACCAATCTCGGCCACATCAATGGAGAGATCTAATTTGCCCAGTTCTTCCTGGAGTAATTTTGTGATTTCGTCTGTTCGAATATCTGTCATATTCTTGTCTTTCCTTTAGGACTGAATCAGTGCTTGTCTGATACGTGCTAGTTTACTGGAGAGGGAGGCATCCAAAATGGTATTGCCAACTCTTAATGTTAATCCACCCAGAATATCCTGATTTACTTCTGCAGTAAAATCAGCTTTCGAGGATGTGACTGATTTGACAGCCTGGTGAATGCCTTGAATCGTTGCATCCGATAATTTGCTGGTACTGACAGCATGCACTTTAACCTGATCGCTGCGAGTGTAAAAAGCAGTTTCCAGACCATGCATGATCATGCCCAACAATTTCATATCCCGTTCATCACCCAATTGGGCAACAAATGCCTGGTTGATAGGGTGCAGGTCAGGAAACACTTTGCCAAGCAAACTAATTTTATCGGTGGCTTCAACTTTGGTTGAGGCTAGAAATGCTTTCAGTGCTGGTTCACGCCGATAACTGGCATAGAAAGACTTCATTGAGCGATAGACAGGCTCAAGAGCGTCCTTCTTCTCAGCAATATTTAGAAGCAGGTTGGCGTACTGGCGACTTTTTGCTGAGGTGCGCATCAATTCTTTCCGTAATCCTTGAGAGCGTCTTCGATAAGGCGTTCGTTGTCTTCCAGAGTAAGTGATTTTGCGATAATTTTTTCAGCAGCAGCCATTGAAATATCGACAATCTGAGTACGGATTTCAGCAATCGCTTTGTCGCGTTCGGCGACAATCTGAACTTCAGCCTGCTTAAGAATCCCAGCTGATTTATCTTGAGCTTCATTGAGAATATCAGCCTTCATCCGCTCAGCGGTTTCTTTGCCGGAAGCCACAATATTTTGGGCTTCCTGTCGTGCTTTGGCTACCATCGCTTCATATTCACCAGCTACTTTATCAGCTTCTTTACGAGCTTCTTCAGCTTCCTCAAGTGATTCACGAATGAAATTTTCGCGATTTTCCAGCGCCTTGATCATGGGTTTCCAGGCTTTGGTTCCCAGGATCACCAACACAGCAATGAAGGTGATCCAGGTCCAAATCATTAAGCCTGTGTCAAACCGTAGCAGGTTTTCCATAGTTCCTCCGAAGGAGAGTCTTTAGGCTTTCTTATTTCAGAGCGATGAGGAGAGCTACAACCTCACCGATAATTGCAACACCTTCCAGCAGGAAGAGTGGCAAGTTTACAGCGCCAGTAATGCTGGCGGCAGCTTCAGGCTGACGAGCAATACCTGCAGCAGCGGCTGCGGCCAATTTTCCAATTCCAAGACCTGCGCCAATAACGATCATACCTGCACCAATTGCGGCACCTAGATAAGCAAATTCCATTTTAAAACTCCTTCGTGTGTGTTTCTATCATCACTGTCTCACTGCTACATACATGTCTCATATCCCTGAACTGAGTAAGAGCCGTTCGAGCATAGCTGATAGAAGGTTTATATTTTTTGTTGTTAAAGATCAAAACTATTAATGATGTGGGTGAATTGACTGGCCAATGAACACGGATGAAAGCAATGTGAACACGTAAGCCTGAACAATACTCACGATAATCTCTAAAAAGGTAATGCCCACATTCAATGCCACTGAAGCAACGCCTACATAGGCATTGTGAAGTAGAAATATGGGGGCAAAGATAGCAAGCATGGCAATATGCCCTGCAGTCATGTTAGCAGCCAGTCGCATGGTCAATGCGAAGGGCCTCACAAACATACTCAAGATCTCGATGGGGATGAGAATGATATATACGGCTTTTGGTAGACCACCAGGGACCAGATTTTTCCAATGCTTAAAGAAGCCATGCTCCAGGATGCCTGCAACGATAATGGCCATGAAAGTGATTAAAGCCAGAGCGGCAGTCACATTAATATTGCCAGTTGCAGTGGTTCCACCATGCCCATGATTGATATAATTAAAGAAGGGCATGAGACCGAGGAAGTTCATCGTCAGGATAAGAAAGAAAAAGGACATCACCAGAGGTCCCCATTTTAACACATGATTCTTTCCAACCGTGGGAATGAGGATTCCAGTTCTGACAAAGTCAACGACATACTCAAATGCATTTGAAAAACCACTGGGGACGGGACGATCTTCTTTCCGATATCTTCGGGTTGCATAAAGTCCAGCGGTTACGAGAAAACCGGCAGCAATCCAAAGCATGATAACATGTTTGGTGATGGAAAGATCTACACCGAAAAGTTCAAAATGAATCATCACGTCACTATTCGCGACATGCTCAATGATTTTATCCCCAATATTGTTGCTGGTTCCGTGGCCTGGTGCAGCCATCAAGAATTCTCCCCTGTTTTTTGTGTGCTTCTTGCCATAAAAAGCGGCCAATAATAAGCTTCGACCCCATGCCACGCAAGAAAGTTTATAACTAATATTACAATAAATGTCACGTTATCTAAAGTCCCTGCTTTCACGAGGATAGCTGACCATATCCCCAACAGAATAACCTTAAAGAAAAAACCCATAATATTCAATTTTTGAAGGTTTTGAGCGTCATTTGTTTTGGAATATTCCGCCCAGGCCAAAAGTCCGCCACTTATAAGAATTGGAATAATGGCTCCAGCGAGCACGGATTTAACCAATTCTATGCGCCCGACAAAGATCAAGGCCAGGATGGCTAAACCATTTAAAATCAGTGCTGAAACCCCTAATACTTGCCAGGCTTTCATTGATCCTCATCTTTCATATACAAGCTCTTGTAAAGCTCATACATTCCGATAACCACACCCAATAAGGCTCCGGTGAGGAGACCATACTGAGGCCAACCAAATTTTTCATCGATAAAATAGCCGATAGCACCAAGACCGAGGACACTACCGGTCATGGTAGAGGCCGCTGCCATATACTTGCCGGAGCCGTCAGGTTTCAAGTGCTGCTAAAGCTCTTCGCCGAGAGCTTCAAATTCATCAGAAGTGGAAGTTTCAGGCACCATGGAACTGCGCCCATGGAAAACCGCCCCATCCTCTATAATAAGTCTGGTAGCAATAACATCGCCCTTCAGTCGTCCAGCCTTCCCCAGGGCTACTTTCCCCTTCACTTCGATATTGCCACCCACAATACCACCAATGATAGCATAATCCCCTTTAATGCCCCCCTTAACGACACCGGATTCAGAGACAGTAACAAATCCGCTGGCTTCAATACTGCCGTCCACTGTACCATTAATATGTGCGCTTCCATTGATGTTCATATCTCCAGAAATATGAGTTCCACGGCCCACAATAGTTTCTATGCGATGTATTCGATTCGCCATTCTAGTATTCCTTCTCAACAGCTGGAGTGTTTGTTTCGTTCAATTCGGTGATAAATGTTGTTGGATCCAGGGGTACTCCTTCGTACCAGATTTCAAAATGAAGATGTGCTCCATCAGATAGACCTGTATTGCCCATGATGGCAATGGGTTCTGCACGATCTACAACCTGTCGCTGTGTCACAAGATTTTGTTCATTGTGACCATAAACAGTAAGATAGCCGTTACCATGATCGATAATTATCGTATTCCCAAAGCGATAAGTCCAATCCGAAAAAATGACATACCCACGACCCGCAGCCTTTACAACTCTATCTTCAATGGAGGATAGGTCCAAGCCCAGATGGTCCTGACTAAAAAGTCCTTCCCTAACCTGAAATCCAGCATTTACAAAACCCTTAATAGGCAAGTAGGTTGGCAGGTCATCTAACAAGCCCATGGTTTCAAAGGGAGAGAGTTCCCAATTGTCCTCAAAAGCATTACTATCCCCTGCATCTGCACGAAGGTTATAATGGCTACCCAGTGTGCTTTCAATAAAGTGATTGATCTCATCAATGCGTTTGGCATTTTTCAGCAAACCAGCAACTTCCTGTCTTTCACTAAGGAGATAATCATTCTCTCGTTTAATGTCCCGATATTCCAATGCCTTGGGTAGGTAATAGGTAGAAAATAGAATGATCACTGCGAGCAGACCAAGAATGAACAATTTCAAGATATTGACAGCAACCGCGGTAATTGAATAGGATCTGCCGTTGGTTTCGTTATCCGGTAGGATGAGTATAGTATATTTTTCGTGTTTCATGGTTTCTTGTTTCTACCTATTCCTGTTGCAGGGGATTGTTCCGAATACAGATCGCTATTTTTTCATGGACTCGAACAATTCCAGCAACCGCTCGAGATCTTCATCACCAAAAAACTCAACTTCGATGATCCCCTTTTTGGGACCAGCCTTTATCTGTACACGGGTTCCCAGAACCGTCATAAGGGCTTCTTCGCTGCGAGTCAAAAACACTGACTTTTTGGGGGGAGCTTTCTTCTTTTTTGCTGAAACAGGAGTCTTATCCTTGAGCTTTTTGACATAATTTTCAGTTTCACGAACGCTCATGTTATTCCTGCGAACCTGTTGGAAGATGTGAATCATTTCTTTTTCTGAATCAAGCCCCAGAAGTGCTCTGGCATGACCGGCTGATATGACGAGGTTTTTTAAGGCAACTTTTATTTCCACCGGCAACTTCAAGAGGCGCATGGCGTTGGTGACAGCCGCTCGGCTCTTACCAATATTACTGGCAATTTCCTCGTGAGAAAGGTCGTACTTCTCTGATAGAAGTGAGTATGCTTCGGCCTCTTCAAGGGGATTCAGGTTATCCCTTTGTAAATTTTCAATCAAAGCTAATTCCATCATATCCACATCTTTGTCCACAGTAAGAATGTGAATTGGAATTGTCTCTAAACCCAGTGCCTGGCAAGCTCTCAGACGCCTTTCACCGGCGATGAGTTCATATTCACCATTGACTTCGCGGACCGTGATGGGTTGTATCAGGCCTTTGGATTTAATAGATGCTTTTAGATCTTCAAAAGCCTGGACCGCTTTTTCTGAATCAAAATCTTTTCTAGGTTGAAAAGGATTGGGTCGAATATCATTGGGAGAAACTGTGAGTGTGGAAATGGATGATTCTTCAGGTGCACCCAGGGAATCAAGAATTGCATCCAGACCCCGTCCCAGTCTTTTAGGGACTTCAGGCATTTTCAAGCACCTCTTCTACCAGATTCATATAATTAGCGGCACCTACAGAATTAGCATCATACAACATGATGGGTTTTCCATAACTCGGTGATTCACTCAAGCGAACATTTCGGTTGATGTAGGTCTTGTAAACTCGCTCTTTAAAATAGGTTTTCACCTCTTCAACAACCTGCTTACTCAAATTAAGTCGGCTATCATACATGGTCATCAATACGCCTTCAATAACAAGCGCCTTGTTTATTGTCTTTTGAACACGGCGTACGGTGTTCAATAGCTGACCCAGACCCTCAAGGGCATAATATTCACACTGTATTGGAATCAGGATTGAGTGAGCAGCTGTAAGTGCATTTAGTGTAAGAAGACCTAATGAAGGCGGACAATCAATAATGATAAAATCATAATTCTCTTCCACCTCTGCTACCGCCTCTTTCAGAATACGTTCACGGGCGATGGCCGAAACCAACTCAACTTCTGCACCGACCAGCGATGGGCTGGAAGGTACCAGATCCAGGAATGGCAATTCACACTTATGCATGATGTCTGGTATAGTCGCCTGGTTAAGTAATACTTGATAGATGCTTTGACCATCCACCCTCACAGGGTGTCCAAGTCCAGAAGTAGAGTTTGCCTGGGGATCTAAATCGATAAGCAGGGTCTTTTTCTCAGTCACAGCCAAACCTGCAGCCAGGTTGACTGATGTCGTCGTTTTCCCCACACCCCCCTTTTGATTCACGATGGCTATAATTTTTGCCATAAGTTATTGTTTTTTAAAGACCTCTAGTAATTATGTTCAGGCTTTGAATATAGTTGACCTGTATCCCAAAAACAACGTGTAGCTGAGTGTCAATCTGCATTAGAATTGATAACTCTCTTTCGCAATATTTCAGGCAAGGAAACTGAGAGAATAATTATCACCGCACCCGTTAAACCGGAACTTGATAGTTCTTCTCCCAGGAGTACCCAACCCCAGATGCTTGCCAAAATTGGGATGAGGAAAGTCGTGTAGCTCATTTTTACAATTGTGACCCTATTGAGCAACCAGAAATACATGGTAAACCCAATGGCGGAACCAATAATCGCGAGATAGGCTGTAGCTCCCATTGTAACTACATTTAATTCTACATGCTGCCAGGGCTCAACCAGAAGACCTGTGACTAGGAGGAGCATAGCTCCTATGAGCATTGCAGAGGCATTCGTGGCTACGGGATCAAGATTTTTCCCTTCCCTTTTGTAAAGTACATTAGGATATGCTGCAGCAAGGATGGAGAGTAAGATAACAACCATGCCCTTCGCTGCTTGTGGATCGAAGTCTGCCCCCCTGAGGTCAAAAATAAACAAGGTGCCTATGATTGAACCAATCAGGCTGAATATGCTCCAGGCATTAATTTTTTCATTCACCAGCATCCGATGAGCGAATACCGCTATCATCACAGGTAAGGTCGCCCAGAGGATTGAAGTGATATTACTATCAACAAATTGCATCCCCCAGTAGGTGAGACCATATCCAAAAAAGAAGTTACCTATCCCAAGGGCCAGAATGATATGTCGATCTTCCCGTCGAGGAAAAATCGGTTGTTTGCGCCATTTCTGCAATAGGACCAGAACCAGGCCTGCCAGGAAGAATCGTATAGACGCCATGAGAAATGGTGTATCACCGACACTCACTTTGATGGCAATCCAGGTGCTGCCCCAGATCATGACAAGAGTAATGTATAGGATGGGAACGATATAGGATGTCATTTTCACGCGGAGAAATTAGCGTGGTTCTGTCTTTTGACTATGTAAATGTTTGGACCTGCAAAGATTTGCCAATGTTTTCTCATTCAAAGGATGCAGCCTTTCCAAATGTGGGAAGTACATCCCAGATAATCAACTTTACGCGAAGACTTCAAGTTCAAGGACAATGATTTTCGTGTTTTTCAGGTAGAAGATTTCCAGAATATTTTGTCGCATTTGTTGATGTATCGAAAAACTCCATCTCCCGTCAAATTATCCCAAATCCTTACAGACAAGGGCTTGTGTCCACTTCAGAGACATTACCTGTTATTATTAACTTCTAGCAATAAACACTACTAACACTATGTGCTTTTAATATTTCTCACTCATTTCGGCATGTATATGGCAAAGCTATATTTTGAAATATAGATTAGATATGAATGCAACAGACATAAAAGAGCGCCTCTCAGACAAAACCAGACCGGTATTCGCAATTGGTGTAGCTGCCGACCTGGTGGGTGTTTCTGTCCACACCTTGAGGATGTACGAGACTGAAGGTCTTATCATTCCACAGCGGACAAAATCCAAACGTCGACTCTATTCCCAGACAGATATCGAACGACTTCAATGCATTCGCGTCATGATCGAAGATCGTGGGTTCAATCTGGCAGGGATTAAGGGCATGATGTCCATGGCTCCCTGTTGGGAGATCAAAGGTTGCAGTGAGGCAGATCGTGCCTCCTGTGATGCTTACAAATCATCATTAGAACCATGTTGGATGGTCAAGTCGAAGTCTTCAGTATGTCAGGACGAAGTATGTTCTGAATGCCCGGTTTATCGAGATGTAACGACCTGTCATAACATGAAATCCTATCTACAAGAACATTGGAAAAACACATGAGTACTAACATGAATCGCCGCGATTTTATTAAAGTCGCCGGTATGGGTGCCGGAAGCCTGGCTTTTGCAACACCCCTGTTTGATTTCTCTAAGGGAGAAATCTTAGCTCCTGATACGGTTCCAGGCATGTATGCCAAGAGAACTCCAACATACTGTGAGATATGTTTCTGGAAGTGTGCTGGTTGGGTACATACCAATGATGAAGGTAAGATATGGAAGCTAACCGGTCATGAAGATGATCCCCATTCAAACGGTCGACTTTGCCCCCGTGGTACTGGTGGGGTGGGCATGTACAATGATGAAGATCGCTTAAAAACACCTCTCATCCGAACAGAGGTTGGCGGTGTTCAGACATTTCGTGAAGCATCATGGGATGAAGCGTTCACTTATATCGCTGATGGACTGAAAAAAGTCGGAGAAGAACATGGACCAGAGTGTACTGCCCTTTTCTCCCACGGTTCAGGTGGTAAATATTTTGGTGACCTGTTAAAAGCATTTGGATCCAATAATATCACTGCTCCCTCCTATGCCCAGTGTCGTGGACCTAGAGAGGTTGGCTTTTTTGCCACATATGGTGAAGGTGTTGGATCACCTGAGCGGGTAGATATCAGGGACACGCGCTGTTTAGTTCTCATCGGTTCACATTTTGGTGAAAATATGCATAACGGTCCTGTCCAAGAGATCGCACAGGCTACCGCCAAGGGCGCTTCCATTATCACCGTAGATCCACGCTTTTCAACTGTGGCCAGTAAATCAAAATTTTGGCTGCCTATCAAACCTGCTACAGACATGGCACTATTACTGGCCTGGATGCACGTCATCATCAATGAAGGTCTTTATGATAAAGACTATGTTGAAAAGTATGCCTATGGTTTTGATGACCTGAAAGCTCACGTCGCTACTATGACACCTGAATGGGCCTATGGACTTACGACAATCAAACCAGAAATTATACGTGAGACTGCCCGCGAAATGGCCAATGCCAGCCCACGAGTTATCATTCACCCCGGGCGACACGTCACCTGGTATGGGGATGATACGCAACGCCTAAGAGCTGTGGCAATGCTGAATGCACTGCTGGGGTCATGGGGACGCAGAGGCGGTTATTACAATCCTGAGAAAGTTAAATTTAAGAATTACCCACATCCTCCCTTCCCCAAGCCAACTCGAACTTGGAGAGATGCCTTCCCAGGAAAATACAAGCTGGCTGGATTGTCTCTAGCTTCGGGAATTTGTGATGCAACAATTCCTACGATTGAACGAGATTGTTCTTTTAAAGCCTGGATCGTCAATGGAACCAATTTGATACATACCTTGCCCAACCAGGCCAATACAATAAAAGCCATTCAAGCGCTGGACCTGATGGTTGTAGTTGATACCATGCCCATGGAAATCACTGGCTATGCTGATGTAATTTTACCGGAATGTACCTATCTGGAACGCTATGATAACATTCGCGTAAGTCCACACCGCGAGCCTACACTGGCTCTTCGTATGCCTGCCGCTGAACCAAAATACAACACCAAACCCGCCTGGTGGATGGCCAAGGGTATTGCTGAAAAAATGGGTCTTGGTCATTTCTTTCCATGGAATGATATCGAGGAGAAATTGGATTGGGAATTAAAGCAGGTAGGTTCTTCTCTGGAAGAGATGAAGCGTTTGGGGGTTAAGAAAATGGACCGCTCCTATGACGATCTCTACCCCATGGAAAACCTCGAAGATTTCGAATTCAACACCAACACCGGCAAAATTGAGCTCTACTCCACAGCCATGGAGGATGAGGGCTACGATCCATTACCAAAATATAAAGCTCATGAAGAACCACCAGAGGGCTATTACCGTCTCATCTACGGTCGAGCACCCATGCACACATTCAGCCGAACGGCCAATAATCCAAATCTTACCGATCTCATGGATGAAAACAGTGTTTGGGTAAATCCCAAGGTTGCCAAAGAATGGGATCTGAAGAATGATCAGTACCTATGGCTGGAAAACCAGGATGGAGTGGTCAGCAAGACTCCCATCAAGGTGCGCGTCACCGAACGTATCCGTTTTGATAGTGTGTACATAGTTCATGGTTTTGGCCATACCAATAAAAAACTAACTCGAGCACACGGTCGTGGTGCCAGTGACGCTGATTTGATCACACGGGTACATATTGATCCTGAAATGGGTGGCACCGGTATGCGGGGCAATTTCGTCACCTTCCGTTTTGAAGCTGGAGAGGAGGTGTCCTCATGAGATATGCAATGGCTGTAGACACTCTTCGATGTGTGGGTTGTAGCGATTGTGTGGTGGCCTGTCAGACTGAAAATGATGTCCCCATTGGTCACTGTAGAGATTGGATTGTGGAAAAGACAACGGGCACTTATCCAGAGCTGCAGTTGGAGATTCGCTCAGAACGTTGTAACCATTGTGCCAATGCCCCCTGTGTGAGGACTTGTCCCACTGAGGCGAGCCATTATGCTGAGGGTGGTATTGTTCTGGTCGAAGAAAGTGAATGCATCGGTTGTAAGGCCTGTATCACATCCTGTCCTTACGATGCCCGCTTTATTCACCCAGAAGGCTATGTGGATAAATGTACCTTTTGTATCCACAGGGTTGAAAAAGGTCAGAATCCAGCTTGTGTTTCTGTCTGTCCCACCCATGCCATGATCTTTGGTGATCTGGACGATCCAAACAGCGACATTTCTCGAGCCATGGCAACTCGAAAATGGAAATCACTCATTCCCGAAGCTGGGACTGACCCCAAAGTATTCTATCTGATATAGAGGTTTTTATGATTGAAGAAATTATCACCAGTGGACGTATGAATCCAGAGATTGATCCCATCCTCCATGTTTGGGGTTGGGAAATCCCCTTTTATCTATTCCTGGGTGGAATCTCAGCGGGAATCCTGATATTCTCAGCTTATTTCACGCTACGTGGCAGGCAAGATGAGCTACCAGTGGCTGTAAAATGGATGCCCTTGGCAGTCCCTTTTCTGATCGGGATTGGATTGATTGCTCTCTTGATGGATTTATCCCATGTTCTCTATTTCTGGCAACTTTTTACCAATATCCGCTGGGAATCACCCATGTCATGGGGAGCCTGGACGTTAGGTATCATAATGCCGCTGTCCATAGCCTGGATTGCCACCTGGATTGAGGATATTTTCCCAAAATGGGATTGGAAGTTTGACGAAGTTAAAACGGCCATTGATTGGCTCAAAGATTATCGTCGATATCTGGCTCAGATTCTCATTCTCCTATCTGTAATACTTGGTATGTACACAGGAATTCTTCTGTCGGCTTTTAATGCAAGACCATTCTGGAATACAAGCATTCTGGGACCACTATTTTTAACTTCAGGACTCTCAGCCAGTGCCGCTTTGGTATCTTTCTTTTCTAAATCTGAAGTGGAGAAACGATTGTTTACACGTATCGATATCATTTTAATCGGTATCGAATTGTTCATGATCGTCCATTTATTTATGGGCCATCTCGCTGGAACTCAAGTACACATCCAAGCTGCGCAGATGTTCCTCGGTGGTGCCTTTACGGTTCCATTCTGGGTCTTTGTTGTAGGTCTTGGACTATTACTGCCTGTGGTTCTGGAAATTCTTGAACTAAAACACAAATTTATCCCTGCCATTGTTCCTGTTGTGCTCATCGTTGCCGGGAATCTCATGCTGCGCTTTATTGTGGTTAACGCCGGTCAAGCCAGCCGCTGGTTGTATTAAATAATGATGGTTTACCACAAAAACTCAAAGACACTAAGCTCCACAAATTCTAGTTTGGTGTTCCCTGGAGCCTTTGTGCCTTCGTGGTTAAAAATTGAATATTAATTGAATAAGGGTTATTGATGATGAAAACAAAGTACATGAATCCCTATCTGGCAGGTGTCCTGTTGGGATTGGTGCTCCTCATGGCATTTTTCTTTTCAGGCCGAGGTCTGGGGGCAAGTGGTGCAGTGAAATCAACAGTCGTAAGTTTGGTCAGCACAATTGCACCTGAACACGCGGCAAACTCACCTTTCTACAGTAAATATATTGGTGAGGGTAAAAGCCCAATGAAATCCTGGTTGGTATTTGAGATTTTGGGTGTATTGGTAGGTGGTTTTTTATCAGGTGCTCTTGCTGGAAGACTAAAACTCAAAATTGAACATTTCCCTGGAATTTCTGCGAACCGACGTCTCATTTTCGCTATGATCGGTGGCATTCTCTTTGGATTTGGCTCACAATTGGGCCGTGGTTGTGCCAGTGGCTCCGCTCTAACAGGAATGGCTGTTCTTTCCCTCAGTGGATTTATCAGCATGGCAACTATGTTTGGGACGGCTTTTGCCCTGGCATATTTTTTTAGAAAAAATTGGATCTAGGGGGCTATCATGGGACCACTTATACCACAAGAAATTATCGGGCAGGACTGGAATCTATTCATTGCATTCGTAGTAGGAATCGGGTTTGGATTTATTCTCGAACAAGCCGGATTTTCTTCTAGTCGGAAATTAGCAGGTGTCTTTTATGGATATGACACGGTTGTCTTAAAGGTGTTTTTTGGCGCTGCCGTCACAGCAATGCTTGGATTACTCTTCTTTAGTCTTTTTGGCTGGATCGATCTTAACCTGGTTTATGTCAATCCTACTTTTCTAGGATCAGCTATAGTCGGAGGTATCATCATGGGTATCGGCTTCATATCAGGAGGATTTTGTCCAGGTGTCAGTTTCAGTGCAATAGCTATCGGGAAAATCGATGCAATGGTATTTCTCGGTGGAATCTTTATCGGTATCTTCATGTTCGCTGAAGCCTATCCTTTACTCGAAAGTTTCTATATGTCGGGTAATCTTGGGGCATTAAAACTGTCTGATGTACTTGGAATATCCGGAGGCGCATTGGCCTTCCTGGTAATAATTGCTGCTCTAGTCATGTTCTGGCTAGGTGATTTGGCTGAAAAAAAATTCCCCAGAGAGGAGTATTGATATGACGATTAAAAGTATAGTAATGATGGGTCTTTTCATGCTGGGATTGGTTATAGCCATGGTACCTGAGAATACGACCAAACCATACAAACTCACGGCTGAGGACATGCTGGTGGAAGTTCAGGGTGCTGCTGAAATGGTGACAGCTGATGAAGTAGCTCACTGGCTCATCTCAAAAGACCCCAGCCTCCAGTTGATCGATGTGCGGACACCTGATGAATTCCAGAAATATCATCTGGAGGGCGCCATCAATATTCCCATTTCGGTTATTCTCAAGGATGAAAACCGGGACTATGTGGATCAGGGTGTCAAAATGAATGTGCTCTATTCCAATGGAACTATCGGCTCACATCAGGCTTGGATGATTTTGCGTCAGCTTGGTTTTGAGAACAATTATGTCATGCAGGGCGGTTTGAATTACTGGTTTGACACCATCATGAATCCCCAAAAGCCTGCCACGACTTCTCCAGATGAAGAATTCGCTAAATATGATTTCAGAAAAGCGGCCAGTGGTGTTTTTGGTGGTGGCAGTGCAGGCGCATTGACTGCTCCAACTCAGACCAAAGCTGACAAACCAAAGGTAAAACGCAAGAAGAAGAAAAAGGCACCCGCTGGCGGTTGTTGAGCCTGTTTAAACACGGTTGCGAAATGATTTAGGACGGGGTGGTAAACCTCTGTTTACCAATTACGACCAAGGGCTGTAGCAATGCAGCCCTTTTTTTATCCATCACCAGATCGATGGCGGGGACATTCTTTATACAATCACAATACAATAACTGCTAAAACACATATTGCCTTTCTCCCCGATTTCTTCTACCTACATCGCGATGTGACCATGACACTCACTAAAAAGGATTTATTCCCTATGCGACTTTCGCCGCCCCGCTATATTGCATTAATTTGTGTATTACTATTTTGTCAACCTTCCTATGGACAAAACCAGGTTGAATTAATTACTGATAAATTTTTCTTGAAAGTGCAGGAGAACTCATTTTACCAAAGCCAACGAAGCTCTACCTTACAAGTGATGGATCTTCCAGGTGTCGGAGACATCCTTTCAGCTCAGAATACCATTGATATTGCTCCAGCATTCACATCCTTTTCCATGGAAGACAATGACCCATATGGTCTTGAAAGAATTTTTGTCGTCCATATTACAGAAGATGAGGATGTACTGGCTGTTATCGATGAGTTGAATGCATTGAGTGATGTGGAGTATGCAGAGGCCATGTATATCCGAGAACTCTACGACACACAAATGACACCCAATGATGCCTATTTCAGTCAATCCTGGCACCATCCTATGGTCAGTACTCCAGATGCCTGGGACATTCAAACCGGTAGCGATACCGTGGTTATTGCCATTATTGATACTGGCGTGGATACGGATCACCCCGATCTAATGGGTAATTTATGGATCAATCCCGGAGAGATAGCTGACAATTTCATTGATGATGATCTCAATGGAAAAGTAGATGATATTTATGGCTGGAATTTCACAGATGGCGATGCGAATGTTAACCATGAGTGGGGCTGGCATCCCTACAATGCTGAAGATCATGGAACGCATTGTGCCGGTATTGCTTCTGGTGTTACCAATAATCTGATTGGCATTGCAGGAGCCTCACAAAATTCCAAGATCATGACCTGCAAAATTTTTCCCTATACTACGGACGTCGCGGCTGCAAATGCGATCATTTACGCTGCAGAAAATGGAGCTCATGTCATAAGTAATAGTTGGGGAGGTGGAGGCGCTTCAGCTACTATTGGTAGTGCTATTCTCCACGCTCGTAATACCAAGGGGAGTATCGTTCTGTTTGCTTCTGGAAATGATGGCAGTTCTTCACCCCATTACCCCGGAGCAAGTGCAGGTGCTGTGTGTGTTGGAGCAACAAATAGTTCGGATGGTCGTGCCAGTTTCTCAAACTATGGTTCCTGGGTAGATGTATGTGCACCAGGCACCAATATCTGGAGTTGTACTGATCCAGCGAATCCTGCCCACAACAGCGAATATCAAGCCTGGGATGGTACCTCCATGGCAACGCCCCTGGCTGCCGGTATTGCAGCCCTCATCAAATCTCAATTCCCATCCATTACCGTCGATGCGCTGGAAGCAAGACTCATAGATGGCGATGATGTGGGTAATCTGCAGATGGGTTTCAGGGTAAATGCATTGAAAGCACTTACATCGTTCAATGTAAGTCATACTGCTCTGGCAAATGTCATTGATCCAGTTGATCCTATTGAGGTCAATGTTGAAACTTTTGCAGAAGCAGGCTCATCTCTTTCCTTAATCCTGAACTACTCAATTTCAGGAGGGGGATATTCCAGCATTGATATGCAGGAAGTGTTACCTAATAATTGGAGTAGTGAGATTCCCTCACCTGAAAGTGGCTCTATCGTTGAATACTATATCCATGCCTCGGACGATGATGGTAACGTTGTATATCATCCTCACAGCGCACCTGAAACTCCCCACTTTTTCCTGGTGGGTTCATCAGGATTTTTTCCCACCCTCATTTACGAAGATGCTGAAACTGAGCAGGGCTGGTCTCTTGGCGTGGCGGGTGATGATGCAACTGCAGGGATGTGGATTCGCGATGAGCCTATTGGTACCTTTGAGGGTACTGATCCTGTTCAACCTGAAGAGGACCATTCCCTGGTAGGAACGAAGTGTTTCGTAACTGGCAATGCACCCTTTGATGGTTCAAACACGGGAGCCGGTGATGTGGATGGTGGTCGCACTACGCTTGAAAGTCCAGTTTATGCCATTCCCCCAGGTGTTTCTCCTGTAATCAGTTACTGGAGATGGTATTCCAATGATCTTGGGTTTAGTCCAGGAGAGGACAGTTGGATCGTCCAGGCGCGTGATCAGAACAATATCTGGATCAACCTGGAGCAAACCACAACCTCAGACAATTCCTGGACCCAGCATCAATTTCTTGTGAATCACTTTTTTGATCAGGCCAATCAACTTCAATTCAGATTTATCGCCGAAGATGCTCCAGGAGGTTCTCTTGTCGAAGCTGCAGTAGATGATCTCCACATATTTTATACTGGGGAGGTTTCATTTACTCCTGGAGATGTCAATTTTGATACTCAAATAAATATTCAGGATCTGATTCTGATCGTCGCTCATATTCTCGGCAATTCGACCCTTCAGGGCAATGCAGCCCTAGCAGCTGATTTCAATCTGGATGCCACAGTAAATATTCAGGATGTTGTAACTCTTGTGGCAACTATACTAGACTAGTTTTGTGTTTTCCTGCTAAGTGCGGGAATCAAAGAGGGTCAACTGAGGTTCGGATCTGGGTTTGAAAAACTGCATTTCCGTTGGAATTTCATGTAGTCTGCAGCGTTCATAAAATAAATTATACAGAGCGTTTGCTTTGGGTGAATTACAACCATAACTATTCCCAAAATTCTTGACGTATTTATCCTTTAGCCCAGGAAATGAATTACTCAACTGCTGGTAGAAATAGTCCCTTGATCCTTCACGGAGTGTCACCCCCATGTAAGGTAAGATATATTGGGCATCGACTGTTTTTGCCAGATCCACCAACTTCGTTATGTTCTCGTGTGTATCATTTAGATACGGTAAAATGGGCATCATTGTAATGCCAGCATATATGCCTGCTTTTCTAAGTTCTTCGAGAGCCTTAAACCGCAGAGATGGCGCAGGAGCATGTGGCTCAATGTTTTTGGCAAGATCATCATCAGCTGTGGTGATTGTAAATGTGACGGCACAGTAATTCTCTTGTAGATTGAGGAGTAAATCCAGGTCACGAAGAACCAGATCACTTTTGGTCATGACATGGACTGGAAAACAATGATCTGAAATCACTTCAAGTGCTTTGCGGGTGTGCTCAAACTTTTTCTCAACAGGCATATAGGGATCATTCATTGAACCGGTGCCAATGGTACCCTTTAGCCGTTTTGTACGGAGCTCTTTGTCCAAAAGCTCTATGGCATTCTCTTTTATATAGATTTTTGAGAGCTCATCCATACGATAACAGGCAGAACGAGAATCACAATAAATGCAGCCATGTTGACAACCTCGATAAAGATTCATGTTGTAACTCAATCCAAAGAAGGAATCTTCTTGAACACGAGACAGGATAGTTTTTGACTGAATAAATTCCATTTGATATCAATGAATATAAATGCTTTAGACTATGCGACTATCCTAAAAATATTAGCCAGGCTCATAGGTGATGAGAACAAATCCACAACTATGTCAGATAAACCAATAGGTTAGTCCTGAACTTTTTTTAGCGCAGAATAATTTAAAACATTGCCCTCAAACTTTGGGGCATTATAATTGCCTTATCTATACCAAAGCGGAGTTTTAATGCACGAAATGTCCATCGCCATGAATATCATCAGTATCGCCTGTAAAGAGGCTGAAAAGGATGGCGCTAGCTCAATATCCAACATCGAACTTGATGTGGGAAAATTGTCGGGAGTCATGATAGATTCTCTAAACTTTTGCTACGAATCTGTTTGCAAGGATACTCTGGCTGAAAACTCGACCTTATCCATCAATGAGGTACCCGCCAAGGCAAGTTGCAAAAAATGTAATCATACTTTTGAAATAGACTCATTTATGGCTCTCTGCCCTCAATGTGAAAGCTATGAAATTGATATACTTCAGGGACGTGAGCTCAAGCTGAGAGCTGTAAGCGTAAATTAATTTTTATTGAAAGGATTTGAATATGTGTGATACCTGTGGATGTGGATCTGATAGCACGACCTTCAGGAAACACGGCGAGGATCATCATCATGGAGATGGACATTCTCATAGTCATGATCATCATGACCATGGTCATAGTCACGATCACAAACATACTCAAGATCGAACTATAGCAATCGAACAGGATATCCTGGGTGAGAATAATTTACTGGCCCAGCGGAACCGGGGATACTTCGAAGCCAAAAATGTATTCGCTATTAATCTGGTGAGTTCTCCTGGATCTGGTAAAACCACCCTTTTGGAAAAGACGCTGGCTACGTTGAAGGAAGAAATTCCCAGCGCCGTCATCGAGGGTGATCAACAAACCATGAATGATGCTGATCGCATTGCAAAAACCGGTGTTCCAGTCTTACAGATTAATACTGGAAATGGGTGCCATCTTGATGCTGAAATGATTCATACAGCCTATGGTCAGTTAAAGTTGCAGGACAATTCTGCCCTCTTTATTGAAAATGTAGGGAATCTGGTTTGCCCCGCGTTGTTTGACCTGGGCGAGGACAAACGGGTCGTAGTAATTAGTGTTACTGAAGGGGAAGATAAACCTCTCAAATACCCCACCATGTTTGATGCAGCCGATATTTGTATCATCAACAAGATTGATTTACTACCCTATGTGCAATTTGATGTGGAGAAGTGTAAGGAATATGCGCTTCAGGTGAACCACAATCTAGAATTCTTTGAAGTATCAGCCACCACAGGTGAAGGCATGGATGCCTGGTATGGTTGGCTGAAGGAAATGTCAAAAAAATAGTCTGGTTACAATGACAATGTTGAGACGTCGACTGACAATCAACGGAATCGTTCAGGGGGTGGGATTCCGCCCCTTTATTTATTCGCTTGCCAGGGATATTGGGCTTGTTGGCTCTGTTTATAATACATCGGATGGTGTCAAGGTTGAACTCCAGGGGAACATAACACAACTCGATCAATTTGAATCCCGTTTGCACGCTGAAGCGCCTCCTCTTTCAACCATAATTTCAGTAGATATAGAAGACATTACAGCGCAAGATGATTCTGAATTCACCATAGTTGCTTCACACGATAATACATCTGTTTCAACACTGATATCTCCAGATGTCGCCCTGTGTGATGACTGTAAGGCCGAACTCTTTGAAGAAAAGAATAGTCGATACAAATATCCCTTTATCAACTGTACCAATTGCGGTCCACGCTACACAATTATTGAGAATATCCCTTATGATCGCCCTTTCACCTCCATGAAGCATTTTCCGCTGTGCAAGGCCTGTCATACTGAATACCAGGATCCTGGGGATCGTCGATTTCATGCCCAGCCCAATGCTTGCCCAGAATGTGGTCCCCATGTCTGGTTGACAGACCAGAAGGGTGAAAGGATCGAATCAACAGATCCCGTCTCAAAAACAGTTGAGCTTCTGTTAGTGGGCAAGATTTTAGCAATAAAAGGTCTTGGAGGATTTCACCTGGCAGTAGATGCCTGTAATGCAGATGCTGTAGCCCAACTGCGTCTTGCCAAAGGTCGTGATGCAAAGCCTCTAGCCCTCATGGTCAGGGACCTGGCTACGGCTCAAACCCTTGTGTATCTCAGTCAACTGGAAATAGAAACTCTCGGGTCAATCCAAGCACCCATCTTGCTCTGTACTTCAAAACTTGACACCAATATCGCTCCCAACATTGCACCTGGTAATGATCGTCTGGGTATCATGCTCCCCTATACCCCACTCCACCACTTGCTATTATCGGGAAAATTGGATACTCTGGTCATGACATCAGCAAATTTTAGCGAAGAACCTATTTGCATTGATAATGATGAGGCTTTGACTCGTCTCGCTGATCTGGCTGATTTTTTTCTACTCCACAACAGGGATATCTATTTGCGTACTGATGATTCTGTGGTCATGGAACTATCGGGGGAAATTCGCCCTATTCGTCGTAGTAGAGGATATGCTCCACGCCCAATCTTCACCAGGCGTAAAGGTCCATCAATTCTAGCCGTTGGTGGAGAGCTTAAAAATGTGGTTGGATTGTCTAAAGATGAAAAAGTCTTTCTGAGTCAACATATTGGAGATCTTGAAAACCTCGAAGCCTTTGAGTTTTTCAAGATGACCATCGCACATATTCAGAGAATTTTTGAAATTGAACCCGAACTCATTGTTCATGATCTCCATCCCGAATACCTCTCAACTAAATGGGCCAAAGATCAAAATATTCCTCTCCTGGGAGTTCAGCATCATCATGCTCATCTGGCTGCCTGCATGGCTGAGAACAGTCTTGAAGAACCGGTCATAGGTATCATCATGGATGGAACTGGTTACGGCACAGATGGAACGATCTGGGGTGGCGAGTTTCTGGTAGGTGATCCTACAGGATTCGAAAGAAAAGCGCATTTTGAGCCCATGCCCCTCCCAGGTGGTGAAGCAGCCATCAGGTCACCCTGGCGCATCGGTCTCGGTTACCTGCATCAAGTATTTGGCACCAACCTACCTGACATTCCCGCACTGAAGGATCATGACATTCAGCCTATCATTCAAATGTTGAATGCAAACATAAATTCTCCCTTGACCAGCAGTTGCGGACGTCTCTTTGATGCAGTTGCAGCACTTTCGGGAGGACGTCAGGAGATTCGTTATGAGGCTCAGGCCGCTATCGAATTCATGCAAGCTGCTGGGAATCGCCTGGGGTCAGACTATTCTAATTTTGAATTTCAGCAGAGTGAAAGTGAGCAAACAATTTCAATCACCAATGTAATGCATGATCTAGTCCAAAGAATCCAGGCTGGAAAAAATATAGAATCCATCAGTCAATGGTTCCATTATTCCCTTATCAAAACATTTACATCAATATCTCTTGAACTGAGTAGAGAGACTGGTATCAAACAGCTCGTGTTAAGTGGCGGTGTGTTTCAGAATAATTTATTAATCGAGGGACTACAGACTGAGTTGAATCAGGCAGGTCTAGAGGTGTTCACCCACGCTCAGGTGCCAACAAATGATGGTGGGTTAGCACTCGGCCAGGTTATTATTGGCCAAAACTACTTGCGGAAGTAAATTGATTGATTACCATTAAAACCAAAACACTATGTTAGGAAAATAAATTATGTGTCTGGCAATCCCCGGAAAACTACTAGAAGTTTTTGACGAAAATGGTCTCAAAATGGGCAACATTGACTTTGCCGGATCCGTGAGCAAAGCCTGTCTGGAGTATGTCCCTGAGATTGAGATTGGCCAATATACCATCGTCCATGCCGGCTTTGCTTTGTCAGTACTCAACGAGGAGGAGGCTAAGAACTCGTTTGATGCCTGGGATGATTTGATAGATCGCGCCAATGCTGAGGGAATTGAAATGGAAAAGCTGGAGCGTCCAGATTGAAGTATCTCGATGAATTCCGCGATCCAGTTGTAGCCAAAAAGATTTTAAAGGAAATACACGCTGTTACCACCCAACCGTGGGTCATCATGGAGATCTGTGGTGGTCAAACACACTCAATCATCCGCAATGGAATCGATCAAGTCCTTCCAAAAGAAATTGAGCTCGTCCATGGACCAGGTTGCCCTGTGTGTGTCACACCCCTGGAAATCATTGATAGAGCTATTGAAATCGCAGGGCGTCCTGATGTAATTTTCACCAGTTTTGGCGATATGCTCCGCGTACCAGGTAGCCATAAGGATCTATTTATGGTTAGATCTGAAGGTGGTGATGTTCGCACTGTGTTTTCACCCCTTGAGAGCCTGAAAATAGCCCGTGAGAATCCAGATAAGGAAGTCGTCTTCTTTGCTGTGGGATTTGAAACCACGGCACCAGGCAATGCCATGGCTGTGGCTCAGGCTGCTAAGGAGGGATTAACAAATTTCAGTGAGCTGGTGAGCCATGTTCTGGTTCCACCTGCCATGGAAGCACTGCTCTCCTCCCCTGCCAATCGGGTTCAGGGGTATCTTGCTGCTGGACATGTGTGTACAGTCATGGGTTGGGATGAATACGATCCCATTGCCAAAAAATATGAAGTTCCTATTGTTATCACTGGCTTTGAACCCATGGACGTGTTGGACGGGATTCTGCACACCGTCAAACAACTTGAAGCAGGTACCCATAAGGTCGAAAACAGATACGCCCGCATTGTTGAGCAGGGTGGCAATCAACCAGCTCAGGCTATCATTAAGGATGTCTTCGGAATTGCCAACCGTAAATGGCGTGGTATTGGAGAGATTCCTGTCAGCGGGTTTAAAATTCGAGAAAAATATGCGGCTTATGACGCCGAGCTGAAATTTTCTGTCGGTGACATTCATACTGAAGAGCCTGAAGCCTGTATCAGTGGGGTCATCCTTCAAGGGTTGAAGAAACCCCATGACTGCCCAGCATTTGGGAAAGAATGCACACCTCAAAATCCTCTTGGTGCCACCATGGTTTCAAGTGAAGGTGCTTGTGCTGCCTACTATAAATATCAACGCATTCTGAGTGAATAATAAATTCCGAAAGAAGTGAGTCAATCAATGGATTTTCCTGAAGCCCTATCCTGCCCCGTTCCCATCCTTAGTCATGACACAGTTCAACTAGCTCACGGTGCTGGTGGGAAACTCTCCAATGAGATGATTGACAAAATCTTCCTACCCCGCTTCATGAACAGCACTTTAGAGAAAATGGAAGATCAGGCTGTCCTTGAAAATCCTGGTGGACGGATTGCATTTAGCACGGATACCTTTGTGGTAGATCCCATCTTTTTTCCTGGAGGAGATATTGGTGACCTCGCTATTAACGGCACAGTGAATGATATAGCGATGAGCGGTGCCATGCCTAAATATCTGAGTGTTGGATTTATTCTGGAAGAGGGTCTTCCCTTCGAAACACTGCACCGGATTGTCCTCTCCATGGAAAAAGCGGCTAAACTTGCTGGGGTTCAGATCGTGACTGGAGATACCAAAGTTGTTAATCGCGGTAGTTGCGATAAACTTTTTATCAATACCAGCGGTTTTGGTTTTGTACCTAATGGCGTCAACATTTCAGCCTCAAATCTTGAAGTTGGGGATAAAATACTCTTATCAGGGACGCTTGCAGATCATGGAATGGCCGTCATGACCACACGCGAGGGCTTATCCTTTCAGTCCACAGTGGAAAGTGATACAGCTGGGTTAAATCATCTTGTCCAGGATATGCTTGGAGTAAGCACCGATATTCATGCTTTGAGGGATCCAACGCGCGGTGGCCTGGCCACAACGCTTAATGAATTCGCCTCATCGTCAGCAGTAGGTATTCAACTTTATGGGGATACCATTCCTGTGAAGGAGAATGTTCGTGGTGCCTGTGAGATTTTGGGAATTGATCCACTCTATGTAGCCAATGAAGGTAAGCTGGTCGCAATTGTACCATCAGATGTCGCAGATGAAATGCTAGAGGTCATGCAAGACAATGAACATGGAAAATCGGCAACTATTATTGGTGAAGTTACTGACAGGCATCCTGGAATCGTGGCTATGCAGACAGGTCTGGGAGCCAATCGAATTGTCGATATGCCAGTAGGTGAACAGCTCCCCCGAATTTGCTAGTCCTGATCTAGTTCAAGCGTTAATCCATCAACATCCGATGTAAATAGGTGAATTCTATTGCCGCCCTGGTAGCGTATTGCTTAAGATTTGCTCCGGCAGCGTGGCCACCTTCAATATTCTCATAATACATCACGGGATGTCCCTGCTCCTTCATACGAGCTACCATTTTGCGAGCGTGACCGGGATGGACACGATCATCCTTGGTGGATGTAGTAAACATGGGCTTAGGATACTTCTTGCCTGGAGAGAGACTGTGATAGGGAGAATATTCTTTCAAATATGCCCCTTCAACTGGATCATCTGGGTCTCCATATTCACCCATCCAGCTTGCACCAGCCAAGAGTTTATGATATCGCAGCATATCCAGGAGGGGAACCTGTGAGACCACTGCATTAAATAAATCAGGCCGCATGGTGAATACAACTCCAACCAGGAGTCCTCCACCACTGCCACCCATGATCCCCAACTTTTCCGGACTGGTGATTTTAGTGCTGATTAATTGTTCAGCGATGGCAATAAAGTCTTCATAGGATTTATGTCGATTGGTCTTCAAGGCAGCTTGATGCCATGCTGGACCGTATTCACCCCCGCCTCGAATATTTGCCAGGGCAAGGACGCCACCTTTTTCCATCCAAAGTTTCCCGGTTTTCGACCAATATTGCGATTTTTCGGATACTTCAAATCCTCCATATCCATAAAGAAGAGTCGGATTGCTTCCGTCAAATGGCATATCCTTCCTACTTACGAGAAAGTAAGGAATTTTTGTACCGTCTTTGCTGGTGGCAAATTTTTGATTCACCTCGAGATTATCGCTGTCATAGCGTGCAGGTGACTGACGGATCACTTTTGGATCTGCCATTGCATCCTCAAAGTATCCCAGCGTCGAAGGTGTTATCAAATCATTGTAAGTATAGAAGAAATTGGCGTTTAGCGGATCTGTTCCCTTTATAGAAATGGTTCCTCCCTGAGGGAGACCAAGATCTTCCAGCACCCAGGAATTTTCATGACGCACTCCACGCAACACCTTATCCACCACGTCTTCTTGAATAGTTAACAGAAGGTGGGTGGAAGAAAAATTTACATCCATGATTGAACTTTTGGCGTTGGGGATAAATACATCCATTTTCGTATTGCTGGTCAAATCTAGTGCGATGAGAGAGCCCTTCGAACTCCCCAGCCAATCTGATCTCAAGATAGCAAAAGCCTGTTCCTTCCAGAGACCCTTTAAATCAGCATCAACGGGTAGCTCTATTTTTTTTGTCCCCATAACTTCATCAAGTAGTAGAATCTCATGGGTCCAAAAATCTTTTGATTTGCTTATCAGAGAGTAATTATTGTCTGTGGTGAAAATAGTCCAACCCCAGAGTCCAACATTATCAGTAGCCACCCTGGTGATTTCAGGACTGGTTGCTAAATCCTCACCTCGCGTCCATACTCTAACGCTGGCGGGGTACCCACTTGATGTCATACTTCCCATGCCAAAATTTGTAGCCACGAAAACCTGGTTCTCATTTATCCAGGATATAGCTGATTTTTCTTCGGAAACAAAAAAACCGTCATCAAGAAATGATCTTGTAGAAACATCAAATTCGCGGACAACCACAGCATCTTTGCCCCCCCGAGAAAGCTCAATCAGGAAACGATTGTAGTTTGGGGGTAAACCATTTACACTTTTGTAAACCCAGTTTTCTTCCTCTGCCTCAGCTAAAGCATCTATATCAAGTAATACATCCCATTCTGGTTTATTTTCAAGATATGCATCCAGGGGCGATCGACGCCAGATACCTCTGATATGTACATCGTCTCTCCAGAAGTTATAAATATAGTCGGCCCTGATTTTGCCATAAACCGTTCTGTCTTTCGCCTCATATATAGCCAGGGCTTCACTTTCAAATTGTTGAAAACGGGGATCAGCCTGCAGCTCGTTCAGAGTCACAGTATTCTGCTCCCTCACCCAGTTTAGTGCGTTTTCACCCTCTACTTCTTCCAGCCAGATATAGGGATCTGTGTCATTCATGTCTGGGACACTTTCTGATTTGGGAATGCAGGTAACTATTACCAGGGCAAAAAGCCCGATAACTAATTTATTCTTGTTCACAATAATTTCTCCTTATTAGGCGCAGTCCACACATTTATCTGATTCAGGCAACATCATCAGACGACCCAGCGGGATGGGTTGTTTGCAGACTCGACAAAGACCGTAGTCATCCTTATCAATAAAAGCCAGAGAGGCTTCGAGTTTTTGGAGTTTGACTTCTGTTTTTGATAATAGAAGCTCATTGACACTTTTATTGTTGATGGCATCCATACGGGATATTCGTCCAATAGCAGCGTCAGGGGCGATTGGCTGTGTCATCTCTTTAAGCTCGATGACCTGTTCAGTGGCGCTTACAATTTCTGAATTGATGCGTTCCAGGATTTGTTGTTTTTCTTCGATATTCATGTATTAACCCAAATGGAAATATTCCAAGTTTATGGTACTGCGTTATAAGTGATTGTGGAGTAAGTTAATTATTAAAGCGATTTTATAAATAGAAAAGGCGACGATAAAATCGCCGCCTTTTCTGATGAATGCATCCCCAAGAGGAAAACGGAAAACCTGGGATGCAGTTAGTTTCTAAGAGGTCGCCCTCGTTTCAACATGTATTCTATGCGTGCACGGGTTTTTGGTTCCCCGCCAAGTGAGACAAAAGCCTCCCGCTCCAAATCGAGGAGATACTGTTCGTCCAGGGGTCTCATGATTCCACCCTTATCACCCCCAGTGAGCACAAAGGCCAGTTTCTCAGCAATGAGCGCATCATGTTCGGAGATTTTCCCAGATTTCAGAAAGCCCTTCACACTACTCTTGACAGCCAATCTCCCACCCTTGCCTGGCAGAAAGAGATCTGTCCGTAATTCAGGTGCCTGATAATCATCACTCATGGACAGGACTTCTGCCTTGGCTCTTGATACACGATGATCTTGATTGACTACAATGATATCGTCCTTCGTGAGATATCCAATTGAGACAGCATGTTTAGCTGACATAGAAACCTTAGCAAAACCAATGGCTTCGAAAGCCTTCTGAGCAACTTGGAAGGCACCAGCGCGACCCTTGGAGAGACGATCCTGTGATTTCATGATCATTCTAAGGTTACCACCTGCTCCAGGAATCAGTCCTACACCGACTTCTACGAGACCCGTATACAATTCGGCTGCTGCGACAATGCGATCACAGGCACCAATAGTTTCATATCCACCACCCAAGGCCATCCAGTGTGGTGCTGCCACCACAGGAAAGGGAGCGAATCGAACCTTTTGCAGCGTATCCTGCATAGCCTTACTCATGGCATCCAGACCATCCCAATCTTTCTCGTCAATGGCGCGCAACATCAAAGCAAGGTTTGCTCCAGCAGAGAAATGGGTCGCTTCAGAAGCGATGACCAAACCCTTATATTTATTCTCGGTTACCCAATCTATCGCCTGATCGAGCATACCGATAATGGAGCCATCAATTGGATTGAAGGTGGGCTGGAGTACCGAGTGCATGGTTACGGCGGCAACCCCATCACCAAGATCAATCAAGGAAGCTGACCAATCCTTTTTAATAAGCCCACCGGTTTTTTTAATGACATTAAAATCCACAGCTAGCGGATGTGTTGGGACAGGCAGCATGGATTCGCTTGATGGATCGTAATAGGTTTTAGCCTTACCATCGAATCCGTAAAAGGATGTAAATCCCTTGTTGATCATTGTCTGAACCCAGGTTGGAATTTTGCGTCCATCACTCTTCATACGTTCCACTGACTCAGCCAGTCCAAATGCATCCCAGACTTCAAAGGGACCGAATTCCCATCCGAAACCCCATTTCATGGCATTATCAATATTCACGATATCATCTGAGATCTCAGGTAAGCGATTGGCTGAATAAATCAATATCCCAGCATTCAACTCCCAGAGAAATTTTCCGGCAACATCGTCAATACTTACCAGACTTTTTAATTTCCCTGGGAGATAGGTTTCATTTTTCGAAACCCTTATCGCATCGTATTTCTTCTTTACGGAAGGTTCATATTCCAGAGTATCCAGGTTCAGAGAAAGGATAGTCTTTTTATCTACCTTCTTGTAAAAACCTGCTTTGGTTTTTGCCCCCAACCATCCATTATCGAGCATTGATTGCAGATAGGTTGGAATCTGGAATATATCGCGCTCTTCATCAGCCTCACCCTTGTCATAAGCATTTTCCGCCACATGGACGAGGGTATCTAAGCCAACAACATCAGCCGTTCTGAAAGTAGCCGATTTCATATGCCCGATCAGAGTACCGGTCAATGCATCTACATCAGGAACATTCAGACGTTTTTCCCTGGCCAATTTCAAAGTCAACATCATACCGTAAACCCCAATGCGATTGGCGATAAAGTTGGCCGTATCTTTGGCCCAAACGACCCCTTTTCCCAGATCATCTTCCAAAAATGTAGCAATGTCCTGCATGGCTTCCATGTCTGTCTCAGGTCCGCCCACCAACTCAACCAACTTCATATAACGAGGTGGATTGAAAAAATGAGTGATGAAGAAACGTTTCTTCATATCAGCAGGTAGTGAAGCCGCCATATCAGCGAGAGAAAGACCAGAAGTATTACTGGTGAGAATTGCTGTAGCATTCATCTTGGGAACTATTTTTTCAAAGAGTCCCTGTTTCCAATCGAGCCGTTCGGCAATGACTTCAATAACCCAATCCACTTCCCCAATCTTGTCAAGGTGATCATCATAATTACAGGGTGTGATCATCTCCAGGGTTTTGGGGTTGTATACCGGACTGGGTTTTAGCTTTTTCATTCCCTCCAAGCCCTGTTCTGCCAGCTCCTGATTCATATCGAAGAGGTAGCTGGGAATCCCGGCGTTTGACAGGTGAGTCGCAATCTGCGCGCCCATGACTCCAGCGCCCAATACGGCTACCTTTTCTACCTTTAATGCCATGATTAATTCCTCTCGATAATTGTTGCGATACCCTGCCCAGTCCCGATACACATGGTTGCTAGACCAAATTTTGTATCGTTCTGTTCCATCACATTGAGCAATGTGGTTACAATTCTGGCTCCTGAGCAACCCAGGGGATGTCCAAGTGCAATGGCTCCTCCATTCAGATTGATCTTCTCCGATGGCCAATTGCCCTTGCGAATGACATAGAGTGATTGAGCTCCAAAAGCCTCGTTCAACTCTATGGTATCCATCTGATCCAGTGTCATACCCACATTTTTCAGAGCTTTTTCAGTTGCAGGGAGTGGTCCAGACCCCATATGGGTTGGATCTACACCGGCGACAGCACGAGAAATGATTTTGGCTCTGACTTTGAGACCCAATTCTTCAGCTTTGGTATTGCTCATGACCAACACAGCAGCAGCGCCAACACTGATGGGGCTGGATGTTGCTGCTGTAATAGTACCTTCCTCTAAAAAAGCAGGAGATAGCGATTTGATCTTGGCTACATCTGGTTCTCTGGGACCCTCATCCTTGGAGACGCGGATACCCTCAATTTCAATAGGAACAATTTCGTTGTCGAATCTACCTGCGGCTTGGGCAGCCAGGGCCTTTTGATGAGATGCGATAGCGAAGGCTTCCTGGTCATCACGACCTATCTCCAACTCTTGAGCTAGATTTTCAGCCGTCTCACCCATACCCATATAATAGTCAATCTCGTACAACTCTGGATTAAAATCAGGATTATAGCCACCCATGGGGACACCAAACATGTCTTCAACCCCAGCCGCTATACCGATCTCCTTGTCACCTGCCATGATGGAGGTGCTCAATTGATGAAGCGCATCCATGGAAGAACCACAAAAACGATTCACCGTACTGCCAGTTGTGGTATTTGGCAAACCCGCTAAAAGGGCAACTCCGCGGCCCATGAGCATTCCTTGAATTCCCTCAGGGAAGGCACAACCCAGGACGAGATCTTCTACCTCATCAGCTTTAACAGCAGGATTTCTTGCCATTAGTGCTTTGACGACCTGAGCGGTAATATCATCAGGTCGCATGCCAATCATTTCACCATTTTTGAGACCGATTGGACTACGCACTGCATCAACGATTACACTATATCTTTCACTCATTTAATTAACTCCTCATTCCTTAATCATTCAGCGGATAGGTACCGCGTTTGAGTAGAAGCTGGAAAATCACCTTTTGTTCTTCAATAACATCAGCATGATAGTCCAATTCGGTTAATGCTTCATTCAACTTGCCTAACTTTGCCCTGCGATCTTCCTCAGGCAGGATATGTCTCAATATTTTTTTTGTATTGGAAACGATAACCTCTAGATTTCTGAGAACAGATACTTTCAATACTGAAGCGACTTCATCCCTTCTTGGGTAAGCTTCATCCAGTTGTAAATATCTTCTCAGAACACTGAAAATGATCTGCTGGGCAATCACCATATTGGCGAAGGCCTCAATTTCAAATTGTGTGTTCTTAAAATCCTGACCATGTTTCAAGATGAGCTCATGAAGGGTTTTAAGAACTATACCCCGACCCAATTCAACTGCTTTAATCTCTTGTACCATAGGATGATCTGAAGGAATATCAGCTACTGGCATCCAACCTTCTCCCATCCCAAGAATCTGTTCTCGAATAGGCAGCTCTTCCAGGATGGCTTTTTTCATCGTGATGCCGGAGATAATCAGCTTGTTGATCTCATTGGTTCCCTCGAAAATGCGATTGACACGTTCATCGCGGAGGAGCCGAGCCAGTGGGTATTCCTCAGAAAAACCATAGCCACCAAAGATCTGCACACCATCATCAGCATTTATCCACATGGCTTCAGAGGAGAAAATCTTATTGACGCTATTCTCGATAGCATGGTCTTCAATCACAGAGTAGAGATGATTGTAGTATTCTGGATCATCCTCTTCGTAGCGCTCAACGGCGTCATCAATGGATCCTGTAGACTGATAAGTAATGGTATCAGATTCATAGCAACGAATCACCATATCAGCGAACTTGCGCTGCATCATGCCAAACGCAGTCAAGGGCTGGGCAAATTGCTTGCGCTCCGTGGCATAATCCAGGGCGGTTTTGATGACATGTTTGGCTCCACCCATGGTTACTGCGCCCAGTTTTAGGCGACCGATATAGAGCACATTGAAAGCAACAGCAGCGCCCTTACCTACTCCACCCAGTACATTTTCAACTGCTACCTTACAATCATTCAGAACAAAGGTGGTGGTTGAAGATCCTTTAATACCCAACTTGTGTTCTTCTGGTCCACGTTCCCAACCAGTGGTTTCCTTATCCAGAATAAAGGCGGTCAGCTTATCTCCATCGACCTTGGCAAAAACAACACCGATATCTGCCCAGCCTCCGTTGGTGATGAATTGCTTCACTCCGTTAAGGATGTAGTGTGTACCTTCCTCATTGAGCCTGGCTGAGGCGGTTCCATTGAGGGCATCGGATCCTGCACCGGGTTCTGTCAGAGCATATGAGCTCATCCATTCCCCACTCATCATTTTAGGAATATATTTTTCTCGTTGCTCGTCAGTTCCATACCACAGAATTGGCAGCAAGCCGATACCAGTATGATCCGTAACTGTCACCATTAAGGAGGAACTTTCTCCTACTCCCATAGCTTCTAAGGCCAGGGCAGCAGCAGTTTTATCAAGCCCCATACCCCCATACTGCTCTGGGACGTCCAGTCCCATCATCCCCATTTCCCCCATCTGCGTCATAAAATCTCGACTCAAAGCCTCATCAAGTTTTTCAATATCATCGGCTCGAGGAGCAACAGCTTCTTTAGCGAAAGATTGTATCGCATCAAAAAACTCCTTTTGGTCATCACTCCATTTTTCTCTGGTGAAGATTTCATCAACGCCAAAGGGTGTGGTTAAAAATGCGCCACCCTTATTCATCTCATTCTCCTTATTTTGGATACAATTCTATTGTCTCAATCCTGGACAGCAATACCATCCAGAATGAGTTCCATATTCAAGTCTACATATTCTTCCAGCGAAAAGTCATTTGGTTTAAACAGTGCAAACCAAATCATTCCATGCAGAGAGGTCATGATTGACATGGCAATCATGCCTGCATTTACATCCCTGAATTCCCCATACTCTATCCCGCGTTTGATAAGTGCTTCAAATTCGCTTAACACGTTGGCGTATAGGTGGCTCGCCAATTCCTTGATTTCTTTATCGCGGTTTGCAAATGCCCATATTTCAGGCTCAACTAAAAACCAGTTAGGATTCCTTTTAAATAACTTTGCCGTGAATTTTGCGATATGCATGATGATCTCCCTGGAGGGTTTTGCACGCATCAGTCCACCACGTTCAATGGGAGAGAATTGATCCATCCAGTGTTCGATCAGGGCAATAAATAGGTCCCGCTTGCTTTGAAAATGATGATATAATGCGCCTTTGCTCAAGCCGATCTCTTGAACAATATCGTCCATTCTCGCCTCGGAATAACCCTTCTTAACAAAAATGGTAAGGGCTGCTTCTAATATTTCTATTCGGCGTTCTGAGCTGGGTCTTCTCTCTGTCATATCTGGCCTTAATATTATGTCATTATATTACATACCGACTGGTCGGTATGTAATATAGAACTATACTATCCTTCTGCAAGCAAGGTTTCAAAGTCAGAAGCAGAGTCGCTTCTGGAGGTCAAATGATTGCTACCGTTTGAAACTCACTATTTTTATTCATGCAAACCTTCAACTGATATTTATATTATTGCTGTTTGGCAGTTATTCATTATATACACATAAATAATAAGGGGAAATTGTAATGCAGAAAGGTGTCCTGTTCATCGTTATGAGTTTGATGATATTGATGTTGATTCAGTGTGGTGGAAAAGCAGATAAACAACCACCAGAGGATTTGACGTATCAGCAAGAAATACTAGCTAAAGTAAAACCGATGTTCGCGGTGGTCCCTGACATGATGCCAGGTTCTGAAAATGACACAGAGACCCGGATCAAACTTGGGGAAAAGCTATATTTTGAAACTGCACTATCAAATACTGGAGATATGTCCTGCAATACCTGTCACGATCTAGTTACAGCAGGAGTTGATAACAAACCCACATCAGAAGGTACCAATGGCATTCCCGGTCCCAGGAATTCCCCGACTGTTTTTAACGCCGGTTTTCATTTTACTCAATTCTGGGACGGACGAGCTGCTGACCTGAATGAACAAGCTGGTGGACCCATTTTAAATCCTGCTGAAATGGCTATTGCTGATTCCGCTACTGCTGTTGCCATAATCAAAGCTATTCCAGAGTACACAGAACTATTTAATGAAGCCTTCGGTGAGAACAGCATTAACTATGAGAATATTACAGAAGCCCTGGCTGCATTTGAGCGCACACTGGTAACGCATGATCGCTTTGATTCATATTTAGAGGGCGATCTGAAAGCCATCACAAAAGCTGAAGTTGAAGGTCTGGATCTTTTTCTGGGCAAAGCATGTGTAACCTGCCACATGGGATCGATGATGGGGGCAAATATGTACCAGAAAAATGGTCTCATTAAACCATACCATAATCTGAATGATGAAGGTCGATTTGAGGTAACCGGGTTAGAACAAGATAAGTTTATGTTTAAAGTCCCCGCCTTGAGAAACATTGAGTTAACCGGTCCTTACTTCCACGATGGCGGAGTAGAAAGTCTTGAAAAAACCATCCAGATGATGGGTGATATGCAGTTGATGCAGCAGATTTCTGACGAAGAAGCTGCTAAAATTGCTGCCTTCCTGAAAACCATGAACGGAAAGCGTTTTACACAAAGCTAGGATTCTGATTGACCTTGCGGAGGTTTATATACCTTCGCAAGGTTTGTTAAGAATTGATGTAAAAAGTCAGGATTGATGCGCTCAAATCCCCGCCCAATAATCCTGTGACGATCACAAGCAGGGCCACGGTCACACTCACAACGGGAATCACCCAGCCTCTTAGGGCCCACTCCTTCTTCTCCAGGACTGCAAAGGTGCGTCCAACGGCTACCAGAATAATGAGCCATACCATGGCATTTCCCATAGAAGTATGTTTATCGAATGCCTCCATCACCCCTTGGTGGAGAAGGCTGTGATCGACAATCAGGGATTCAGCCAGATTGCCACTGATGGCTGCGAAGACGGCAGAGACACCAGCCATTAATTGCAGGATAAAGGCAGTCTGCGTATGCTGCTGCAGACCTCTAGATGCACCATATACATCAAAGACAGCCGCCACCACCAGAATGGCTATGGGGAAGTGAACAAAGAAGGGATGTAATTCAGCCACGCTGTTAATAGAGGTTTTGTTTGCGAGATTGCAATACAGATTTATCTGAATCAGCTTGTACAAAAACCAATAAGTTCATGGGACCTGCAGTCCCGTAATCATCTGGTTTCTTTAAACTGTGCTGAATGGTGCTGAGACCAATCAATACACTTATAGGGTTGGAAGTCATATCCCGCATCACATCCATATGTAGTGTCTCGCCGTTTGATCCTGCATATTCAATACTGTCTTCCATAACAAGCGACCATATTGTTATGTCGGTCAACGATGATGAAAAGCTGTTCAATTCAAATTCAAGATGCAGGCTATCCACACTCTCCAATACGTCGATGGGACCAATATAGACAGGAGTCAATCCCTGGGAGGCGTTGAACACCCGTCCTGACCAGTCGTCCTCATCGAGGGAGGTTATCAGGGTTCCCTCCAGAACGAATCCGGGAGCAGCAAAAATATTATAGTATGCTCGACGGCTTTCAACATCACCTGGATTATAAAGGTTCATAGGGTCGAATGGGTCGGTCCAATTAACATGATATCGAACCAAAGTGAAATCATCAATAAACTCAGCTGAAATATTGTCGAGATAATGATTCGCTTCGGGACAATTTACACAACCCGTATTCGTATAAAATTCTGCCAGGACCACCTTATGAATACGAGTAGCAATATCGAAAATTAGCGGTTCACCTAGAGTATCAGATTGTTGGAAGAATGTTACGATCAGACCTTCTCGGCCAGGTGTATCCCCATGAACAACCAATTCTAGAGAATCCATGTCATAAGTAACTGTATTATGTGCACTAACTAGTCCAGAAGAGAACCTAATATCAACTGAATCATGGCTTACCCTTTGGATTGAATCAACAAAGGCATCCAGATTTACCTTTACGCTATCCTCTACATTCACTCTTAATGGGAATCCATTTGTAACTTCAAAGATTAGAACCATTCTAGCTGCTAGATCGTTCTCACCTTCTAGTTCACTTGAAATGTAGTAATTGTAACTCAATTTCGTTTGCCCGGGAACTCTACCAATAATTTCGATACGACCGGAATCATTAGAAATTATTTCGACAATCGATGTGTCTACGGAACTGTCTACCGTAAAATCATTACCTTCAACTTCAATGATTGTTTTGATCCCAACCACAATATCGATTTTTCTGAAAGAGTCATAAGGAATCACTTCAATTGGTTCAGGCTTCCAGTCACAAGAAGTGATGAATAGGACGAAGGGCAGTAGAAATAAATACTTCCTCATAGTCGCCACTCCAGGGCCATACGGAAACCCTCAAAGGGATTCAGGACTCGACAAACTCCACCTGTACATCGCACACCACCCTTTTCCTTGCCATAAGAAGCCCGTAACCACAGTCCATCCATGGGTTTCACAGATACTTCACCACTCACCCAATGTTGAATTTCTTCGTCGTTGGTCATGAGACTTGGATCATTACTTGTATCCCATATAATTGCTGCAGAATAATTATGCTCATAGTCAGCACTGACAATAAAGTGCCCGCTCTGAAACTTATGACCCTCAAGGACATCTCCAGCATACAATTCAGTATAGACTTTGGAGGTCTGCAATTCAACAACTGTGGATAAAACCAGATTTTCATTGGGGTGCCAGGATAGATAGGCTGGAACAAGGGTATAATGTTCCATAATCTCAGCAGCGGATTGTCCACTGAGAACCGATCTGGTGTAGGCTATCAACAATCTCTGATAAAAACGCGAACCAGAATATTCGAACTCTGCATAATATTCCTGCCAGGGATTCCGGTCCAAATCCTGTGTGGGTAGGATTCCAGGAGCTCCATCTGGTGAGGACTGTGAAGTCTGCGCTCCATTAATTACCATTGACCATGAATCTGAAAGTGTTTTTCTCATTTCCAGATTCCAGCCCAATTCATCGCCATAATCCACAGGATGGGTCACATTCCCCAGAAGGCTAATATCATGTTCTCTGATCCCAGTAGGTCCCATTTGCCATGGCAGTGGTTTTGTGGCGAGAAGCATGGGATTACGTTTTTGAGAGGAAGTTTCAGGACCGTTGAGATAGCGTTTATACTCAAACAATGTGGTAAACCATTCGGGGAACCAATTCAGCTGCAAATTGAAAGCCTGGCCTTCCTGACCATAATTTGGATCATCGCTGATCAAACTTTGCCCATTCTCCAGGTGTTGGATACTCTGATTGGATACTGGATAATCGAAAGCTTTCCAGGTCTTATTGTACTCTAGATACAAATCCCAATTTTCTCCATAAATGGATTGCCCCCATCCAGCCTGAATGGCATTCATGTTTTGAGTCACTGTATCTGTAACAACCGCGCCCTTATCTGCATCCAATTCCTGCCAAACGAAATCGGACTGCATGCGGCTGGCTATCAGATATGGAATAAAAGACCAAACACCACTTTCACTATTGAAAGTTGCCTCTGCCCCGGCCAGTTCATAGCCAGCCATTCCATCAGGCTCACGCAGATCTGAACTAGGCGAATAGAATCTATATTCCTTTTTAAACCCTGCCAGCAAATCAAATTCATGATTTTCCATAAATACAGATGAATATCTGAGACCCATGATTTCATTATCAAAATCAATGGCCTGGTTTTCATCAAGATTCAGGGCCAAACCTCGACCAAAAACGGCTGAGATATCACCTATCTCCAGAGAGCGTGCATTTCCAATATAGCTGAGAAAAAAGCGATCGATACCCTGGTACTCGAAACCATATTCTGGAGGTTGACTTGATTCTACAGATAAATCCAGATACCATTGGCCGACCTCAATGGATCCACTTATAAAATTTTCGAAGTAATTGTAATCTGTTCCAACCTGTTCACCACGGCCAAGATTGGACTTGAGACCAAGATTCCAGGACACACCTTCAGCAATCAGACCTAATGGAATGGCTAATAGGATGAGTGTTCTGAAAAATAAGGACAAGGGGGGAAATTAACTTTTTTTCTGAGCCGCCAAAGCTTTCTTGATTTCAGATTCCATTTGGGCTTCATCACCTGGGAGATAACCCGTATGCTCCCAGAGAATTTTACCCTGTGCATCAACCAGGATTGAGAAGGGCATGGCGGTGGTATTGAAATTCTTGTATAATTTTTGTTCAGTATCAAGGAGAATGGTATATTTAAGTTTCTGTGACTTAACCATAGACTTAACCCGGCCCACAGTACGAGAATCATCAATAGAAATACCTATGACCTGAACATTTTGATCAGCATAAGTCTCGTTAATCCGATTTAAATGCTTCATTTCTTTTCGGCAGGGGACACAATAAGTAGCCCAAAAATTGATGAGAGTTACCTGGTCTTCAACCAACTTGTTCAGACTATGGGTTTTATTCTTCATGTCCTTTAGGTTGACCTGTGGCAGGTTTTTCTCCTGGCCAAAAGAGATGGCAACAATCAGGAGAAGGGGAAGTAATCGCATCATTTGATCACACTCACTTGTCTGGAGATCGTCTCTCCTGCACCAGTCGCGCTAATGATGTAGTTGCCTGATGGCAATCCTTGCATATTCCATTGAAGATGATTCTTGCCAGAATTCAATTGATAATTTCTGATCATAATTTCCCGTCCATCCAGAGCATACAAAATAATCGAATAATCTCCTGTACTTTTAAGATCCAGGTCGAAATTGATTGAAGCATTGGTTGGATTGGGGTAAATATGAGAGAGCTCAAATGAGTTTGGTCTTTCGAAAGACCCATCAATAGAGACAGCAACAAACTCCAATCTGATATTAACTGAATCCACTTCCATGGTTGAGGAGTCCACTGCAAACATGGTCCAGATTCCTATCCCCTCTTCACCATTTGGAAAGGTGTCAAGAGTGAACTCGGCGGTATCGGAAGCAGCGAGATCAAAGGTATAGTTATCCAGGAAGGGAGGTAAGCAAGCTGGCCCGACACAAAAAGAGTTTGTCCACAAGGTATCCATTTCATGCGTAACTCTGGTGACAGAAATTGATTGAGATGAGGTGGCAAGACTGATTATTTCACCATGGAGTACTACAAACTCCTCACTTCCGACGTAAGCGCTATCGTGTTGCACAAATTCAAAATTATTGATTTGTCCAAAAACAGCCGGCACCAGGCATAAAGCCAGCGCAATTATTTTAGACGACTTGTGTGTTTTCCCGATCATCTGTTTTAGCATCCTTCTCTTTGGCTGGCCACATAAATACAAGACCCATCATGGCTCCATAGGCAGTACTAATGTACGGATTTGATGTGATCGCACAGCTACCAGAAGCGCAGCCAATATAATAGTAATAGATGAATCCGAAGATAGCTCCAACTGCCAAACCTGATAACATTTTAATGTATCTTTTACTCATTATGAAATTCTTTCTTTGTTAAACATGCCCTTTTCCATGTAGGAGGCATCAAAACCAGCCAATCTTAGTACACGAGCACCTTGTCTGGAACGGTTGCCTGTCGGGCACAAAACCATCATGGGTTGATCTTTGTATTTATTTAACTCCATGCACCGATCCTCCAGGGAAAGCAGGGGTATCTGAATGGTATTTGACCAGGGCGCTGGTTGCGCTGCAACTTCAGATTCTGTACGGACATCAATCAATATATAATTACTGGAGTCAGAATATTGTCGGCTAAACGACTCATAGCTCAAGGCAGGAATATCATAGTGGTCACCGTAAATGCCTTCGACACCTATATAAATGGTGCCACCAGTTCCCAGCAAAATAAGGGAGTAGGCTATGAGGCGATAGATCATGCGGTGTTATGATTCTCGACTTTTGCAGTTATTTCAACAGTGGCAGCCAACATGGCGCTCACAGAGCAGTATGTATCTTTAGAAAGTTTAACGGCTCGCTCCAGTTTTTTTAAGGGAAGGTCCTTGCCATAGAAATGATAGGTCATATCAATATGGGTGAAGATTTTTGGATGCTCCTCAGCACGTTCTGCGTGAATATCAATTTCAAAATTTTCCAAAGGAACCTTCATTTTCTTCAACATCGTTTCAACATCTATTCCTGTACATCCCCCGAGACCAAATAAGACCATCTCCATGGGACCGCTTGCAGCTTCCTGGCCACCTACCTTTTTTGAAACGTCTATCATAGTCCAATGGTTTGAAGTACCCCTGGCGGCAAAGGTTCCACCTTTTACCTGTTGAATCTTAACTTCTGGCATAATCTGTTACCTTAAATTTTATTCTCTAACAGTCGCCCAAACACCACCTAATATGGTCTCCTCGGGCAACAAATCAATTTCTATAAAGCTTCTTCCAAAATCAACGCGTTCATTTTCTCCACGATGTCATCAATATTATTGAGACCCTTCTCGAGAGCTTGTGCTTCTAATGTTCCCCAGAGAGCCTCACCACATGCCAGACAGACAATACCTTCCATCTTCAGTGGACCAATTAGTTTGGGATATTCCTGAACCAGGTCCTCAATTAGCATTTCCTTATGTATCATCTGCACTCATCCTTTTGATTAGTCCAATCGAGTAGGGACTTGGGAGATATGACTCCAAACCGTGGGAACTACCATGCGAGGATTCGAATCCTCGCCTTGATATTCTTCTCACTTATTGGCTACATTTGCTGCGACAAGGATTGGATCATAGACGGGCGAAACCGGTGGAGCATAGGTCAGATCCAACATGCCAATATCCGCTACAGTCATTTTTGCTGTAATGGCTGTGGCCAGAACATCCAGTCGTTTCGCTACATCTGCCTTGCCTATCATTTGAGCACCCAGGAGTCGGCCAGAACTTTTTTCGACTACAAGCTTTACTGTCAAAGGCTTTGAACCGGGGTAATAATGTGCTCGACTTCCACCTGTGATGGTGGTGGTTTCTATGGCTCCCAATTTTTCAATTTGTCTTGCTTGCTTCTCAGTAAGTCCAGTCTGAGCAACAGTGTAGTCGAATACTTTGGCAGCGGAGGTCCCTAGAATCCCAGGAAATCTGGTAGGGGCGCCAGCCATATTTTCACCGGCAATCCGACCTCCCTTATTGGCAGAAGTAGCCATAGGGATCCACATACTTTCTTCCAGCACACGATGGTTGTGCTCAGCGCAATCACCGCCAGCATAAATATTTTCCACACTGGTTTGCATATGCTCATCAATGAGGATGGCACCACTATTACCAACTTCGATTCCAGCGTCAATTGCCAGTTCTGAGTTTGGCCTCACACCCGTAGAAACAAGAACCATGTCTGTTTTGATCAAACCAGCAGAAGTATGAACCTGAAGCCCATGATTTATTTTTTCAATGGTATTGACTCTGGTTTCGAGTTGGAGATCAACCCCTTTCTCGATGACGTGCTCAGTTAATTTTTCCAACAGATCTTTATCCATTGAAGGGGCAATCTGGTCTCCCCTCACCAACAATGTCACATCGATGTTGAGATGTCTATAGGCTTCTGCCATTTCCAGTCCGATATGGCCGCCTCCGATGATGGTGGCATGCTGAATCTCATGATCAGCGATATAATTTTTGATCCGATGTCCATCCGCCAAGCTTCGGAGTGTAAAAACACCTACAGAATCAACACCAGGTATGGGAGGTACAACTGCACGACCGCCAGTTGCAATCAGGAGTGCATCATAGCTTTCTATAGAATTATCACCTGTACTCAAATTTTGAACGACAATGGTTTTACTCGAAGTATCAATTTTTGTGACTTCATGTCCAATGCGAACATCGATATCTCTTTTTTCACGAGCCATCTCAGGAGTAAGAACTTGTAATTTACCACCATCCTCAATGACGCCACTGATCCAATACGGCATTCCACAAGCTGCAAAGCTGATGTGCTGGCCCTTCTCAAAGACCACAAGTTCAGATTCAGGTTGCATGCGTTTGATTTTGCTGGCAGCACTCATTCCAGCTGCATCGCCACCGATAATCACATATTTTTTACTCATAAATCCCCTCTCAGGATAGCATTTTCGAGCATATCCTTTGAGTGTGGCATGAGAGCGAAGTGACAAACTATTTTGAAATGGTTGATATTCTGCGGAGGGGGACAAAAAAAGGGAGCATTACGCTCCCTTTAATTTTCAATTGTAACTCGTAATTAGCTGAGTTTGGCCAGAATATCACTCCGGTTAAGGATGAGATAGTCAGTCCCATCATATGCGAGTTCATCGCCAGCATATTTACCATAGAGGATAACATCACCCTCTTTGATCAATTCCTGCAATTCTTCATCATTACCCACGGCTGCAACACTACCACGACGTGGTTTTTCTTTGGCAGTATCTGGAATAATGATGCCTGAAGCTGTTGTTTCTTCTTCACCTGCAGGAACAACTAATACACGATCATCTAAAGGTTGAATTTTCATTTCTTTCTCCTATAACCCTAATAAACTATTGATTCTATTTCTATCAAAGCCAACGACGGGACGATTATTAATCCACAGCTGTGGTACGCCCTGTTGACCTGTTTTTCTTAACATATCTTGAGCAGCCTTTTGATTTCTGCTGACATCGATCTCTTTAAACTTAATCCCTTTCTCTCTCAAATACCGTTTGGCAGTGGTACAATGTGAACAAGTTGGGGTGGTAAACATAATTACTTTTTTTGTTAGTGCTGTGGTTGCTGCCATTTTTTTAAACGTCCTTCTTCAACTGATCTAGATCTAATACTTTGAAGAGGCGTTCGGATACAGACTTAGGAAGCTCACATTCATCTTCCACAACCTTATACAGCTTGACGGAACGTTGCATAGTATCATAGTAGACTTTACACTCTGGACATTCCTCCATGAGCAAACCTACTTCCTGACATAATTCAGAGCCGATATCCGCACCGAAATCCAGACAGATTTTCTTTTGCAGCTCTACATCATGTTTCGGTTTCATTATACCAACCAACCTTCACGTTTTAAAAAGGAAGTCATACGGTCCCTTAAAAATAGTCTGGCCCGCATAAGTCTTACCTTCACATTGCTTTCAGAAAGCTCCAGGATTTCTGCTGTTTTCGCCGTGGACAGTTCTTCCAAATCTCTCAAAACAAATACTGAACGATACTTTTCGTCCAGATCATCCAGAGCGACTTTGAGAGCAATCTTAAACTCTTCATCGGAAACTTTGGTTTCGATATAATCTGGCCAATCTGCTATTTTCAGACCATGGAGATTTTCGAAATCCGGTTCCTGAATGGAGTAGGATATCTGCATCCTGGATTGCTTTCGCAATTTGCCGAGAGCGATATTCACACCAATTCGGTATATCCATGTATAGAAGCTGGATTTACCCTTAAAAGTGTGAATCTTTTGAAATGCTGTAATGAAGGTTTCCTGAAGCATATCTTCAGCATCTTCATTATTTCGCAGCATACGCAGACCCAGATTATAGATACGGGAAGAATACATCGTCACTAGTTGTGACTGAACCTTCCGGTTTCCATCTCGAGCTGCCTGGATGAGCTCCGGCGTCTCTTCAGTTGTCAATTCACGTTTAATTGGATGCAATTTCTGCTCAGTCGTTACAGATGGAAATAAACTTTATGAAAGAACCAAACCAGTTGAGACCATGGTATATCGAATATCGGCTACTTTGTTCACTGTCTTTTCAGCACGCTCGCTTTCGCAGCCTCCCTCACCAGTATGTTCTCCACCTTCTGCACAAGCCTGATGTGAGCCTATGGGATTTGAGGTTTTTTCTGCGATGAAGAGTCCTTCCATATCAACATTGCGACCCACAGCGGTGGCTGGAATGATAAAAGCTTCATCTTTAAAGCGAACTGTTAAAACATTTTGGCCGTCACTCACCTGCATCCAGCAACCTTTATGTTTGCATAGATCAGTCACTGTACCAGAGACGCGAACCATCTGACCATTCAAATCCTGAGCTTGGGTAAATACCTCTGCAACCGGTGTTACTTTGGTCATGGTCAGGCTCTGTCCAAATTGATCTCCAGCTACTTCTGCAGTCTCAGAACTACAGGCCATCAAACCAAGACTTAGAATTAATACTACCATCAATAGTGCGTGTTTAAACATGTCATCCCCTTCTAAAACAAGCTGTTTTTTCTAATTTTAAAATACATGTAAATACCGGTACTCCCCATGACCAGCATAACTACTGCCAGCACATCATAGAGAAGAAATCCATATTTTCCAAAAAAATCACCTGTATGAAGATCAAGAATGACCCAACGCAGCGGGACACTCTTCTCTTCGGCGAATATTTCTTTAGTACCCTGTCTATCCCGAGTGATCTCTAGCCGATTCTCATAGTGACTGGGAAGTACACTGAGGGGTACTCGAGACTTCTGGATGGGCTTCAATTCATCCTGGTGGACAAGCAGAATACCCGTAATCGAAATGACAAGAAGCAGTACAACTGAAACCAGACTAATCCATTTACTATAACCAAATGTATATCTATGAAACTTGCGCCAGGTGCGCATCGATCGAGAGGAACCCATGCTTAAAGTGACTCCAGTCGATTGACCATCTCCGCCGCCACGAGTTTTTCATGAAGCTCAGAAAGATCACCATTGGTAATTTCTTCCAAACGATATAGGGTCAAGTTGATCCTGTGATCTGTCACTCGGCCCTGTGGATAGTTGTAGGTTCTGATCTTGGCACTTCTATCACCTGTAGAAACAAGAGTTTTACGCATGGCAGCAACTTCACTATCATGTTTCTCATGTTCAGCAGCCAGCATACGGGCACGCAAAACTTTCATCGCCTTGTCTTTGTTCTTATGCTGAGAAGTTTCATCCTGACAGGAAACAACCATACCAGTCGGAATATGTGTAATGCGGATTGCAGATTCAGTTTTATTGACGTGCTGTCCTCCTGCACCACTGGCACGGAAGGTGTCAATTCTTAAATCTCCAGTGTTGATTTCAACATCAACCTCTTCGGCTTCCGGTAAAACAGCCACAGTGGCGGCTGAGGTGTGAATTCGGCCACTACTCTCAGTCTGTGGAATACGTTGAACCCGATGAACACCGCTCTCAAATTTCAAAGTCCCATAAGCATTTTCACCTGTCACCTGGATGATGGCTTCTTTCGTGCCCCCTCCACCCAGCTCGTTTAAAGTGATAAACTCGTGTTTCCAGTTGTTGGTTTCAGTATAACGCAGATACATGCGAACCAGATCCGAGGCAAACAAGGCAGCTTCGTCACCACCGGCTCCAGCTCTAATTTCAAGAATGGCCGCTCCTTGATCCAGGGGATCAATAGGGATCAAAAGAATTTTTAAGTCGTCTTCCAATTTGGCTTTTTCAGCAATAGTATCGTCCAGCTCTTCCCGAACGATTTCTTTAAGTTCATCATCATCACCCTGGAGGATAGATTCACCCTCTTCGATGTTGGTCATGAGCTCTTCATAACTATGAAATACTTCTAAAACGTGGGATAATTCGTTGTGCTCGCGGGCTATTTTCGCATACCTGCGATTATTGGTCATGATCTCAGGATCAGAAAGCTGACCCTCGAGTTCTTTAAACTTCACTTTAAGATCAGGAAGTTTATCCAGTAACATTAGTCGATAGCCTCTGCGACAAAAGATTGACCCTGATATTTCTCCAGATCATCACCAAAAGCAAACTTGAGTGATTCAAGGGCTACGGTGAGCTGGTCATCATCAGGTTCTCGGGTTGTGATGTTCTGTAGCCAGATACCTGGAGCTGATAATGCTCTCACCCAGGCGATATGACGATATTTTGAGCTTAACTTCAAAATTTCATATCCAACTCCAGCAACCAGTGGGATTAATGGCAGATGTGTGAGTAATCTTATCTGTAGTGTCATTTCGCCGGCAAATAGTTTCACAATGCTGTCGATAAAGGCAAACATGATAATGGAGGACAAAAGCACTATAAAAATAAAACTGGTACCGCAACGTGGATGCTGAGTTTGAAAGGGTCTTGCAGAATCTAGATCCAATGCCTTACCAGCTTCAAAAGTGTATACTGCCTTATGCTCAGCACCGTGATATTGAAAGAGTCTTTTCACATCATCCAGGAGCGATATACCCCAGAGATAAGCCAGGAATAAGGCGATTCTGATAATTCCTGATACGACATTAAAAGTAAATGCCGTTTCTGAGAGATTGAGCAAGTTGCCTGTGACAAACAGTGGTGTCACAAAGAAAAGACCCAGTCCGATCGTTAAGGCCAGCATGGTGCCAAGGAAGGATAAAACCTTGTCCTTCATTGTCATCTCAGCCGAGCTTTCTTCCTCATAGGCGATTTCGGCAGACTCATTGAGCGTACCGATACCCATCTTCATAGACTCGAAAAGTGCGATCATGCCGCGCAGGACGGGTTTCTTAAATAGGGCGATCTTTTCTGTAAGTGAAATGAATTCCTGGCGTCTGGTAATAATCTCACCTTTGGGATTTCTCACAGCAATAGCATATGCTCCAGGCACGCGCATCATTACACCTTCAATGATAGCTTGCCCACCGACCAAAATAGTTTGTTGGGCGGTAAGAAATGCCTGGGTAAAAACGCGAAATGAGCGTTTGGGCGTCAAATCAGCTTTGTAACGGATCTATTTAGCTTTTTCAGCTGTTCCATATTTTTTACGGAACTTATCAATACGACCAGCCGTATCCAACAATTTCTGTTTTCCAGTAAAATATGGGTGACATTCGTTGCAAATTTCTATATGCAGCTCACCAACCGTGGTATAGGTCTCAAAACTATTCCCGCAGGCACAAGCAACCTTGTGCAACTCGTATTTAGGATGGATTCCTGGTTTCATTTTATGGGTACTCCCTTCATCAATTCAATTTAGCAACAGCGTCCGCAAACCTGCGAAGACCTGTTTTTATAGCGTCCATGGATGTTGCATAGGACAATCTTACGTGTTCCGGGGCCCCGAAAGCTGCGCCAGGAACTACTGTAATATGAGCTTCATCCAATAAATATTTTGTCAGATCCATGTCATTTTTGATTTCAACATCGCCAGCCTTCTTACCAAAGAGACCTGAAATCTTTGGAAAAACATAGAATGCACCTTCTGGCAAAAGACACTTAACACCGGGCATTTCGTTTAAGGTTTGAACCATATAATTCCGGCGATCAACAAATTGGGCTCTCCAATTCGACAGTTCGGTGTGATCCTCCCTCAATGCTACCTCAGAGGCAAACTGGGCGATGGAATTCGGACATCCCGTTGCTTGACCTTGAAATTTACCCATGGCAGCTGCAAGTTTTGCTGAAGAGGCTGTATAGCCGATTCGCCATCCGGTCATGGCATAAACTTTGGACATCGTCTGTACAGTAACCGTCTTTTCATAGGCACCTTCAAACCCTGCCAGGCTCAGATGTTCCCCATCATATACAAGAGCTTCGTAACATTCATCGCTAATGAGCCACAAATCATTTGATGTAGCCACATCGACAATCGCTTTCAGGCTTTCACGATTCAGCACTCCGCCACTGGGATTTGAGGGCGTGTTGACGATAATCCCTTTGGTTTTATCTGATACTGCTTGAAGCAACTGTTCACTTGTGATTTGAAATCCGTCTTCTTCTGACGTCTCTACATAGACTGGATCAGCACCGCTTAATTTTACTACCTCAGGATAAGTCACCCAATATGGGGAGAGAATGATAACCTCGTCACCTTCATCAAAAAGGGTCATCATTATATTGAAAAGAGAATGCTTACCACCATTGGAAACCACAATTTGGTTGATCTCGTAATCCAGTCCATTTTCCCGCTTTAGTTTGTCTACAATGGATTGCTTGAGGCTTTTTGTTCCAGAGGCTGCCGTATAGCGTGTATGACCTTCAGCAAGTGCTTTGTTTGCTGCAGAGATAATATAGTCAGGTGTATCGAAATCAGGCTCGCCTGCACCAAAGGATATGATATCAACACCTTGCTCACGTAAACGCGTAGCAGCTTCCATAACAGCCATTGTGGCTGAGGGTTGTAAAGCATTGATTCTTTTAGTGAAACTCATTTCCTCTCTCCTCCTCATATAAAGCCGCGCAATATATCCGCACCCCCCCGCTCTAGGCAAGTGAAAGGTGGAGCATTGAATTGGAATTTATTCATATCAAAAGCGAGTGGATTCAAAACAAAAAAGAGGAGCGTAGAATTCTATCCACGCCCCTCAATTTTCAGTATGTAAAATGCTTTTCAGCTATGAATTCATCGTCTGAATAAACTCTTTGTTGGTGCTGGAGCGCTGCATCCGTTCCAGGAGAAATTCCATGGCTTCAACAGGGGTCATCTCGTTGAGCAATTTTCTCAATATCCAGGTTCTTGAAAGCTCAGCCTTGGAAAGAAGCAGTTCTTCTTTTCTGGTACCAGATCGATTGATATCGATAGCAGGATAGATTCGACGATCACTGAGACGACGATCGAGGACCAATTCCATGTTACCTGTACCTTTGAACTCTTCAAAAATTACATCATCCATACGGGATCCAGTTTCAATAAGCGCGGTGGCCATGATGGTTAAGCTACCACCATGCTCCACATTTCTAGCGGCACCAAAGAAGCGCTTGGGACGATGGAGGGCATTGGAATCAATACCACCAGATAAAATCTTACCACTATGGGGGATAACCGCATTGTGAGCACGGGCAAGACGCGTCAGACTATCCAGAAGAATGACCACATCTTTGCCAAACTCTACCATACATTTTGCTTTATTAAGGACCATATCCGCGACTTGAACATGGCGCTCTGGTGGCTCGTCAAAAGTAGATGCGATCACCTCAGAATCAACCATACGGCGCATATCCGTCACTTCTTCAGGTCGTTCATCAATGAGCAGGACGATAAGAGTAACATCAGGATGATTTTGAACGATGGAGTTTGCAATATCCTGAAGCAGGATTGTTTTACCTGTTTTGGGTTGAGCAGTTATAAGACCTCGCTGACCTTTACCCACAGGGCTTATCAAATCCATAACACGCATAGAATAACTTTTAGGACCACGTTCCAGAGTCAATTTGGTGTCAGCATAGAGGGGAATTAGTGTGTCAAACTGAGGAACTATTCTGCCTTCTTCGGGATTCTGATAATTGATCGCCTCAATCTTGAGCAGAGCGAAATAGCGCTCATTGTCCTTAGGTGGGCGAACCTGACCCCAGACTATTTGTCCTGTACGTAATCCGAATCGTTTGATTTGAGACGGTGAGACATAGATGTCATGGGCGCCAGCCAGATAATTATTGTCAGCATCCCTGAGAAAGCCGTATCCATCGGGCAAGATTTCTAAAACGCCCTTGGAAAACATCATTCCGGCGCTCTCCGTTTGGGCTTCGATGATGGCTTCGATAAGATCCATCTTTTTCTGACCACTGACTGCTGGTACTGCCAATTCCTGGGCAATATCTGCCAACTCTTTCAACTTCATTTTCAGAAGTTGGGTAATGGTTAAACTCATTGAAATAAACCTGTTCTTTTGTGATTGATATTTTTGTTAAATTTCTGTAAAAAAGTATTGTTGGGAGATTAAATCTGCATATTCAGCGTTTGAATTGCTAAGGTGAATTTAAACCAGACCTATACCTTGTCAATTAAAAATCTAATTTATTATTTCTCTGTGTGATATAGACTCCAGATACAATTCTGGCTTGCTCTCAACATTTACCGGAGCCCATAAAGGCGCGGTGAATTCCAAAAACACTTTTTTTCATCTGAAGTGGAAACTCAATTCTGATGAGAATTATCAAACATGGGAAAGAGAGACTCAGCCAAATAGTGACTTCCGATGAAGCAGATGGATTGACGCTCATTCGATCTCAGTTCAAGTGATCGCGTATACGCTGTCTGGAGATCAGATGCTATCAAATCGGGATGGATACCCAAATGCATGAGTGTCTCCTTTTCAACTGCAGAATGTCCTGGAAAGACGGTGAATAATACCTCTCCTGACCACGTACTAAGCAGATCGAGCATAGGCTGGATGTTTTTTCTCGCATTGAATGCTGCCACAATTATTGAATCTGCTCTACCTAGTTCTCGCAACGAATCCAACAACCGTGCAAGGCCCTCTGGATTATGTGCAACATCGTAGAGTACAAGAGGTTCTTTTTGCAGAGCTTGCATACGACCCTGCCAGATCATGTCATCCAAACCTTTTTGAATGATAGAAGCATCTAAATTGAAACCTAATTCATCCAGACCTGCCAGTACATTTGTGAAATTCTCCACCTGATGACGTCCAAGCAGGGGTAGTTCAACCTCAATGGTTTGCCCAGCATTCGTGCATCGGATACGTTGTGACAACCCATGAGGCTTGATAGCCTCAATTTTGACCTGATTTGGAACATATACATAGGGCGCAGAAACCAGTTGACTCTTTTGCTCCACGACCTGTTGGACAACACGGGTATTCTTCCCCAGAATAATGGGACGCCCCGATTTAACAATGCCTGCCTTTTCTCCTGCAATCTGAGCGAGATTGTCGCCCAGAATATTCTCATGGTCCATGGACACACTGGTAATAATGCTGGCCACAGGATCCACCACATTGGTGGCATCCAGCCGGCCACCCAGTCCAGTTTCTATGACTGCATAATCGACTGATTGTTGCTTAAAATATTCCATTCCCAGGGCTGTGAGGACTTCAAAAAACGTAATGCCCAACCGGTCTATATGAACACGCCATTCTTCAACTTTGCTGATGATAAATTCATCAGAGACCAGGGTATTCCCTACCCGAATACGCTCATTGGGTGTGATCAAATGTGGCGAAGTGAACAATCCAGTCTTTTTGCCATAAGCGCTGAGAATAGCGGCCAACATGGCTGCGGTGGAGCCTTTTCCGTTGGTTCCAGCAATATGAATAACAGGATAGGCAGTATGAGGATTACCCAGCCGATTCATGAATTCGACAACCCGGGACAATTCGAGTTTGACACCAGGTACCGTTAATCCGAAGATGTAATCGAAAACAGATTTAGAATCCGGATTCACCACGTTGAATTTTCCCTAATCTTTATTGAAATGGTGAGGTGTATCTTATTTGTAAGATTCCAAAACTTCCAACTCAACCTTAAACAGTTTATCAAGGGGTCTACCTAAAAAACGGGACGCCGTTTCTTCAAACTTTTGAGGAAAGTCAGAAACATAGAATTTATGCCTACCTGGATCACCGTTCCCATGATTCAACAATCCCATTTCTTTTAACACTTTTTGCACCTGGGTCGCTGTTTCCTCTCCTGAATCAACAAGACGAACTGAGGGTCCAATCACTTGTTGAATGATAGATTTGAGATAGGGATAATGAGTACAACCCAAGATAAGCGAATCTGGCAACTGGACTTTGAATGGTTCCAAATAACTCTCCAGTACTTGTCTTACAACACCATCATGTGGCCAATCCTCTTCCACAAGTGGAACCAAGAGGGGACAAGACTGATCAGTCACTTCCATGTCTGGATCCAGCGCTCTAATGGCTGTCCGATAGGCGCCTGATCTGATAGTTGAGGCGGTGCCAATCACTCCGATTCGTTTATGCTTCGAGGTGTTTACGGCAGCTTCAGAGCCGGGCTCAATCACGCCTACTATTGGAATGTCAAAACTCTGCTGCAGACTCTGCAAGGCAACAGCTGAGGCTGTATTACAGGCCACAACAATCATTTTGACCTGTTTTTCTCTCAGGAATGAAGAAATTTGATAGGCAAAGCGATTCACCGTTTCTTCAGATTTTGAACCATAAGGGACTCTTGCTGTATCCCCAAAATACACGAGGTGTTCATGGGGCAATAAATCAATAATGGCTCGTACCACTGAGATGCCTCCCAGTCCAGAGTCAAAAACACCAATGGCTTGTTCTGCGCTTAGTTCATTCACGGGGATAATAACTTTTCATGTCGTGTTTTGTATTTCATCAGAGCATCAAATATACCCTGGGCGGCCTTCTGTCTATAAGAGGCCTGTTTCAATCTGCGGGCATCATTCTTATTCGAAATAAATCCTAATTCAATGAGTACATTGGGCATTGAAGCGCCGATGAGCACAATAAATCCGGCTTGTTTGACACCCCTGTTTTGCCCCACCAGCTTTTTGTCAAATTCTCTCTGTGTCAGGTCAGCCAGAGTTTCACTTTGCTGCATAAAGGAACTTTGAGCCATGGTGGCGAGAATGAGTTGTTCAGCACTCAACTTGTCGTACTGATCAGTATTTTGTTCAAGCTTTATTACGGCATTCTCCATCTCAGCAACGGCAATAGCAGCATCTGTTTTTCCAGGTCGGAGCAAATAGGTTTCAAACCCTGAAGCCTTTTTATTCTTATTTGCATTAACATGAATGCTCAGGAAAACTTTTCCGCCAGCTTCATTAGCAATCTTTGTACGTTCCCAGAGCGGGACAAACACATCTGTATCCCTGGTATATATCACTTCAATATCCGTGCGGGTTTCAATCAATTTTCCCAATCGCTTAACAACATCGAGTGTGATTTCTTTTTCTCTTAGACCATTGCCACGAGCCCCTGGATCGTGTCCCCCATGCCCGGCATCCAGCACAATTTTATCAAGCTTCCATTTCTGACGTTCTTTTTCAAGATAGTGGGATTGATCAATAACATAAGGTCTGCGAATAGTAAGTAATATTTCTGGAGGCGAATCGCGGTGCAAAACATCTACACCCTCAACTGTCCCACGAAGACGGAACGTAAGTTGGGAGGTGCCATCTAATTGATCAGCTGTGACTTTACGGATACTGCTGTTTTTTGGGATTTCAGTATTATCTAGAATCGACTTATTAACTTTAGCGCCAGGCAATGTGACATAAAGCCACTCCTCGCGATTAATCCAGGCTTTTACAGAATTAGCATCATAGCGATTGGCGGTACGAATCCGGATAACCGTTCCATTTTGACGTTCTTCGATGTTGGCGGACACGATGTCAAATTGTGAGTATTGTGTGGGTTCAGCGGTTGGCTCAACCTGCATATCATCTTCATCCGTGCCTGACAATATGGTCACTCCTGAAACCAGACCTACCATTTTGAGGATACCTACAAAATCATCCATGGGCAGGTATGTTTCACCATCAAAGAAAATCACCGAATGGGACATCTGAAAGGTTCTGTCCTCAACCATGACATAGTGATTATACGCTGTAACCTTGAATTTCAAGCGACCGATACGAAAGACCGACTTCCTGACAGCAGGGTTTAAGAAAGCCGAAATTTTATAGGCATCCAGCAAATCCTGGAGTGAAATATATTGGTATTGATTGATCACATAGACTGGAATCGCCGGGACATATCTATCATCAGCCGCTTTTTGAAGAATAAGTTCAGTCCGTCTTGCCTGTAACGAAGTGATCGAAAAAAGCAGGAGGAGTATTAAAACTATATATCGCTGTCGGTTCATATTTAGCGTTGAAAATAGTCTGGGGGGAATTATAAGACAACGGACATCTGAAGGCTTATAGCAAGTTGTTTGGGCATATTGGGGTCATCAAAGGAACGAGTTTGGACCAATTTCATTTCCATATCAAACCAATGGAGACTCTGTTGCTTCAGATACACGAACCATCGATCACCATCATCAAAAGCGGTATAAAAGCTAAAGCTTTCTGCCACACTGGTCTCATAGACACTTAATCTCAAGGTATAGTCGGGAATAGTGAATCTCACATGGCCAATTGTCCATTTCCATCTGCCCTTTTTACCAAGCAGACGTTGCTGGACAAGGAGTGCTGATTCTTTGCCGCTAAAAGCTGATTTCAAATTCACTCGATACGTAAATTGGGGTGAAAAATTGTGAACCAGGGAAACGGCACATCTACTGATTTTATAAGTTGAGAATTGCCCAAGCCAGATATCCCCAACCATAATAGGATGCTCATTTTTCCGACTATAATCAAACTGGAAGACCCCCTGAATCAGTTTCTGGATGACTTGCAATTTGTGCTGCTGAATCGTCCTATAATCATCAACAGTTTGGAGCTCGACTGAATTACCTGTATCAAGGGCATAGCGGATTTGCAGTTTTCCAGTGGGTCGTACTTGCGCTCGAACCGAGATTCCCTTTTCATTTGAGGCAGATGTACCCAGAAGTGTTGATGTGAAGCCGGGAGCTAAAACCTCGTCTGTGATGAAATGCCTGTACTGAAGCGATACACGCAGCGGTGAGGTGAAATATGCCCAGGCAACAGTCATCCTGTGATTCGCGTAATCAAAACTATTTGTGTAGACTTGAATCTTTTGGGAATGAGCCAACTCCTGCGAGAACCCCAACTCATAGGATAGACCTGATTTTGCCTCTGGAGTGTAGATTGTGGATGCATAGAGTTGTGTCCCTGACAAGAGCGCTTCCAATGCCAATCCATAATCGTTAGCCCGTCTGGACTCAAGGATCTTTCCAGATGGGTGGATTCCGTCAGCATCTTCCCTGAACTGATTGCCGGTCCACAAACCTTCCATAATGCGACTGGAGACAAAGAAGGCTCCATGAAATTTGCTTAGTGAAAAGCTGCCAGCAGCCCCCTGAAAGTAGTCCGTCTCTCTGCTTGAGTAATGAGGTCGAATGGTTGATTGCTTTGTGCGCAGAAGTGATCTGGGATTTAGACTTGGGCGTGATCCCTGTTGATTCAGAATCAATCCGCCACCCCAGTTCACATGAAATCCACCGAGAATGAGGTGGTCAAACCAGGGGATGGAGTGGCTGCTCAACGTCAAAATGGAATGGTCAGTTAATTGATTCTCACCTGGGTCTTGTTCGGCTAGAACATTTACGGACCCCCATTTGTTTAATATGCGGCCCTTATTCAGAATCCGCCACCCATTCATTGAAGGTGAATAATGCAAGCGTTGGCGTAAGTGGATTTGAGTTTGCTGAGCACCCGTTTTTACATCATTGTTCAGCAGAATTAAATCATTTCCATGAATGCTCCGCTTTAACGAGAGGAGTGTCCCATTTCCTTTTCGCCATTTATAAATAACCTCCATTGCCTCCCTGGAATAACCATGTTCAAGGAGAGAATTGGTATCAACAGTTTCAATTGAAAATGGTTGAAATAACGCAGTCAGAAGTTGATCTAAATATTGACTTTCATCAGGATCATCCAACTCGTCATTCCCCAGATTATCGTCGACCTGAGCATATGCATTTACGGTGAATATGAGAAATACAATGATGAGTCTCATGGCAATATCAACTCCAGCCCAAACCCATGCGATACAGGCAAATAGGGGTGCACTACACAGGCATAGTGAAGTGAAATTCTTTGAGTACGAATACGCCAACCAGCTGACATCATCCCGCTAAAATCTCGGTATCCAACACCTATCTGCCAGAAGGAACCTGGAGATATTAACATCCCGAGGCAGGCTTCCATGGGTAGAGCAGATTCTTTCTCAAGGGCAACGACAATTGTTGCTGGACCCATATCATATTGCCCACCCATTTGAAAATTCTGAGGTAGGGTTAAGCCTTGCCCCCATTGAATGACATGTTCCACCACAGAACCCACTTTTATTTGATCTGAGAGTTGGGCATACGAAGTCAAAGATAGTGTCATGGCATGCCGACTATTGAAACCTGACATGGAAAGCCGATGATAATTCATAGTCATTCCAATCCTGAAGCCCTTTTCGAGTTTCCAGGTAGTTCCATTGACGAATTTTAGTTCAGAGTAATGTTCATCCCCGAAATATTCCAGGCTATGAATATACGGTCTTTGCCATATTGAGTGATGGATGGTCACAGAACCTGCCTGTAGGTCAAGAGACTGAAAGGGGTTTTGATAGGAAAGGCTGATCTGAGGATGAAATCCATTCTCCATTAAAGCCGGATTTACAACGAAGTGGTGGGGGTGTTGTCCCAGGACCCTGATGTTTGCCGTTGCAGCTGGCCACCCCAGCCCTACATACTCGAATGCTCCAAATACTGGAGATATGTGTGAAATGACTGCAATTACCACAGCACAAACACACATCGTTTTTTTGATGTGAATCATGATTTTTCCAACTTTTGACTTTGAAGATTGTTTTTAAAGTGTAGGCTATATTAATGCATAAATTGCTGTGTGGCAACAGCTTTCAACAAAGGAACTTCGAGTATGATCAATACCTTTTCAAGAGCAATGAAGGACAATCTGATCCAGCAGATCCAAACCTATTTCACCACCGAAATGAGTCAGGAATTAGGTAATTTTGAGGCAGAATTCTTATTGGATTTTTTCAGCGAAAATATTGGACCACATTATTACAATCAGGCTATCCGCGATGTCCAGAAACATCTCTCTGGATATGTTGATACACTCAATGAGCGCATTGATGAGCTGGAAAAGCCCCTACCTGAATCTGCTTAGCGGTAAACCAGGGTAAAGTAGACTTTAGGAAGCAGATATTCCCGATCACCATCTTCCACTGATATAAAGCGTGCATCTCCACGAAGATCAATGCGTTTACCCAACTGGTATTTGACACCCAGCAAAGGACCCTGGCCATGCCAGCGATCCGTTTCACGGTTTGCAGCAGTGTATTTAATCACCCTGTCATGAGTGAGATAGCCCATCCAGCCTTCCCAACCCTTATAGTTGTAAAAAAGCTCAGCACTCCATTCAGACTGTTCTCTACTGCTGTTAACCTGCTGAATAAAAGAATCCCACTTCAGTTTACCTTCATCTTCCCAGCGAAAGGCTGCCTTAGAACTAATTGACCAACGCCGTCCAATATTGAATTTGATTTTTTTGTTTAAGTCTAGAGATCTGTGAACAAAGCTTCGTGAAGGTTGCTCTAATTCAATAAATAGCTCATCGTAATCATAGTCAAAATAATTACTGCGAATTCGTGCTCGACCATCCCCTGACCATTTCTGCTTACGCCAGGTGACACCTGACCATAACACCAGATTGCGATTCCAATGGTTTTCCGAACTGCGCGTATTAAAAAGATATATGAGGTGGAACATCCCCAACTTGGTGCCAAACTCAAGACTATAAAATGGAGAAGGCGCCCAAAGTATTCTGATTTCTGTATTGAGCCGCCATTCATCCCGGTCATCATCATTGGTGGTATCAGGCGTATCATATTCAAGTCTTGAAAGCGATGAAATCCACGTGAGTGTGTCAATAAGTCCTGTATTTTGCCAGAGCAGGGATTCCTTGAGCTGATAAAGGACCTGAGTATAATCCACATAGTATTTATTCTGAGAATTCTCAACTTTGAAGGCCGTCAAGGTTGAAAAGTTGGGATTATTCAATTCAAGGGAGGTTTCATTTAACAATGAAAATCGTTTCCTATCCTCACTTGATAGATTGACGGTGGAATTTTGATCAACACGTTCTCGACTGATCTCCGTCAGTTGGTCTCCCCAATCGAGGCGATGAGAGAGATGGAGATTTTTTCTCAGGTGATAAGTGAACCTATTTTGCCAGTTCAAGTTCTCATTGTTACGGGATTGAGAACTCCCTAGCGAGTCAGTAAAAAATGCCTGCAAGCGGGCTTCCTGGTATATGGAAGTTTGAAAAGTGGAGACATCACCAAATCGGACAAAATACTCCCCTCGGGCATTTAGCGTGTGATTTAAATGTTCGGTTAATTGATCTCTGGATCCATTTACCATGATTAAAGATCGGTGCATAGGAGAATGCCAGGATTTGCGAATATCCAGTTCACTTGCCCAACCCTTGTCCACAATCCCGTATCGCTCTACTGATCTACCACCAATAAACAGGGACAGGTTGTCATTATGCTTTAAACCAGCAAGCAGAGCCCAATTGTCAATCGTTGAAGCCAGACCAGTCCGATGGTCCTGATGTTGACCACTCTCCAAACGAATGCTTTTATTCCGAGTGCTACCCCATGAAAAATCAGTCCGCAAGCGATGTTGAATGGAATATTGTTTTTCATCTGACAGGTTGTTGTCATATGAAAATACTTTGTACTTAAAGGCGTCCGTTACCTCTAGATCGCTTCCCGAAAAGCTCTGCCTGTAATTGAGTTGAAAGTCATTGTTGGTAGAGAGATTATCTTGACGAAAGATATAGGCCAGCGAATCCTTACCTTCAGCAAACAGGCTGCCATGCATTAGCACGCCCAGAATCACCGGTACTATTATTTTGTTGATTTTGGAAAGGGTGAAGTTTGTTGTACTTTGAAATGTTGAGTTATGGTGAGACTGGTGAATTTCAGCCTCTAAGACCCTCTGCCAGGAAGTATGATTCTGCCAGTTCCGCAATCAATTCTCATGCTTCAATGAATGGGTGAAAATCGATCTCTTCTGTTGTCGTTTTTCATTTATCGCGCACCCCATCCCTTTTGGTTTCCGTCACAACGTGAAATACCTTTTCACCTGGTTTTGCCATGCGAAATCTTTCCCGGGCGATGCGTTCCAGATAGTCTGGATCATTTAATAAGCGGTCACGCTCACTCTCTAACTCTGCCTTTTCTATTTCCAGGCGAGTTATATGTGATTCCATATCTCTGATCTCCTGCTTGAGTCTGAGCAGACTATACAGCCCCTCATCTCTCATCACGAAGATTTGAACAAGAATCAGTAGAATGATGGCACCGGAAATCCAGGCGACTTTATTCTCGAATATGCCACCAGATTTGCGGGTAGAGCGATTTGCAGTTGAACGTGACCGTTTATTTGCCATGCGAATCCCTATTTAGGATTTAGAGCCTTAAAACCTTTAAAGGTGGCCAGATCGCCCAACTCTTCTTCAATACGCAGAAGTTGATTGTATTTGGCAATACGATCGCTGCGTGATGCCGATCCTGTCTTAATCTGTCCAGCTCCAGTAGCTACTGCCAGATCCGCAATGGTGGTATCTTCAGTTTCACCAGAACGATGGGAAATAACACAGGTCATATTGTTCTCATGAGCCAACTTGATAGTATCCAGAGTTTCCGTCAAGGTCCCAATCTGGTTCAATTTGATCAAGATGCTGTTCATGGCAGTCATATCGATGGCTTTTTGAAGCCTGACAGGGTTGGTCACTGTTAAATCATCACCAACAAGCTGAATTTTGTCACCCAGCTTGGCATATAATTTCTGCCAGCCTTCCCAATCATTCTCGTCCATTCCATCTTCGATTGAAACAATAGGATACTTGGAAATCCAATCCGCATAAAAATCTACAATTTCATCGGAATTAAGTGTCCGACCTTCGCCAGCGAGACTATACAAACCTGTTTTAGGATCATAAATCTCACTCGAGGCAACATCCAGGGCTATGAATAAATCCTTACCTGCTTTGTAGCCAGTTTTTTCAATGGCTTCCAGGATAACTTCCACGGCTTCTTCGTTGGAACGCAAGTTGGGAGCAAATCCTCCCTCATCGCCAACTGCCGTATTCATTCCCTTGCTTTTGAGAACACCCTTGAGATGGTGAAAAGTCTCAGCTCCCATTTGTAAGGCCTGCTTAAACGTGGTGGCTCCCAATGGATAGACCATGAACTCCTGAAAATCAACATTGTTGTCAGCGTGCTCGCCACCATTGAGAATATTCATCATAGGTGCTGGAAGCAATGTGGCGTCCTCACCACCCAGATATTCATATAAGGTAAGATCAAAATCCATGGCAGCTGCTTTGGCTGTTGCCAGCGATATACCCAGTATAGCATTGGCGCCATATTTGGACTTATTATCAGTTCCATCAGCAGCTATCATTTTTTCGTCCACAGCACGCTGTTCTACGGCTTCCATTCCAATAACCACATCTGAGAGGATATCATTCACATTGGCTACAGCTTTGGTCACGCCTTTACCGAGATAAACCGATTTATCTCCATCACGTAACTCCATGGCTTCATGCTCACCAGTGGAAGCTCCTGAAGGCACCGCTGCGCGTCCAAATGCACCACTTTCCAGATAGACATCGACTTCAACAGTAGGATTCCCACGAGAATCCATAATTTGACGACTAAAAACATCAACAATCTTTGACATACAAACTCCGATTAAATTTTTCGTTTATGGGGTAATTAATAGTGTTCAGTGCGGTACTCATCGGCTCACAATGTAATCCAAAAGCATTGGGTCTGAAAGGCCGAGAGTAGGAAGTAATCAACTGAATTTCCCTGGTGAAATGCATCATTCCCAGGCATTATTTTTGATAGCCTTCAGGCATTGCCAAAACTATTATTACGGATGCTGGAAACGAGAATAGAACAACTGATCCTGAGCATGCTGGGCATCATCCTTTTAGGAACCACTGGCTATGTAATTATTGAGCATGTCGGCTGGTTTGATGCCTTTTATATGACGGCTATTACTCTGGCTACAGTTGGATTTCAAGAGGTCTGGGAGATGTCTGATCTGGGTCACCTCTGGACTATCTTTATTATGTTTTCAGGAATCGGTTTATTCTTCATTATTGCTGGTCACATCGCACAGCAAGCAGTGGATCTCAAACGCTACAGGAGGTTTCGCATGGCGAAACGAGTCAAAAAATTAAACGATCACTATATCCTTTGTGGATATGGACGCATGGGACAAGCCATTGCCAAGGAGCTTCAAAACGCCGGTAAAAGTTTTGTTGTGATTGAAAAGGATGTTGACAAAATCACCACTCTTGTTCAGAATGATATTGTGCTAATCGAAGGAGATGCAACTCAGGATGAGGTCCTGTTGAATGCAGGAATTGAGAAAGCCACCACGCTTATTGGGGTTTTGAAAGATGATCAGGACAATCTGTTTTTGACATTATCTGCACGAAGCTTGAAGAGTGATCTCTTAATTTTAACAAGAGCTACAGTTCCAGCATCTATCCCTAAGATGACCCGGGCTGGTGCCAACCATGTGATTAACCCTTATGAAGCAGCAGGGACTAAACTAGCTCGACAAGCCATGGCACCTGGTGTTGTTGATTTTATCGAGCTCATCATGAATAGGGGGAATCTTGACCTGGTTTTGGAAACTATCCTTATTGAAGCGAACTCGCGGGCGGAAGGCAAATCACTCATCGATCTTGAAGTTAGGAAAAACCACGATATCATCATCACTGCAGTTGAACAGCGCAGCGGAGAAGCGAACTTTAATCCTGATCCCCACTATAAGCTGAATGCTGATGATAAATTGATTGCACTGGGCTCGAAGGAGAATCTCCTTGGTTTTGAGAAACTATGTGAGGCTCTAATTTAATGGTCCGAAAAGCTCCTGTTCTACTCCTGGTCTTCACATTTCTGTTTATCGCGTGCTCTAAAGAAGAGTCTGCACCTGAAGCTAAACGCACGGTGGTTGCAACTGTGGATAATATTGAAATAAGTGAAACCAGCTTTCAACGTACATACCTCCCTGTTTTATTATATGGCGACAAATTCGACAGTGAGGAAAATCGGTCTGACATGATCAATTTCCTCATCGGTCAGAAAATCCTCGCTCAAAAGGGTAGAGCAGCGAATTTAGATACCAGCACCCATATAGTGAGAATGAGAACCCTTGTGGAAAATCGTGCCTTATCACGTCAGTTGTACAGGACCTGGGTTAAGGACCAACTGGTCCTCCCCACTGAGGAGGATCTTAGAAGGGGTTTTAAGCGGGGTCAAAAAGGACTGTTCGTGAGGCATCTCTTTGCAAAAACCGAGGAAGACATCAGGGAGTATTCGCGAAGGTTAGCATCTGGGGATGAATCTTTCTATACCCTTGCTCAAGAGGTTTTCGCGGATACCATGCTCTCGAAAAATGGTGGTGCATTGGGCTGGATGACATTTGGGGATCTGGACGAGACTCTTGAAGACACAGTATATAGCTTGAGTGCAGGTCAAATATCCCAACCTGTAAAAAGTCAGTATGGCTGGCATATTTTATCCATCGATGATAGCCAGGAAGAAGTTTTTGTTACGGAGGAAGACTACCAAAAGAATCGTGATTTAATCTACAATAAGATCCTTGAGCGTCGCGAAAATCTCCTGGGCAAACAGGTACTCAATGATTTTATGGCAGATTTCAAAATCGAATTCAATCGTGAAATTGCCAGACAGGTTTGGCCAAAGGTTATTGCCCATTTAAATCCTGGCGGGGCTCAATCTGGACCCGCACTTGAGCTATCAGGCTTAACAAACAGCCTTGACAATCTGAGACAGGAAACTTTGCTCACAGTAGATGGGGAATCGTGGTCAGTCGCTGAGATTTTAAAAAGGCTACCGAATTTGGATCGTTCTCTCCTCTATAGCAATTTGTATGTTGCTGCTTCAAACATTATTAGAGATGAAATGATAGCTCGTGAAGCCCGGGATCTTGGACTTCAAAACCACCCTGATGTTTTGGAGGAAGTCCAGGATAGTCAGGATCAAATAATTGCAGACACATATGTGGGTTTAATAGCAGATACACTTGAATTTACCGATGATCACCATCGGAATTACTACGATACCCATAAGTTGAGCAAGTACCATGCTCCTGATAGCTTGAAAATTGAGATTTTTGGATTTTCCGACAGCACGGTTGCTCGCAGATCACTCTATAAGCTACGAGATGCTAACATTTCGACAGATCCAGCTGACAAAATGTTTTGGATCACCGCTGGAGGTGAAACCGACCCCCTATTCGCTCTGAGCAGGAGTATCGCCGTCGGCACGCTGGCTGGTCCTGTGAGATATAACGAGCAATGGGTTCTGGTTAAATTATTAGAGCGCAAACGATTCCCCCTCCCATTTGACGCTATCAAAAACAAACTTGAGGAGGATATGGAAAGAGAACGGTTTGCTTCGACCAGAAGCATTTTACTGGGTGAATTTCGCCCGAAGCATAAGATTTCCATCGATTATAAATTGTTAAACAGATAAGAGAATTTAGGAATACGAGAATGGCTTTAACCTGTGGAATTGTTGGATTACCAAACGTTGGTAAATCTACGGTTTTTAATGCACTGACTGCTTCAGATATCCCCGCTGAAAATTATCCTTTTTGCACCATTGACCCCAATGTGGGTATTGTGCCAATTCCTGACGAAAAGTTGCAGGTATTGACAAAAATTTATGAACCAGAAAAGACCACACCTGCAGTCATGGAATTCGTGGATATTGCTGGTCTGGTCAGAGGTGCCAGCAAGGGTGAAGGTTTGGGGAATCAATTTCTGGGACATATCCGGGAAGTCACAGCCATCGTTCACGTCGTGCGTTGCTTTGAAGATGATAATGTCACCCACGTGGAGGGTTCCATTGATCCCATCAGGGATATTGAAACTATTGAGAGCGAACTCATCATCAAGGATCTGGATTCTGTTGAGAAACAGCTCCATCGAGTGACGAAGTTGGCTCGATCAGGCGATAAAAGTGCCAAGGCGGATGAAGCTTTACTCACAAAAATACGAGATCACCTCGATGAAATCAAACCTGTGCGCAGCATGGTTCTGGATGAGGATGAAACCATACGAACCAGGGGCTATTTTTTACTCACGATGAAACCCATTCTCTATGTGGCGAATGTAGATGAAGATGAAATTTTAGCTGAAGAACGTGGTTCACTGACCCAGCGGTTGTTCGATTATGCAGAATCTACTGGAGCTGGAGCTCTGCGTTTATGTGGCAAGCTTGAGCAGGAAATTGCCCTGCTGGATGATGAGGAAAAAGTTGACTTTTGTGAAGAATATGGACTCGTTGAACCCGGTTTAAATAAATTGATCCATCGGGCATACGATCTGCTGCACCTCCAATCATTTTATACTGCAGGTCCAAAAGAAGTCAGAGCCTGGACCATCAAACAGGGTTCAACTGCCCCCAAAGCTGCTGCTGAAATTCATACCGATTTCGAAAAGGGCTTCATCAAAGCGGCCATCTTCAAATATGATGATCTTATGGTTCATGGTTCTGAGAAGGTTTTGAAGGAGAAGGGCTTGATATCCTTGCAGGGCAAGGAATATATCGTTCAAGAAGGTGACTGTATCTACTTCCACTTTAACGTATAATTAAGGCAAGCACTGCATGCCGAAACTGGATCAAATTTCTATTTACCCCATCAAATCCTGCTCAGGAATTGATCTCCATGCATGTGAGGTTCTGGATCGTGGCTTTCCACTAGATAGACGCTGGCTCCTAATTGATAAAGCAGGTAAATTTATCTCCCAACGCACAACAGCTCTACTGGGTCAGATAAAAATCTCTCAGAACAACGACCACCTCCTGGTGAAATACCCTGACAAATCCTCACTCAAGCTACACTTGAATGTTAATAGTAATGTTCGACAACAGGCCATGATCTGGAAGGATAAGGTTGATGGTTTATGGGTGGATCAGGAAACTGACAACTGGTTTAGCGATGTCCTGGAGCAACAAGTTCATCTTATTCACATGAATGAGGATGTACACCGTCCCCTGATAAAGAACCATCTTCCACAAGACCGCTCATTTGAAGTCAGTTTCGCCGATGGCTATCCCTACCTTCTCACTTCCCAGGCATCCCTGGATGACCTCAATAGTCGATTAACAAGCCCTGTTCCCATGGATAGATTTCGATCCAATCTGGTGGTGAGCGGCTTTGAAGCATTTGCTGAAGATCAGTGGAAAAAAATCAGAATTGGGGAAGTGGAATTTTTAGTGGTAAAACCTTGTGCTCGTTGTCAGGTCACAACCATCGATCAAAAAACCGGCGCTGCATCCAAAGAACCCCTGAAGACTCTGGCAACCTATCGAAAGCAGGATGGGAAGGTCATGTTCGGCATGAATCTCGTTGCGCTAAGTACAGGGAGCGTGCATCTCAACGATCCCATTCTAATCATAGAATGAGACTCCATTACCGAAAATATGGTGTAGGTGAACCCCTTATCATCTTGCACGGTCTTTTTGGTTCCTCTGACAATTGGCACACCCTGGCTCGTCGTTGGGGTCAATCATTTCAAGTTTTCACATTGGATCAGCGTAACCATGGAAGTTCACCCCATGAATCTGCCATGGACTATACAGAGCTGACACAGGACCTCCACCAGTTCATTACTCAGGAACGACTTGAACATGTCCATATTGTAGGGCACTCCATGGGTGGTAAGGTGGGAATGCGCTTTGCTTCCCTCTATCCAGATATGGTCAACAGTTTAACGGTTCTGGATATTGGGATGGATCGTGTGGAAGGGAAACATGAATTCATTCTGAAGGCGCTATCAGAAATTAATCCAGATGAATTCACCAGCCGGGATCAAATTAAAAAAGAGCTGCAAAGCCTCATTGAATCCCCTCCCATTCAGCAATTTCTGCTTAAAAACATCCTGAGGAAACTAGACGGTAGCCTGGCCTGGAAATTCAATCGGGATGCCCTGTTGGAGCATTACAGCGACCTGACAATGAATCTGGAGCTGGATCAATCCTTTATCGGTTCAGTCCTTTTTCTCCGAGGAGAAAATTCAGATTATCTGGAGCCATCGCTCTCTGCGGAAATTCTACAATATTTTCCCCTCGCTCAATTGCAGACTATTGAGGGGGCGGGACACTGGTTGCATGCGGACAAACCGGATGCGCTGTCCACATTGGTTTTGGATTTTATAAGTTGATTGTCAGCACTCCCTCCTGCATATTTTAAGCACAATTTTTTGTTATGTTTTAGCACTCAATAAGCGAGAAATACCATGAAAAAAGTTATAAGCCCCATTGCCTTAAGTCTGATTGTCATCACCAGCTTTATTTTCAACTGTGGTCCGACGCCCACTGCAACTCCAGAAGTGATGGTTGATCCCCAACGTTTTTCTGAAGCAATAGCAGAATTTAAATCTGCTGATTCATTAAAAAAACCTCGCCCAAATTCAGTACTTTTTGTGGGCAGTTCCAGTATCCGGGGTTGGAAAACACTAAGCGTCGACTTTCCTGAACTTAATGTGCTCAACCGCGGATTTGGCGGATCTCACATGTCGGACTTGATTTATTTCATGGACGATATCGTATTCCCCTACCGTCCCAACGCTATTCTTGTCTACGAAGGAGACAACGATATCGCAGCTGGAAAGACACCTGAAATAGTACTTCGCGACTACAATACTTTCGTTTCAGAGGTGCTTGAAAAGTGGCCCAGGAAACCCATCTTTTTTATCTCCATTAAGCCCAGTTTAGCCCGTATTGATTATTTAGAAAATATGGCCAAGGCCAACGCCCTGATCAAGGCACGTACTGAGGAGGTAGAGAATCTATATTATATTGATGTGTTTACACCCATGCTAGGTGAAGATGGCACCCCTCGTCCAGATATTTTTGGACATGATGGCTTGCACATGAATGAAGTGGGTTATGCTCTGTGGACCAAGGTAGTTAAGGAAGAATTGGGGCTATAAGTTAATGGGTTCTTGGGTTTTTGGGTTCGAGGGATTTGGAAGTCTTGTCTCCCTGAGGGTGAACGGAGTGAACGACTCGAAGGGTGGGCCTGAGGTAATGAGTTCTTGAGTTTAATGTTGGGTAGGCTTTGATCGGTGAGGAGTAACTATTCTCTGAGCAACACTTTGTTGTAAGCATAACTCCAAACTTTTAACTCCAAACTTTTAACTTTTAACTTTTAACTTCTAACTTCTAACTTCTAACTTCTAACTTCTAACTTCTAACTTCTAACTTCTAACTTCTAACTTCTAACTTTTAACTTTTAACTTTTAACTTTAAACTTCTAACTTCTAACTTCTAACTTCTAACTTCTAAATCACTCACCAATAATTTTTACCAGAACGCGCTTCTCGCGTCTGCCATCAAATTCACCATAGAAAATCTGTTCCCAGGTGCCAAAATCCAGACGACCTTTGGTAATGGCAACAACTACTTCACGTCCCATAATCTGACGTTTATGATGGGCATCTCCATTATCCTCACCAGTGCGATTATGATGATAGCGCTCGGGACTGGCGTCAAAAGGAGCAAGCCACTCCAACCAGCGTTTGTAATCTTCCTTCAATCCGGATTCTTCATCATTGATAAAAACTGATGCGGTAATATGCATGGCATTTACTAAACAAAGCCCTTCCTGCACACCACTCTCATGAACAATGGATGCAACATCTCTGGTGATGTTGACAAAGCCCATTCGCTCCGGAACATTGAAATGAAGATATTTGGTAGTCGATTTCATAGATCACCTATTGAACGAGGATGAGTCCTGATTGCTCAGGTACTTTTGCTACTTTCTCCATGGTTCCATGACCTTCAGCGTATACCTGATTTGCATCAGCTAAAATGGTCCAGCTCCCTGGAGGTAAGGAGAATTTAGAAACAGATTTCTTATTGGCATTCAATAACACCAGTATCTTGGTGTCATCTCCCATGGCAACACCAAATGAAAGTTTATTGGAACCATCAATAAATTGGCGGTAGCCGGTAGTCGCATTTCTAATTTCAGAATATTTGTTACGGATGGCAACCAATCCGCGGTAGTAATCAACAAGATCTTGATTGAGATCTTTTTCCTCCCAATTCAACCAGTTGGTTTCATCATCTTTCTCATAAGAATTATGATCGAGGTGGCCCATATTCGGATCATTTCCAACACTGTTGGCAATCACCTTGGCCCGACCCCAGCTTTGCCCCTGGGCTATCATAACTGGACCTTGACTGGTCAAAAGATTCAAGGCCGCCAATTTATGTATGGTCAGCTCTTCTGGTGACAATCGAGCAACCTGGGCTCTGGTGACCTTTTCATCTGCTCCAACCTTGCCGAGAGACAAACGGATAAAATCACCCATGGTATTGTCATCATGACTTTCCAGATAATTCACGCTTTGTGAGGGATCCTTAAAATGTCCACCCTCACTTTGTAAATAGCCACGCATGAGTTTTTTGTAATGTTCGGTATCATTTCCATCCCAGAGCCTACCAAAAATAAAACCCGAATCATTTTCACGAGGGTTCCGGCCTTTGATGCTATTGCGGAAATGATCATTCCAGGAGGCCCAGCCATGATCCGCCAGCTCACTTGGATTATATCCGCCTCCGCCCCAGGGTTCACCAATGAGAATTACATTGGGATTTACTGCTTGAGTGGCAGCTGTAATAGCATCTACTGTTTCCAGATCGATCATTGTAGCCAGATCAAAACGAAAACCATCTATGTGATACTCATTCATCCAGTGTAAGAGACTCTCGATGATCATTTTCCGAGACATGCTGTTTTCGGTTTTAAAATCATTCCCACAACCACTATGGCTGAGATAATCCCCTTCCTCATCCAATCTGAAATAGTAGTCTTTGTTAATGAGTTTAAATGGATTGTCATCATATTGGGAGACATGATTATAGACCACATCCAGGATGACTGATATGCCTTCCTTATGCAGAGCCCGCACCATTTCTTTCATTTCATTGACTGCTCGTCCATCCTGTCCAATCCAGATCCCCCGGTCCTTGACACCATCTGATCCGTAATAAATTTCTGGAGCAAAGAAAAATGAGGTCATATAGCCCCAGTGATTGGCTTCGTATGGATTCCAGTCATTCCAGGTGCTGAGTTCTGAATTCTTATAATCTATTTCAATATTTCCGAACTCCTGGAGAGGTAAAAATTCTACCGCATTGTATCCCATATCTTTCAAATGAACAATGCCGCCCTTTTGGGTCGATTCGACAAAGCCCTTATATGTGCCTGGCTGCCGGGCGCCAGATGTTGGATGAACCGTCATATCTCTGAGGTGGGCTTCAAGAATCACGAGATCTCCCATTGCAGCAGAGGTTACCTCGTCTCCCTGCCAATCAAAATTGTCCTGGGGTAAAATGACAGATTTGCTGGGATACTTGAAATGATTCTGCCTAACTACTGCCTGAGAATATGGATCTGGAATAATGATACCCTCAGAACCAGAAGTTGAATAGGCATAAAATTTTGTGAGCTTATCATTGGGAACACTTACTTCCCAGACACCATTGCTCTTTTTGAGCATGGCGAGGTTTTCACCTCTATCGTCATCATATTTTTTAAAAAGAACCAGGTTTACCTGGTCTTCTCCCGGCGCAAATAGACGAAAAATCACTTCATCTTGAATTCGACTAAGCCCCAATTTTTCATCAATAGCGGCCATATCTTTTTTACTTGATGTCATATCTTTTACCAACTCCGAATTATTGCTACAGGCTACCATCATGGTGATAGCAACCAAAATCAGGATAATTTTCCTGGGACTCATATAAGTGTTCCCCTTCTTCTTCAAAAACAGACTCGAGGTGCTTGAAATTGACTGCTGGCTGACATTTAAACAGTTTTCGAGCAATTGCGGAGAAACATAATGTGAAAGAAGGGATTATAAAGCCATATTCATCGCAGTAATTTGTAACTCGATGGGTGATAATCGCTCTAAGAGCAACAACGAAAGAAGGAATAGAATGAAAAAAAATAAAATTATCGCCAGCTCAGCCGCCATCCTCTTTGTAATTTTTGGTATCTTTATGATAGGTACAACATCCGTATCTGCTCAAAGTGCTCCAGATTTTACCCTCACTGATCTTAATGGACAGAAAGTTTCGCTATCTGATTATAAAGGTAAGATTATCATCTTGGACTTCTGGGCTACCTGGTGTGGTCCCTGTAAAATGGAAATTCCCAGTTTTATAAAACTTCAGGATGATTACGAAGATGATGTGGTAGTCCTGGGCATTTCTCTGGATCGTGGTGGTGCAAAAGTTGTGGTTCCCTTTGCTGAGAAAATGAACATTAATTACCCTATCGTGTATGGTGATGGCAGTGTTGTACAGGCCTATGGTGGTGTACGCAGCATACCTACAACCTTTGTTATTGATAAAGATTTCAATATTCAACGTAAGTATGTTGGCTATACCGATCACAAAGTCTTTGAGAAGGATATTCTGTCTTTCAAGTAAGCGCTGCACAAAATTATTTGCAATAGGCGTGACTGTCGTTTAGTTTCGCCCCGCTAAAGGACTGGAGGAAAGACTATGGCTAAAGCACAAGCATTTGGAGATAAAGTACGCGGAAAGACACGTACCCATAAAAAGATGGTACGTTATATCCTGCCCCTCAAAAA